>CANGPA010000008.1 GCA_947455645.1 Hyphomicrobiales bacterium | reverse complement strand
AGAGCACCCAGAGCCGCCGACGCAAGCCCTTTGCCCAAAGAAGACACCACGCCACCGGTGATGAAAATATACCGTGCCATGGGGTTTTCCTTCTAAGTCCTCAAACGCGATTCGACAAAGCTAAAGGTCGCTAGATACGCGGCTTTCCACATCTCACATGTGGACTTTGCGTTTCGTCCAACAAAAAACCGGGCGGTGAGCCGCCCGGCTGATGAATTTGGTCTGTCAAAGCCGCTTATTGAGCCGGCTTCGGCTGGCCTTCAAGCTGCTTCAACTGATCGAGCACGCCGCCGGAGGCCGGAGCCGCCGGTGCGGCCGAACCCGCCGCCGGGGCCGATTGACCCGTTGTCGCCTGATCGATCACCGATTTCGGCGCTGAGGAATTGCCCGCGATGATCGCCAGCAAGAGACTTGTCGCAAAAAACGCCGCTGCCAGAATGGCTGTGGTGCGCGTCAACAAATTGGCCTGCCCGCGACCCGACATCAGACCGCCAAGCCCGCCCGAGCCCCCGCCGCCCAAACCGCTGAGCGCGCCCTGCTCCGAGCGCTGAAGGAGGATCACCGCGACGAGCGCGACGACGATCAGAAGATGAATAACAATCAGGACCTGTTGCATAAGAAGGACTACCTTTGCGCCGCTCAAACGGCTTTCGGATGCGCGTCTAACATATAGGGAGCGGCCTTTCTAGCCGCAAGCGACCCCAATTTCAGCGATAGAACCCGGCAATTGTCAGGAAATCCTCGGCTTTGAGGCTCGCGCCGCCTACAAGAAGCCCATCGACATTGGCAACGGCGAGCAATTCCTTGGCATTGGTCGGCTTGACCGATCCGCCATAGAGAATGCGGGTGCGGGCGCCCTCCTCCTTGCCGATAATCTTTTTTAGCTCCGCGCGGATGGCCGCGTGGACCTCCTCGACATCTTTTGCTGTGGGGGTGAGCCCCGTACCGATGGCCCAGACGGGTTCATAACCGATCACGAGATCATGCGCGGTCATCATTTCAGGAACCGAGCCCTTGAGCTGGCGGCGAATGACGGAGAGAGTCTTGCCCGCCTCGCGCTCCGCGCGCGTCTCACCTACGCAGACGATGGCGGTCAGACCATTCCGATAGGCCGCTTCCGCCTTGGCGCGGACGATCGCGTCGTTCTCGCCGTGATCAGCCCGGCGCTCGGAATGGCCAACCAGAACGGCGCTGGCCCCGGCATCGGCGAGCATCACGGCCGACAGATCGCCGGTATGTGCGCCGCTGTCTTTGACGTGGCAATCTTGCGCGCCAATCGAAATCCCCTTGCCCGGCGCGCTATGAGCGAGCGCGAAAAGGAGGGTCGCAGGCGGGCAGATCATCAAATCAACCGCGCGACGCAAAGCCGCGTCATTTCCGGCCCCAAACGCGTTGAATTCGTTCAAACTGGCGGTCAAACCGTTCATTTTCCAATTTCCAACAATCAGGGGGCGGATAGAGCGGGTCATTGGATCAGGTCTCCGTGGGATGAAATCAGGATGTTTGCGCCTAAAAGACACAAGATGGGCAAGAAATAAACCGGCTTCGATGCTTCTTTTGCTTGCATCTCCGCGCCAAACAGGCTTTGGCAAACCCCTCTGGATTGCGACCCAGCCGCCTCGTCCCTATGATGATCGGCTGGATTGCGGTTCGAGACGGATCGACCGATCAAGATAGCGTAACAGATAATACAGGGTGACTGATCATGATGGACGGGCTTCGCAAGGCAGGTCAGAGCTGGTTCGGCCGGATTTTGATGACGATCCTGTTCGGATTCCTGATCTTCAGCTTTGCGCTGTGGGGCATCGGCGATATTTTTCGCGGCTATGGCATGAAATCGGTCGCAACCGTCGGCAAGACCGATGTCGATGCGCAGGTCTATCGCCAGAGCTTCCAGGCGGAACTGCAATCGCTCTCGCGTCGCTATGGCCAGACCATCAGCGTGGAGCAAGCCATCGGATTCGGTCTTGACCAAGAAGTGTTGCGGCGGCTGATTGCCGATGCGGCGCTTGATGACAAGGCCAAAGCGATGAAACTCGGCATTTCGGATGACGCGATTGCCAAGACGCTTCTCACCGACCCGAATTTTATCGGCGCTGACGGTAAATTCGACAAAGCACGCTTCAACGAAGCGTTGCGCGCCTCCGGCTATACGGAAGCCAGCTTCATTGCGGCCCAGCGCGCGGTCGATTTGCGCCAGCAGATTATACAGGGACTATCGAGCCCCGCCGTTCCGCCCACAATGATGACGGATGCGATGGCGCGCTTTACCAATGAAGAGCGCTCGATTTCCTATATCACCATTGGCAAAGACCAATTGGGTGCAGAGACACTGCCTGATGATGCGGCGCTCAAAGCCTATTTCGAGGAAAACAAGGCGAATTTCCGCGCGCCGGAATATCGCAAATTCAGCTATGTGGCGCTCGACCCCGCAAGCCTAAGCGACCCCTCGAAAATTACCGATGAGGAAGCCAAAGCGCGCTATGAGAGTGACCGCGACACGATTTTCACCACGCCTGAAAAGCGGACCTTACGGCAAATCGTGTTTAAAACGGAAGCCGATGCTAAAGCCGCAGCTGAACGCCTTGCCGCCGGAACCACATTCGATGCTTTGGTTACGGAGCGTTCTTTGAAGCCGGAGGATACTGATCTCGGCACGATTGAAAAGCGGGGGCTTGCCGACAAGGCCGTGGCGGAGGCAGCTTTTGCACTGGAGAAAGACAAGACCAGCGATGTCATCAAGGGGCAATTCGGTTTTGTGATTGTGACGGTGACCGATGTGATCGCCGGCTCCACAAAAGCCTTTGACGAGGTGGCCGACAGCATCCGCGTGAAACTTGCTCAAGACAAAGCGAAAACCGCGATCCGTGATCTTCACGACAAGATCGAAGATCAGCGGGCCGCAGCCAAACCCCTCACTGAGATTGCGAAAGAGAATAATCTCGCCCTCGTGAGCGTTGATGCGGCCGATCGTCTGGGTTTGCAGCCGGACGGGACGGCGATCCCCGCGCTTGAGGGCCAAGGCAATTTCATGAAGGCGGTGTTCGCTTCCGATGTGGGTGTCGATAATGAGCCCATCGCCACGCGCGCAGGCGGATATATCTGGTTTGATGTGGCCAGCATCACGCAACCGCGTGATCGTGAATTCGACGAAGCCAAGGACAAGGCGCTGAATGCGTGGCGCGAAGATGATCTTGCCAAACGGTTGCAAGCCAAGGCCACTGATCTGGTTTCGCAGTTAAAGGCCGGAAAATCGATCAAGGATCTCGGTGCGGAACTACAGCGCGACGTGAAACAGGCCACAGGCCTGAAGCGCAAGGGAGCGATAGAGGGCCTCGCATCGGCCACGATTGCGGCGGCCTTTACCGTTCCGGTGAAGGATGCGGCATCCGCTATCGGCTCCAATAATGATGAGCGCGATATACTCGTGGTTGAGAGTGCCGCCCTGCAAGATTCAGCCACGGCGCTTGCCGAGGCCGGCCGTCTTGCCGACGAAGCACGACGCGCGCTTTCGGATGATTATGCGAATGCGTTCATTTTGCGAACACAACAGGATCTGGGTGTGAGCGTGAATGACCATGTTCGCGCAGTCGCCTTGGGCTTGAACTGACGGATTTCTATGGCGCTCACTCCTGATTTTTCGCGCTTCGAGCAACGCTATCTGGATGGCGAGGCGCAGCTTGTGCGCACAACGCTTGTGGGCGATCTTGAGACGCCGGTCTCGGCCTATCTGAAACTCACCGCGGATGATCGACGCAATGCGATCTTGCTTGAAAGCGTTGAAGGGGGCGCCACACGCGGGCGTTATTCGATCATCGGCTTGAAGCCAGATTTGATCTGGCGGTGTCGCGATGGAGAAGCCGAAATCAACCGCAACGCGCTTCTTGATCGCACGCATTATGAGCCTTGTGGCAAGCCTCCTCTTGCGAGTTTGCGCGATGTTCTGGCTGAAAGCGCGATAGAATTTGATGAAGGCCTGCCGCCGATGTCGGCCGGTATATTTGGTTATCTCGGCTATGACATGGTGCGGCAAATGGAACGTTTGCCTCAGCCAAATGCCGATGCGCTCGGTGTGCCCGACGCCATTCTCGCGCGCCCAACCGTGATGGTGATTTTTGACTCTGTGAAAGATGAAATCACAGTGGTGACGCCGGTGCGGCCGAAGCCGGGTGTATCGGCACGAATTGCTTACGAAATGGCGCTTGAACGCATCGATGCCGCAAGCATTGCCCTTGAAGGACAAATGCCCGCAGCCTTACCGACGCCCGTTGATCTCGCCTCGATCGAACACGGCATCTCCAACACGACGGAAGCCGAGTTTCTCGGCATGGTCGAGCGTGCAAAAGATTATATTCGCGCCGGCGATATTTTTCAGGTCGTTTTATCCCAACGCTTTGATGCGGCCTTCACGCTCCCGCCCTTCTCGCTTTATCGCGCTTTGCGGCGCGTTAATCCTTCGCCCTATTTGAGCTATCTCGATTTTGACGGGTTTCAAATTATCTGTTCATCGCCGGAAATTCTGGTGCGCGTGCGCAAGGACAAGGTCACCATTCGTCCGATCGCCGGCACCCGTCCGCGCGGGAAAACGGAAGCGGAAGATATCGCGCTCGGTAAAGAACTTATCGCCGACGAGAAGGAGTGCGCCGAACATTTGATGCTGCTCGATCTTGGACGCAATGATGTGGGTCGCGTCGCAAAGACGGGAAGCGTTGAAGTGACGGGCTCGTTTTTTCTCGAGCGCTACAGCCATGTCATGCATATTGTTTCAAATGTTGAAGGCACACTTGACGATAAATTTGACGTGGTCGATGCGCTCTGTGCCGGTTTTCCGGCCGGAACCGTTTCAGGCGCTCCCAAAGTGCGTGCGATGGAAATCATCGACGAGCTCGAACATGACAAACGCGGCCCTTATGGCGGATGCATCGGTTATTTTGGCGCCAATGGTGAAATGGACACCTGCATCGTGTTGCGCACCGCCATTGTGAAAGATGGTAAAATGCATGTGCAAGCGGGCGCAGGCATTGTTTACGATTCAAATCCGCAATCTGAACAGCAAGAATGTATCAATAAATCAAAAGCGCTCTTCCGCGCGGCTGATGAGGCGGTGCGGTTTGCAACCCGCAGTAAGCGCGGACAATAAAGCTTACTTTATTTTGCCTTCAAAGCCCGGTTTCGGGAGCCTTTTTATCAGCCGGCTTTTCTGAAGGCGTATTGATGATGGCTTTGTTCAAAGCCGCACGAAATGAAACTATATCCGCAAGAATTATTTTTTTACGTTTTTCAAGCGCCGTATTTATGATGCGTTCAGCCTCGCTGCGTGACAGTTCAAAAAGAACAATCCAAGTTTCAACAAATTTTGCGGCGATATGATCGCATTTCGTAATTACGACCTGTGCCAAAGTTTCTGCGCCCTCTGTGGAATAGGGAACGTCCGTTTTCATCTCATTGTCGATACAGTCCGAATATTCCTTGCCAAGCTGTTCGGTCATACGGTTACGCGCCGCTTCGATTTCGGAATTTGGCTTTGCGGTCGGTGGCGGCATTTTTGACTTTGGCGTTGTATCGACCGATCCGTCATCAGACGCTGTACCCATTGCCTGGGCAACACAGGAATAAAGTGTTGGCAATAAGGATTGGGTATTTGTCAGCGCAAAGTTAAATCTCTTATCGGCAATGTTCACATAAAGGACTGAACCATTCCGAAATGCATTCTTGATCTCTGTTGAGTTCGGGAATTGTACAAAGATCATTGACGTTGTACGTGCCGTGCCGCTGACGTCAAAGGGGCCAAATTTATCAAAATAGATCTGAACCGAAAAACGTGATCCGATGGTCAGCGTCCAGTTCGGTTCGGCAAAGCCCAAGCCCCAAGAACCGTCGGGGAAGACGCTCACAAGGAGGTATTGACCCGACACATATTTCGCCTGCGCGACGCAATGGCTGAAATTTCCGGTATTATCATCGGTATAGGAGCCCCCGGACCAATTACCCAATTGAAGGGGCACGATCGGGCCCTTGGCGAAGGCATAACCGGGCAAAAAGCCTAAAAGTGCCAAAACAATGAGATATATGCGAGACACGCTCAAAACGCTCCAAACCTACTATTTGAAATCCTAGTTAGATTTTTTGAGGCTGTCGAGCGCTTCAAACCACGCGCGTGCCCCTCTTAAATGTTCAGAAATGGCCTATGAGCGGTTGTTAGAGCCCGTTTCCCAGCCATTCTGCTTGACGACACCCGCTCGAATGGTCGAAAACCCGAGGCCGCTGAGCGCTGGACCCGAACGTTATGACCCGCATCACCCTTGTCGACAATTACGACAGTTTCACCTTCAACCTGTTCCATGATCTGGGAAAATTGGGTGCGGATGTAACCGTGGTGCGCAATGACGAGATCACGACGGACGCGTTAATCGCGTCCGATCCCGATGCGATTGTGCTCTCGCCCGGACCTTGCACGCCGAATGAAGCGGGCATTTGTCTCGACGTGTTGAAAAAGGCCGGACAGTCGATCCCGATTTTTGGCGTTTGTCTGGGCATGCAGGCGATGGGACAGGCCTTTGGTGGCGATGTGATCCGCGCGCCCTTGCCGATGCACGGGAAAATATCGAGCGTACACCACGAAGGCCGCACGATATTTCGCGGCATAAACGGTTCGTTCAAAGCGACACGGTATCATTCGCTGATTGTTGATCGCCAGACCTGCCCTGATGCGTTGGATGTGACGGCAGAAACCGATGACGGATTGATCATGGCGCTCTCGCACAAGACCTATCCCGTGCATGGCGTTCAGTTCCATCCCGAAAGCATCGCCTCCGAACATGGTCTCGTCTTGTTGAAGAATTTTCTCGACCTTGCGCAAACGTGGAACACAACATCCCGCAAAAGAGGACCGCACTGATGGATGCGATGAAACCCGTCATTGCGACTCTGGCAGGGGGTGAAACGCTTTCGCGCGCGAAAGCCGAAGAGGCATTTGATCAAATGCTCTCGGGTGCGGCCACTCCGGCGCAGATCGGCGCGTTTCTCATGGCGTTGCGTGTGCGTGGTGAAACAGTTGATGAAATTACCGGCGCTGTGGCCGCGATGCGTGCCAAGATGCTGCGTGTGTCTGCGCCTGCGACAGCAATGGATCTGGTCGGCACCGGTGGTGACAATTCGGGAAGCTATAATGTTTCAACGCTTGCCTCTTTGATTGTCGCAAGCTGTGGTGTGCCGGTTGCGAAACATGGCAATCGCGCTTTGTCATCAAAATCGGGTGCTGCGGATATTCTTACCGCGCTCGGTGTGAAGGTGGGACTTGACGCGGAGGGTGTCGAGCGCTGCATCACGGATGCGGGTGTGGGATTTATGTTTGCGCCCACGCATCATGCGGCCATGCGCCATGTCGGTCCTGTGCGGGTTGAACTGGGAACGCGCACGATTTTCAATCTACTGGGACCGCTTTCCAATCCCGCCGGCGTCACGCGTCAGCTTGTGGGTGCCTATTCAGAACAATGGTTGAAGCCGATGATTGAAACCTTGAGCACGCTCGGCTCCACCCATGTATGGGCGGTTCATGGCACCGATGGGCTCGATGAAATCACAACGACGGCCGAGACCAAAATAATCGAACTGAAAAACGGCGTGATGCGGGACTTTGTTCTGACGCCCGAAGAGGCAGGCCTGTCACGCGCAACACCGGACGCGCTGAAAGGCGGTGATGCAACCCATAATGCGAAAGCCTTGATGGATGTTCTCTCAGGTGAAAAAATCGCCTATCGCGATATTGCGGTCATTAATGCCGGTGCGGCCTTGGTGATCGCCGAGAAAGCATCGACCATACGTGACGGCGTCAAACAAGCCGAACACGCGATTGATCGTGGTGCGACCAAAGCGACGCTTGAACGCCTCGTCAAAGCCTCGAATGCGTGATGTGTGATGGCTGATATCTTAAAAAAAATCGAAGCCTATAAGCGCGTTGAAATCGAAGCCGCAAAAGCGCGCTTGCCGTTGAGCGCGCTTAAAACACAGGTCGCTTCTGCCGATACGCCGCGCGGTTTTGCGTACGCCATCGAAACACATCTGAATGAAAAGCGCCCGGCCCTGATTGCGGAAGTCAAAAAAGCGAGCCCTTCAAAGGGTCTAATTCGTGCCGATTTTGATCCGCCGCTTTTGGCGAAAGCCTATGAAGCGGGCGGCGCCTCATGTTTGTCCGTCTTGACCGACGCGCCCTCCTTTCAAGGCGCTCCCGAATTTTTGATATCGGCGCGCGCGGCAACCCGCCTGCCCGCTTTGCGCAAAGATTTTCTCTATGATGTCTATCAGGTCTATGAAGCGCGCGCCTGGGGTGCGGATTGCATTTTGGTGATTATGGCGGGCGTTGATGATGCAACCGCGCGTGATCTTACACATGCCGCTCATGATCTGGGGATGGATGTGCTTGTCGAAGTGCATAACCAGCAGGAACTTGAGCGCGCTCTGCCGCTCAACACAAAATTGGTGGGCATTAACAATCGTGATCTGCGCACCTTCGATGTGTCGCTCAGTGTTTCGGAAACACTTGCGCCTTTGATTCCTAAAGACCGGATCATTGTCGGTGAGAGCGGTATTTTCACCCATGACGATGTCAAACGCCTGGCGCAAGCCGCTATTCATACACTGCTTGTCGGCGAAAGCCTGATGCGGCAGACGGATGTGACGCGCGCAACCCATGCGCTGTTGTTTGGAGATGCGCCATGACCAAGCTCACGCATCTTGATGCAACCGGCGCGGCATCCATGGTGGATGTGTCTGATAAAGACATGACCATTCGCGTGGCTGTGGCTGAAGGCGCAGTCGTGATGGCACCAGAAACCCTCGCGCTCATTCAATCGGGCAATGCCAAAAAAGGCGATGTGCTCGGAACAGCACGCATTGCCGGCATTATGGCGGCGAAGAAGACGCATGAGCTTATCCCGCTGTGTCATCCGCTCCTGCTTACCAAAATCGCGGTCGACCTGACGCTTGATGATAAATTGCCGGGCGTGCGTGTGCGCGCGACTGCGAAACTCTCGGGCCAGACCGGCGTTGAGATGGAAGCGCTCACGGCCGTTTCAGTTGCGTGTCTGACGATCTATGACATGGTGAAAGCGGCCGACCGCGGCATGCGGATTGAGTCCATTCGCCTTCTTGAAAAATCGGGCGGCAAGAGCGGCGATTATCGGGCGGAGTGAATGATGGCGCTGATCAGCGTTGAAGAGGCCCTTGACCGCGTTCTTCAATCCGCGCAAGCGCTCGGCGTCGAAACCGTCGCCATTGATCAAGCCTTTGGTCGCACGCTCGCACAACCAATCACCGCTTTGCGGACGCAACCGCCCTTTAATGCCTCTGCAATGGATGGTTATGCGGTGCGTGGCGTTGACATTGCCAAGAGCGGCGCGCGTTTACGCGTGATCGGCGAAAGTGCTGCGGGGCATCGTTATCCTCATCCGCTTGGCGCTCACGAGGCGGTGCGTATTTTCACAGGCGCACCGGTGCCGGAAGGTGCAGACACAATCCTGTTACAAGAGCACGCCACGCGCGACGGCGATGATGTGATTGTTACAGAGCCTGAAACACCGGGGCGTCACATTCGCAAGACGGGACTCGATTTTTTAAAAGGCGATGAATTGATCTCAAGCGGCGTGCGGCTCAATGAACGCACGCTCGCGCTTGCGGCCGCCATGGGCCATGGGCATGTGCGTGTCGCGCGCAAGCCGAAAGTTGCCATTCTCGCGACCGGTGACGAATTGGTGGAACCGGGCCATGCGGCCGGGTCGGATCAGATTGTGGCAAGCAATCATCTGACCGCTGCGGCACTTGTGGCGCGCGCGGGCGGAGAAGCGCTTCAACTAGGTATTGCGGGCGATAGTTTTTTATCCCTCGAACGCGGGATCATTGCGGCTGAACAGCAAGATGCGGATGTGCTTGTAACGCTCGGCGGCGCTAGCGTGGGCGATCATGATCTTGTGCAATCCGTGCTCGCGCGCCGCGGCATGGAACTCGCCTTCTGGCGCATCGCGATGCGGCCGGGCAAACCGTTGATCCATGGCCGTTTGGGGCGGATGGCGATACTCGGTCTGCCGGGCAATCCGGTGTCATCCTATGTTTGTGCAAGGCTCTTTCTGATGCCGCTCATTCACGCGATGCAAGGCGATGCGCAAGCAGGCGCTGATGTGTCCGAGCCGGCTCTATTAGGATGTGCCGTGCGCGTGAATGACAAAAGGCAGGATTATCTGCGCGCCGCCTTGAGCGCGGGGACGAACGGGCTTCCCGTCGCCACGCCTTATGAGGTGCAAGATTCCTCCATGATCCGCGTGATGGCCGAAGCCGGCGCGCTTGTCATCCGCCCACCCAACGCCGCTGCGCAAGAAGCGGGTACGGCGTGTCGGATCATTCGACTTTGATATAAAAAAATCGCAAGAACCCTCTTGCGGAACAGAAGTAGAACAGTTAGCCTTGTTCATCTTTTGTTTCCGCTTTTCGGCAAGAGTGGGGATGAAGCCGATTCGAAGAGTGTTCGGCGGTTCTTGATCATTTCGGAGTGCCCTGCCCCATGTTGACCCGTAAACAGATTGAGCTTCTGCGCTATATTCAGGACCGGCTTGCTGCCGAAGGCGTTCCGCCGTCTTTCGACGAAATGAAAGAGGCGCTTGATCTCAAATCAAAGTCGGGCATTCACCGCCTGATCACGGCGCTGGAAGAGCGCGGGTTTATTCGCCGCCTTGCCAATCGCGCGCGCGCCATCGAAGTCATCAAATTGCCGGAACAGGCGGTGCCAAACCATGCCCCGCGTGGCAAATTCAACCCGAGCGTGATCGAGGGCGATTTGGGCCGTGTCCGGCCCTCGCCTGCCAATGATGCGCCGCCTTATGTCTCTATTCCCGTTATGGGCCGCATTGCGGCGGGCACGCCGATTGAAGCCATTCAATCACGCTCGCACACGATTGGCATGCCGCCGGATATGTTGGGCTCAGGCGATCATTACGCGCTGGAAGTGCGCGGTGACTCGATGATCGAAGCCGGCATTCAGGATGGCGACACCGTCATCATCAAGCGGCAGGATTCAGCCGATACGGGCGATATTATCGTGGCGCTGATCGACGATGAAGAAGCCACCTTGAAGCGTTTGCGGCGGCGCGGGTCTTCCATTGCGCTTGAAGCGGCGAACCCCGCTTATGAGACGCGTGTGCTTGGCCCTGATCGCGTGCGCATTCAAGGTAAGCTCGTGAGTTTGATGCGTCGTTATTGAGTGCGCTCCAAAGCCTTTTGCGTTGAGGTGATGAATTAAACTTCGCCGCAAAAGGCGATATAAAAATTACAACCGAAGTGCCTTGCGTTAGAGCATGTTCCGCGAAAGTTGAACGGTTTTAGCGATAAGAACATGTTTCAACTTTATGAATTTGCGCGATTTCTTTTCGTTTGGACGACTCCATCCGGACAAACAGCGCGCTAGCGTGGCATAATCGGATCGCGTTCGGGATCGGGCGCGACGGCAGATGGTGGGTTTACAGACGAGGCCGTATTGTTTGCCGCGTTGTTTGCCGTGTTGGCAAACGGGTCACGGATCTCTTTGGGTCGTGGTGCCCATGGCCGGTTGCGCGCGGGGTCGCGTGCACCCGCGATCGTGAAGGCGGAGCCTGTGCGGTAAATGGCGATGGCGCCATAGGCGTCGACCGTTGGACGGTCAATCACGAGCGCCTGTTTCTGTGCGCGGCAGGTTTGTGGCGCCTCATAGGGTGTGACGATGATGGCGGCGAGGCGGCAATCCTCTTCGAGATCATCGGGGGCGAGACCTAAAATTATATTGTCATTTTGCTTTAATTTAGCAATACAACCAGTTGAGTTACAGAGCGTATTTGCTTTTAATTGAGGATCATCAGCGGCGCGGCGATCCCCATCCGCCGCAAGCCATTGTGCGAGCGTAAACGAATTCAAGCCCCGCCCCATCGCTTGTAATGTTCCGTCCGGTCCACGCGCCGCCAGCGATGCACCATCCCGTGCGACATAAATATCGGGATGAACGCCGGTAAAAGCGAGAACGGCGCCAAGAGCGAGCGGCACAAGACCCAGCCACCGCAGCACGGTTGACCATAGGACAATCCACATCACGCCGATGCTCAAAATGATCAGTGCTGTTGGCGAAATCGCTGGAAGAACCTGTGTTGAAACCGGCAAAGTCGATACGAAATGGGACAGGTGGAGCATCAGGCTCACACTGACTCCCATGAAGCGCCATAAAGGTGCATCAAGCCCAAAGGGCAGCGCCAGAAATCCCAAAAATCCCACAGGCATCGCGATCACTTCAACGAGCGGTATGGTGACCATATTGCCGATGAGACCCAAGGGCTGAAAGCGCTGGAAATGATAGGCCGCAAAGGGCGCGGTGGCCGCTTCCGCAAGCAGCGTTGTGAGCACCACAAGTCGCGCATGTCGAAAGAGCGCCATGAACAGGCGTGCGATGAGACCGGGTTGTGGTTTCATCTGTGTTGGTGTCGAGGGCGTGAGCACCTTAGGCACACGCGCGGGATCGGCTGGCAGGCGCTCAAAGGCCGCAATCAAAGCCGCAACAGCTGCGAATGACATTTGAAAACTCGGGCCCAAAAGGCTCTCCGGTTCGACCGCCAAAATGATCAAAGCGGCAATCACAAGATTGCGCATCGAAAGCGCGGGGCGCCCGATCAGCACCGCACCAAAGAGCGCCAAAGTCATCAAAAGCGAGCGTTCGGTTGCAACTTCCGATCCCGCAAAAATATCATATGCAATCGCGGCGATCATCGCGCTTGCGGCCGCGATCTGCTTGACCGGATAGCGCAAAGCGACACCGGGAATAAGCGAAAGGCCCAAGCGCACCATGAAAAACACTATGCCGGCCGCCAGCACCATATGAAGGCCCGAAATCGACACGACGTGATAAATGCCCGCGGCGCGCAAATCCTCATTGGTCTCGTCTGAAATAAAACCGCGCTTGCCTGTGATCAGCGCGGCCGCGACCGCACCCGCCTGTCCGCCAATCGATGTCGCAATGCGAAGCGCCAATGCATTGCGCATCCGGTCGATTGCGGCGGCCTGATCAAAGCGCCACGAGACCGTCTCGCGCGGCGATAAAACGCTCACGGATCCCAAAAGCGAGCCGACCGCACCGACGCGTGCGAAATAGGCGTCGCGCGCAAAATCATAACCGCCCGGACGCACAGGCCCCGGTGGTGGCAAGAGCCGCGCGGTGGCACGGATGCGCGCGCCGGCTTCGAAGGAGGCTCGCCCCGCCAAGGTCACACGCAAAAGCGCTGGTGTCGGCCCGTCAAGCCGCGTGATGCGTTCGGGCTTAATGAGAAGCCTTGCATCATCGATGCGCTGGTCGATCGACGCGACAATGCCCTCAACCGGTCCGATCACGGTGTTTAACAGAATGGGGGCATCGACCGCTTGCGTTCTGAGGCTTGCCGCGGCGAAACCGCCAAAGACTGCCGCAAGGGAAAGGCCGGCAAATAAAAGGGCGCGTCCAGGCCGCGTGCGCCCATAGGCGATGATCGCAGAAACGGGAAGAAGCGCCAAGACCGGAGCCCAAAGCGTCGGTTCCTCATCGGCGATAAAATAGAGCAAGACGCCGAGCATGACTGACGGTGCCAAAAACAGAAAAGGCCGCCGCGCGTCGCTCTCGCGCACCACCAATCCTGCGGCATAATTTGAGAGATCAGAGAGGCCTAAGCGAAACGACGCCGCGCCATAGCTGCGCGACCACCCCCGCAGTGTCAGCACTGCGGTGCGTCCGTCACGCCGTTTATGCGGAAATTCCGTCATGAATTCGGGCTCCCGCAGCCCCTGCCGCCTTAACCTTCGCTCGGAAGGATGCTACAGGACGCACGCTGCGGCGGAACCATCGCCAAGTTGCAGTTTTCTCCGCCACACGCCCTTCGTGCAGGATTTCAGATGACCCGTCCCGTTGTGACCCGTTTTGCGCCTTCCCCCACTGGTTTTCTTCACATTGGGGGCGGACGCACGGCGCTGTTTAACTGGCTCTATGCCAAGCGCCATGGCGGAAAAATGCTGCTCAGGATCGAGGATACGGATCGCGAACGGTCAACAGACGCCGCGATTGAAGCCATTCTGGACGGATTGAAATGGCTCGGCATCACCTGGGATGATGATGTCGTCTATCAATTTTCGCGCGCGGCGCGGCATCGAGCGGTGGCCGAAGAGCTTTTGGCAAAAGGCAATGCCTATAAATGCTATGCGAGCCAGGACGAGCTTGAAGCGATGCGCGAGCTTGCCCGTGCCGAAGGCAGGCCCATGCGCTATGACGGACGCTGGCGTGAGTTGAATGGCACAGAGGCCGAAGCCCAAGCGATTGCCGAGGGCCGCAAGCCCGTGATCCGCCTGAAAGCGCCACAGACCGGCGAGACGGTGGTGAATGATCAGGTTCAGGGCGTGGTGACATGGCAGAACAAAGATCTCGATGATCTCGTGTTGCTCCGCTCGGACGGCAACCCGACTTATATGCTTGCGGTCGTGGTCGACGATCATGATATGGGCGTGACCCACATCATCCGGGGCGATGATCATCTGACCAATGCCGCGCGACAAACCCAAATCTATCAGGCCGCAGGGTGGGACGTGCCTGTGATGGCGCATATCCCGCTTATTCACGGGCCTGACGGATCGAAACTCTCGAAACGCCATGGCGCGCTCGGCGTCGATGCCTATCGCGCGATGGGCTATCTCCCCGCCGCGATGCGTAATTATCTCGTGCGGCTCGGCTGGAGCCATGGCGATCAGGAATTCTTTTCGACCGACGAGATGATTTCGGTCTTCGGGCTTGAAACCATTGGCCGTTCACCCGCGCGGTTTGATTTCGCCAAGCTGGAACATATCAACGGGCATTATATGCGCGCGAGTTCCGATGCCGATTTACTGGCCGCCATCGAAACGATCCTGCCGGATGTCGGGCCCGGACGCGGCTGGCCCGCTCGCTTTGACGAGACGCTCCGCGCCAAGCTCACAAGCGCGATGGCGGGGTTAAAAGAACGCGCGAAGACTTTACTGGAACTTGTTGATTCAGCATATTTTCTCTATGCTCAGCGTCCCTTGAATTTCGAGCCCAAGGCGGAAGCGCTTTTGGCCGACGGGGGGCGCGAGCGGATCGCCGCTTTGTTGCCCAAACTCGCAAGTCTTTCCGAATGGACCGCCGCCTCGACCGAAGCCGCGGTGCGGGGCTTTGCGGAAGAGGCCGCCATCAAGCTCGGGCAAGCGGCGCAACCGTTGCGCGCGGCCTTGACGGGACGGGCGACCTCCCCGCCTCTGTTCGACGTGATGGTGGTGGTCGGCCGCGACGAATGCCTTGCACGGCTTGAAGATGTGACGGCGAAAAAGGTTTAATGCGATCAATCCAAATTGACTTTTTATCGTCACTGCCATGCAATGTTGCAGTGCGAGATTAGCCTTTAGCGTGATTGTCGCGCGCGGTTGTCTGGGTTAACCCTGACGCCTGATATTCAACCCGGTCCGATACCGAACCACAGACCAGAGAGGTCGCCCATGTCCACGCCCGTTTCCCTTAAAGTCGGCGATAAAGCCCTCGATCTAGCAGTCAAAGACGGCACGATCGGGCCGAGTGTGGTCGACATTGCCAAGCTCTATAGCCAGACCGGCATGTTCACCTATGACCCAGGCTTTACATCGACCGCGAGCTGTGAGTCGAAAATCACCTATATCGACGGTGACGAGGGCGTGCTGCTGTATCGTGGCTACCCGATCGACCAGCTTGCCGAACATGGCGACTTTCTTGAGACCTGCTATTTGCTGCTCTATGGCGAATTGCCGACCCCCGCTCAGCGCAATGATTTCAACTACCGCGTGACGCGCCACACGATGGTGCATGAGCAGATGATGCGGTTCTTCCAGGGCTTCCGCCGCGACGCGCATCCGATGTCGGTGATGGTGGCGTCTGTTGGCGCGCTCTCCGCCTTCTATCACGACTCGATTGATATTGCGGATGAGAACCAGCGCATGATTGCCTCGATGCGCATGATTGCGAAATTCCCGACGCTTGCCGCGATGGCGTATAAATACTCCATCGGCCAGCCTTTCGTTTATCCGCAGAATGATCTCGATTACACATCGAACTTCCTGCGCATGTGTTTTGCGGTGCCTTGCGAAGAGTACAAGGTCAACAAAGTGCTCTCGCGTGCGCTTGATCGTATTTTCATTCTCCATGCTGACCATGAACAAAACGCGTCAACATCGACGGTGCGTCTTGCTGGTTCATCGGGTGCCAATCCGTTCGCGTGTATCGCCGCCGGTGTGGCTTGCCTTTGGGGCCCCGCCCATGGCGGCGCGAATGAAGCGGCGCTCAAAATGCTTCAGGAGATTGGCACGGTCGACAAGATCCCGCATTACATTGCGCGCGCCAAAGACAAAAATGATCCGTTCCGCCTGATGGGCTTTGGTCATCGCGTTTACAAAAACTATGATCCGCGCGCCAAGATCATGCAGAAGACCACGCATGAAGTGCTCGCCGAACTCGGCATCAAGGATGATCCGTTGCTTGATGTGGCGATGGAACTCGAGCGCATCGCGTTGCATGACGAGTATTTCATTGAGAAGAAACTTTATCCGAATATCGATTTCTATTCAGGCATCACGCTGAAGGCGATGGGCTTTCCGACCTCGATGTTCACCGCGCTCTTCGCGCTTGCCAGAACGGTGGGTTGGATCGCGCAGTGGAAAGAGATGATCGAAGATCCGTCGCAGAAAATTGGTCGCCCGCGCCAGCTTTATACAGGGCATGCGCGTCGTGATTATGTGCCGTCAAATATGCGCTGAGATTATTACCGCGTAAAATTTGAACGCTGTGTTTGATTTGATTATGGGGCGCGTCCTTAACAGGCGCGCCCTGTTTTTTTGAATTTTGTTAGGACATATAACGCGCGATGATCCCGGCTGCTTTGATGCTCGGGCTTGTGCCTTCAATCGCCATGAGATGATCTAAACGATCAAAGCCCTGTAATTGCCGCTGCCGCTCAGGCGTGTTGCTGAGCAAGGGCAAAAGATCATCCGCCAATTGCGTGGCGTTGCATGCTGCTTGAATGCGTTCAGGAACGACATTCTCGCCTATGACGAGATTGGCCAAGACAACCGATGACACAGTAATAAAATGACGGATTTGTCCTTCAAGCGCGCCGACACGATAGCCCACCGCCATCGGCACATGAGCCAAAGCCAATTCCAATGTCACGGTGCCTGAAGCGGCGAGCGCGGCATGCGCTTGCCGAAAAGCGTGATATTTCTCTTCCTCACCAAAGACCAAACGCGGCTTGATGGGCCATGTTTTGATAGCGGTTTCAATATCGTGCCTGAGATGATCAACCGCAGGCAAAACGAATTCGAAAGTCTGCTGCGCTTTGTTTTGAACGAGCGCGAGCGCTTCACCAAAGATCGGCATCAATCGCGCGATCTCGGAACGACGACTGCCGGGTAGAACAAGAACAAGCGGCGGTTTTGTTTCGCGTCGCAGCTGATCGGCTTTTGTGGGATGAAGCTCGTCAAACCGCTCAATCAAAGGATGGCCGACATAGGTGCAGGCCGGCCCGCCTAACCGTTGATGCGCCTCTGGCTCGAATGGCAACAGCGCCAAAACATGATCGACATAGGCACGCATTTTTTTTGCGCGACCCGGTCGCCATGCCCATACGGACGGGCTCACATAATCAATGATGGGAATATCAGGCAGAGCCGCTCTCACGCGTTGCGCGACGCGATGGGTGAAATCAGGACTGTCAATGATGATCAAACATTCGGGCTTCGAAGCAATCAAAGCTTCCGCTGTTTGCCCAATACGACGCAAGAGCGATGGCAGTTTTTTGATCACCGGAACAATGCCCATCACGGCAATCTCGGACAGTGGAAATAAGGACTCCATGCCTTGCTGTTCCAAAGACGGACCCGCCGTGCCGATGAATTCAAGATCATCATGCGGAAAGCGTGCGCGTAACGCTGGAATTAGTTTTGCGCCCAGTGCATCGCCTGACACTTCGCCAACGACAAGACCAATGCGACGCCGACGCATTTTTTCCGTCATGAGTGTTGCACTCCCGTGACGAAAAGCGATGCCTGATCCGCATCGTGGATTAAACGCTTGCGTTCAACCAGAACCACTTCATGTGCCGCAACAGCGATGCCCGAAAGACCCGCGTCTTTCGCTGATTTGATCGTGCGCGGACCAATCGCCGGAAGATCGACGCGACGGTCTTGCGCGGGCTTTGGTGCCTTCACCAGAATGGCGCATTTATTGTCCAAGATCACACGGCGATTTTTCTGCATCAAACGCACGCGTTCGAGCATGGCGTCGGTTCCTTCGGGGCCTTCCATCGCCAGCACGCGTCCCTCTGCGACCACGACGCCCTGCCCCAAATCATAACGGCCCATGTCACGCAAACAGGCGAGACCCAATGCGATATCCGATGCAGCGTGTTCGGGTAGAGATATCGAAGCAATCAAGCCAAGAGGGGCAAGCAGATCGGGTGCGGCTTGATCAACGCCGATGACGGCAAATCCGTTTTCTTCCAACAAGCGAATGACACCACGCAAGATGCGATCATCGCCACCACTGACGATGCGCCGCAATTCTTCACGATGACGGAAAAAAGTGTAGATCGACAGAAGCGCCAACGGGCCTGGACGCGACACGCCACCTGCAAGAATAACGCGCCCGACTTTATTGGCACGCAAAGTCGCAATGATTTTTTGTGGATCAAGCATATCGATGAAAGCGTGCGGTAAATCATGCAACGCTTCATCGCGTGAAATAAATCCGCGCAGACCAATGATGAATGGTGTTTCGCCTGCTCTTTGTAGAGCATGCGCTATTTCAAAAGGAAACGCACCACTGCCTGCAATAATGCCAATACCCGTGCCGGTTGTCCCGGACACTGGATCAACCCTCCTTGGAGTCGCGCGGTGTGCAGACGGACCGGTTGCCAACAGAGCGAAGGAAATCGAGAATCTCGACCACGATCGCATCATCGGTGAAATCGTTTGCGACATCCTCGATGCGCTCTTGCAGCGTGCCTTCTTCCGCAAACAAGAGGCGATAGGCGCGACGAATGTCTTGAATGGCCTCACGCGAAAAGCCGCGCCGTTTCAAGCCGACCATATTCAGGCCTGCAAGATGGGCGCGATTGCCGAGCGCAATCCCATAAGGGATCACATCATTCTCAACGCCGGATAGTCCGCCGATGAAAGCGTGTGCGCCAATGCGGCAGAATTGATGAACCGCAGCACCACCGCCAAGAATAGCGTAATCCCCGACCTGACAATGACCAGCGAGCATCACATTGTTTGAAAAAATAACGTGATTACCAACCACACAATCATGCGCGACATGGGCGTTTGCGAGGAAGGTGCAGTGATGACCAACGCGCGTCACCATACCGCCGCCCTCCGTTCCGGGGTTCATCGTTACGCCTTCACGGATCATGCAGTGATCGCCGATCTCAAGCGTTGACTCTTCGCCGTGATATTTCAAATCTTGCGGAATATGACCAATCGAGGCGAAGGGAAAAATGCGCGCTTTGCCGCCGATGCGCGTGCGACCAGCAAGTGAAACGTGGCTTACCACTTCGCTATGATCGCCTAATTCAACATGCGCGCCAATCGTACAAAACGGTCCGACCGTAACACCCACGCCCAATTGAGCGCCGGGCTCAACAACAGCGAGCGGATGGATTTTGGTTTCTAAAGTCATACTCAAAATCCTCAGCTCACAAGCATGGCGCTGATTTCGGCTTCGCACGCGACTTTGCCGTCGACTTTTGCTTCGCCCTTAAACCACCACATATTGACGCGCTGTTTCATTTTTGTGAGATGATATTCCACCACGTCACCAGGGACGACCGGCTTTCTGAATTTCGCGTTATCAATGGTCATGAAATAAACAAGACGCGGCGCCTTATCGCCGCGCGAGGCCACGCATAAAGCGCCGGCCGTTTGGGCCATGCCCTCAATCAACATCACGCCCGGCATCACAGGACGCCCCGGAAAGTGACCGTTAAATTGCGGCTCGTTGAATGTAACATTCTTGATGCCGATGCATGACTCATCTCCATTCATCTCGATGATCTTATCGACCAAGAGAAACGGATAACGATGAGGCAATAATTCGAGGATCCGCAGAATATCGGCGGTGCCGAGTTCCGTCTTTGCTGGCTCTGTCATGCGCTCAAACTCCCCGTATTCCTCATGCGTCCGATCCATCTTCGGCAGACGTCTTGTTCCTATCACCACGTGTCGTGCGTGCAAGGCGCGCCATAGCGGCGACTTCACGCAACCATGTCTTGATCGGACGCGCGGGATAGCCACCCACTTTCGAGCCCGGCGCAAGATCAGAAATCACACCGCTATTACCCGCGATCTGGGTGCCGGTGCCAATTTTTGCGTGACCCGTAATTCCAACCTGCCCGCCCATAATGACGAAATCGCCAATATCGGTGCTGCCGGCAATGCCCGTCTGCGATGCAATCAAACAATGACGTCCAATCGTCACATTATGTGCGATTTGGACGAGATTATCGATCTTGGTTCCCTCGCCAATCATCGTGTCGCGGATTCCACCGCGGTCGATGGCGACATTTGCACCAATCTCGACTTTGTCCTGAATGATGACGCGGCCTATCTGCGCCACTTTCGTGTGACCATTCCGGCCAATGGCAAACCCAAATCCATCCTGACCGATGGCGGTGCCTGAATGGATGATTACACCATTGCCAATGAGCGCGGACAGAATGGTGACATTCGCCCCAATATGGCAATCACGCCCGATGCGGACATGGGGCCCAATCACACTGTTGGCCGCAATGGTTGACCCGCTGCCAATTTCTGCCCCGGGGCCGACCACAACGCCCGGATCAAGCGAGACGCCGCTTTCAAGCCGCGCGTCAGGATGAACCGAGGCACCGGGTGAAATACCGTTCTGCCCGAAGAAGAGGCCCGGATGCGCGGCAGACGGAAACAAGGCTTCCAAGACTGTTGCAAAAGCCGCGTGAGGATGCGGAACAATTAGAGGGATCGTTCCTGCTGGAACAAGATCGGCGAAAGGCTTGGCCACAAGAACGGCACCGGCTTGCGTTGTGCGCAGCGCCTCTTTGTATTGCGTATTTTCCAGAAATGCGATGTCGGAAGCGGTTGCGCGATCAAGTGCGGCAACGCCCCCAATGATCAGAGCGCCTTCTTTTCCAGACGGTGCATCCAACGAAAGAAGCGCCGCGATCTCCGCGACGCTTTTCGGATGGGCCTCAAAAAACAAAGGCCCATCATACGATTTTGCGCCATGCGCCGCCATCGATGACCCGACTGAAACGATAGGCCTCAGAACACCGAGCCTGCTGTGAAGCGGAAATTCTGAATCTGGTCGTAGTCGTTCTTCGTGACCGGAACCGCAAAATCAAACCGGATCGGACCGATGGGGGATGCCCATAACAGGCCCGCACCAACTGAAGACCGAACCGACTGGTCATTACCGACCAAGCTGACCGCCGCGGACGATGAATAACCGAATACCGAACCTGCATCGGCAAAGACCGCGCCCTTGATGCCAGCCTCACGAGGAAGACCAAACAAGGGGAAGCTCACTTCCGTTGACGTACCCCAATAGGTCGTACCGCCCAGACCATTCCTGCTGGCGTTTGAACTCGCGTCGCGAGGTCCGATACCTGCCAGCGAGAAGCCACGCACGAGATCAGGCCCCATGAAGAAATTGTCGATGACGCGCAGATCGGAGCCATAAATATAACCCGATTGACCGCGCACCATACCGACAAAACTATCGTTCAATTCACGATAATATTTCACATCGCCTGTGGTGCGCAGATAACGCGAGTCACCACCAAGACCAGCAACGTCTTGCTTCAACGACGCCATCAAACCATTGCGGGGATTTTGGTTATTATCGAGCGTGTTGTAGTCGAGCGTATAACCGACGGCGGACGTAATATTCTGCCCTTCAGACGCGCTGATCGCGGTTGAAACATTCGTCGGATCAGACACCGTTATCCTATTATTATAGAGCGAATAGCGGCCCGTGACCGTTGTTTCTTCCGTCAAAGGAACACCAAGGCGAAGCGTGGCGCCGGTCTTCATGTTCGAATAATAAGCGAAGCGCGTGTTATCGCTTTCCTTCGAGTAAAGATCGATGCCGCCTTGCAGACGACGTTCGAGGAAATAGGGTTCCGTGAAATTGAACTCGACACCCTTCGTCCACTGACCGGTTGACGCACGAATACGCGCGAATTGACCACGGCCAAGGAGATTGGATTCCTGAACACCCACTTCAGCGAGAACACCTTCTGCGGTGGAGTAACCACCACCAACCGAGAACTGACCGGTTGATTGATCCTCAACATCCACATTGATGATCACGCGATCGGGCGTAGAGCCAGGCTCATTCGAAATACGAACCGTTTTGAAAAAGCCGAGATTTTTGAGACGACGCTCGGTGCGATCAATCATGACCTTGTTGTAGGCATCGCCCTCGCCGATATCGAACTCACGGCGAACAACGTAATCGCGCGTACGCGTATTGCCGCGCACATTGATGCGCTCGATGTAAACGCGTGGGCCTTCTTCAACAAGGAAGGACAGTTTTATCGTCGCATTGGCCTGATCACGATCACCGCGCGGACGGACTTGCGAGAAAGCGTAACCGCGGGAGGCAACTTCGGTGGTGATGCCCAAAATCGATTTTTCGACCAGATCGGCATTGTACACATCACCTTGCGCCAGCAAAACGCGCGAGCGCAATGTTGCGGCATCAATTTGAGCGATCTTCGACTCGACGTCGATTTCGCCCACTTTATATTGCTTGCCTTCATCGACTGAAATCACAACACGGTAACCGCCGGCTTCCGCGTCGAAATCAACCTTGGTGTCGAGCACGCGCATATCGGCATAGCCGTGGCGGAGATAGAAACGGCGCACCAGTTCAGCGTCAGCCGCCAAACGATCCGGATCATAAACGTCCGTGGTCTTGATCCATGACAGGAAATTGCTCTGCGTGGTCTGCATTTCATCGCGCAGACGACCTGACGAGAAAGAATTATTGCCAACGAAATCGATAGTCTTCACGCCCGTCTTCGAGCCTTCGTCCACTTTGAAGACGACGTCGATTTTACCATTTTCTAAAGGCACAACCCGTGGCGTAACTTCAACATTCGAACGACCGACACGCGCATAGATTTCCTTAATCCGCGCCACGTCCGCATCAAGAGCCTCTTGCGTGAACGAGCCGCGCGGTTTCAACTGCAGCTCACCATCAAACATTTCGCCCTTCAACCGCTTGGTGCCTTCGAATGCCACCCGGTTGATGATGTTGTTTTCTTTCACGCGGACGATGATTTGATCGCCCTTCTTGATCACTTCGACGCTTTGAAAGAGCCCGGTTGCCAACAAATCCTTTTTTGCAACCTCGACCGTTTGACCCGTCACATAGGACTGGATCGTTGTCGCATCGACGCGGACATTGCCTTCAACCACAATGGTTTCGGCATGCGCGAGAGACAGCGCAGTCAAGGACATCAAACCCACAAAGGCAGCGCGAAGGCTGACCGCACGGATGAACGAGAGAAGCAGGCGCGAAATGGTCATTCTGGTCCAATCCCAGTCAAATACAATCATAACCGCGACAAAGCCGCGATCCTGAATAGTCTCTTTCCTTTTAGCCTGTTTGCTCGCAACTGCAAACAGATCGGCGGTGTTTTCCGGATGAAATCCGGCGAATTTTCTCGGTAGGCTTAGCCAAAGGTTAACGTTATCAATGAACTAACGGCCCGATATCGAGAAAAAGCGTGAACAAGGTCAAGGCAACGATGAAAGCCATTCCGATTTGAAACGCCCGCTCAATTATAACCGGGTTGATCGGACGGCCGCGGACGGCCTCAATCACGTAGAGCAGTAAATGTCCGCCATCGAGCAGCGGTATCGGCATCAGGTTCAAAAAGCCAATCGAGGCTGAAATCAAACCGGCCATGCTCAAAAGCGCCATAAAGCCGAGTTTGGCCGCCTCCCCCGACATGCGCGCGATCCCGACCGGGCCCGACAATTGATCGGGCGGGGCGCGGCCCGTGACGATGTTTTTGAGATAGACGAGGCTACCCGTAACAACATTGGTCGTCTCGGTGATGCCAAAAATGAGCGATGCCGGCAGGGACTCCTGCTTGTGAATGATGGTCGTTTCATCGCGGGCGGCCACGAGCCCTAAGACACCGACCCGCCGTTTTCCGACGATGGAGTCCCGTGCCTCAATCCGTGGGGTCGCTGTGATTAGCATCGGCGCCCCATCGCGCTCGATCTGGATTTGGAGCGCGACGCCCGGACGAATGCCGACAATGCGCTGTAGATCGGTAAAGCTCTCAATCGTTTCGCCATCGACCGACAGAACGAGATCGCCCGCCTTAAATCCGGCCTCTTCCGCCGCGCTTCCCGGCGAAACGGAGGCAATTTTGGGCAAAAGAATATAGCGTCCGCCCAAATAGGCCCCCGCTGCGAAGATGACGACGGCCAAGAGCAGGCTTGCGACCGGCCCCGCTAAAACGATGAGAAAACGCTTCCAGACCGGTTGAGCGGGAAAGCTTCGCGCCTGATCCTTGGCAGAAAGGTGCGACACCGCCTCAAGATCGGGCGCGCTCGCCGCATTGGCATCACCCAAGAAGCGGACAAAGCCTCCCAAGGGCAAGAGGGCAATCCGCCAGCGGGTGCCGAGCCGGTCGGTCCAACCGAATAATTCAGGACCAAAGCCGATCGAAAAGGCCTCAACCTTCACGGAGCACCAGCGGCCAACCAAGAAATGCCCCAATTCATGGACGAAGACGACAAGAGTCAGAACAAAAAGAAAGGGCACCACATAGGAGATGACACCGCCGCCAATCAGTCCGGGGAGTTCAGAGAAGGGCATACTGGTCCTTTTACGGCAGCAAGGGTTCTGCGCGGCAATATATGCGCAGGTGCGGGATCAATAAGGCGAAGATGGGGCAAGAACAATCGCGCCTGTGTTTTTAAGGCCGGTTAGGCCGGCTTTTCCTCAAAGTTGAAGAAAATCAAGCGCCAAGACGGCAAAAATGCCGGCAGCGACGAAGGAATCAAGGCGATCCATAATGCCGCCATGGCCGGGAATGATTTGGCCGGAGTCCTTGGCGCCGAAATGACGCTTCATCGCCGATTCGAACAGGTCACCCAGCTCCGACACGATCGACGTCGCCAAGGATAGGCCGATCAACGCCCAACCCGAGACAAAAATAGGGCCCAGCATCATCTGATCGGCCAGCACAAAGCCACCGGACAGAAGCGTTCCGAATAAAAGTCCGCCTAAAAGTCCGGACCATGTCTTTTTGGGGCTGATCGCTGGCCAGAGCTTGGGGCCGCCAAGGGTGCGACCAACAAAAAAGGCGCCAATGTCGGAAATCCAAACAACCAGAAACAGCCAAACCAAGGCGACAAGACCGTCAGCTTCCCGCGACCGAAGCCAGACAGGAGCAAGCACCACTATGCCCGCATAGAGGGGCCCTATTGCCACCCATACCGGATTAACGCGACGCGACGACCAAGTGGCTTTTGTGCCCCCCGATATCTGTGTCGCAAGGCCTAAAACCAAGCCGCCAACCACACTCGGGATCAACATAAAATAAGCGTATAGGCCGAACAGTGCCGGTGCAAAGGCCGATGAGGCAATTGAAACCGATCCGAAAATCCAAAACACCGTCAAGCGACGACCGCCAACACCCACAAGTGCCAACCATTCGCGCAAGACTGCGATCGCCGCGACCAGCCAGACCAATGCGAGGATCGTACCGCCGAACCACGCGCTACCCAAAGCCAAGGCCGCCAATGCCAAAGCGGACAAAACGCGCGCCGATAGCTCGGACTTCACGCGCGGCGGCGTATGATCAACAGTATCGCGATGCAGAGAGGAGTCTTTCACCGGACGCCGCCTGCGGCAGAACTTAATCCGCCAAAGCGACGATCACGCGATTGATAGGAGATTATCGCCTCCACAAGGGCGTCATGGCCGAAATCGGGCCAATGTCCCGCGGTGAAGACAAATTCAGCATAGGAGGCCTGCCACAACAGAAAATTCGACAGACGCTGCTCGCCCGAGGTCCGGATCACAAGTTCAGGATCAGGAATTCCATCAGTATATAAATGCTTTGAAAGCATTTCTTCGTTTATCGCTTCAGGTGATAGGAGCCCTGCCGCAACCTCTTGTGCCAATGCGCGCGCCGCATCGACCAGCTCGCGCCGTGCGCCATAATTAAAGGCCACCACAAACTGAAGGCCGGTATTGTCTTTGGTGAGGCGCTCGGCTTCATCGAGAAGCGCAACAATATCGGCCGCGAGATTATCCTTCACGCCGATGACCCTGACGCGAACATTGCGCGCATGGAGATCAGCCAGATCATTGCGGATATAGCGCCGCAACAGTCCCATCAATTCGGTGACTTCAATCAGTGGCCGCTTCCAGTTCTCGGATGAAAAACTGTAGACGGTGAGATAGCGAATGCCGAGATCCTCTGCTGCGCGTACGGTACGACGGACGGCTTCAACGCCGCGCCGATGGCCCTCAAACCGAGGCAGACCGCGTTGGGATGCCCAACGGCCATTGCCGTCCATTATAATGGCGACATGGGCGGGGATGCGGGTGGGGTCGAGGGTTACCATCAAGGGGAGCGCGCTGTTTCTCGGGATGCCTGTTTCAACGCAGAAGACCTCGCAAAAGGTCCAGAGTTTCTGGCTTAAACGTGCATGATTTCCTTTTCTTTGGCGACCAGGATCTGATCAATCTCAGTCACCGATTGATCGGTGGCCTTTTGCACCTGTTCAGACTGACGCGCCGCATCATCCTCACTCATCTTTCCATCCTTCTCAAGCTTCTTGAGAAGATCGAGCCCGTCACGGCGAATATGGCGGACGGCGACACGCGCCTCTTCCGCATATTTGTGAGCGACTTTGACCATTTCCTTGCGGCGCTGCTCGTTGAGTTCCGGGATCCGGATGCGGATCACCTGCCCTTCGGTCTGCGGGTTCAGTCCCAGGCTTGATTCCCGGATCGCTTTATCGACGGCCAAGGCCATGCCCTTGTCCCAGACCTGAACCGACAACATCCGCGGCTCAGGGACCGTGACAGTCGCCACCTGATTGAGCGGCATCAGCGATCCATAGGCCTCAACCTGAATCGGATCGAGGAGATTGGCCGAAGCACGGCCGGTCCGAAGGCCGCCCAGATCATGCTTGTAAGAAGCAATGGAGGCCTGCATGCGGCGCTTAATGTCGTTGAGATCGAATGCGGTACTCATGGGACAACTCCCCTTTTGGTCTGAACTTAAGTCTTGTCGAACGGAACAAGATGTTGCGGGCTGATTACGACGTCAGAAAGGCAGGTTCAAGCGACGCCATTCTTTACGGCCTCACAAGGGTCGATTTCGCCTCGCCGCGCAAGATGGCGGTGATCGCCCCATCGCGATGGGCCGAACCCACGAGGATATTGAGACGGTTTTCGCGCGCGAGCGCAAAAGCAGCCGTATCCATGATTTTGAGATCCCGCGCGATGGCTTCGTCATGGGTGAGCGTGTCAAAGCGTGTTGCGGTCGGATCCTTGTTGGGATCGGCCGTATAAACACCATCGACCTGTGTGGCTTTCAACACCGCATCGCATTTCAATTCGACCGCGCGCAAAACGGCAGCTGTATCGGTTGTAAAGAAAGGACTGCCCGTTCCACCGGCCAACACGACGATGCGTTTTTTGGAAATGAGATGCGAGGCAAGCTGGCGCGCATAGGTTTCGCAAATCGTGGGCACGGCGACAGCGGACAATGTGCGCGCAGACGCGCCCTGCGCCTCGATCGCGCCTTCAAGCGCGATGGAATTCATGATGGTCGCCAACATACCCATCGAGTCTGCGGTGGCGCGATCAATCCAACCGGCAGCGCCCACTTTGGCGCCGCGAATGATGTTGCCGCCCCCAATGACCACGGCAATCTCGTAACCGGCATGGGATGCGGCCGCGAGATCGGCCGCAAGACGCGAGAGTGTTGCAGGGTTCAACCAATAGCCATCAGAAGCAATCAGCGCCTCGCCCGACAGTTTCACAAGGACACGCTTGATGGGCACCATGGCTCACTCTCCTGATTCGTCTCGTGATCATAAAAAAAGCGGCGCCGGAGCGCCGCTTTTATCTTGCTCTAACCTCAGGCTTTTACACCGGAGGCTGCCGCCACTTCGGCGGCAAAATCAGATTCCTGTTTCTCGATGCCCTCGCCCAAAGCGTAGCGGACATAGGCCGTCAATTCGACGGGCGCGCCAACCTTGCCGGCGGCTTCTTTCACAGCCTGTCCAACGGTCTTGGACGGATCGTGAATGTATGACTGCTCAAGCAAGCACACTTCCTTGTAATAAGACTTCAACCCGCTCTCGATGATCTTTTCGAGAACGTTAGCGGGCTTGCCAGCATTTTTTTCCGCGAGCACGGCTTTTTCACGTGCGATGGTTGCGGGATCAATGCCATCGGCATTCAGCGCAATCGGATTGGTTGCCGCAACATGCATCGCGATCTGGCGACCCATCGCTGCCAACTCATCGGCTTTGCCGGCCGATTGCAGTGCCACGATCACGCCGATCTTGCCGAGACCGTCGGCAATCGATGTGTGAATATAGGAACCCACCACGCCTTCGCTGACGGACACTTCCGCCGCGCGACGAAGCGTCATGTTTTCGCCAATCGTGGCAATCGCATTCGGAATGGCCTCAGCAACGGTACCGCCCGTTGGGTAAGCCGCACCTGAAATTTTTTCGACATCCGCGCCAACGGTCAATGCGACGGACGCGACGTTACGCACCAAAGCCTGGAAGGCATCATTGCGAGCCACGAAGTCGGTTTCCGAATTGACTTCGACGACCACGCCCTTCTTGTCCTTGACCATCAAGCCGATGAGGCCCTCAGCCGCAACACGACCTGATTTTTTGGCGGCCTTTGACAAGCCCTTTGTGCGCAGCCAATCCACGGCAGCATCGAGATTGCCATCATTGGCTTCAAGCGCGGCCTTGCAGTCCATCATGCCGGCGCCGGTTGTCTCGCGCAGGTCTTTCACCATTGCAGCGGTAATCGCAGCCATCGGATTTAT
This sequence comes from Hyphomicrobiales bacterium, assembly GCA_947455645.1. Taxonomy (GTDB): domain Bacteria; phylum Pseudomonadota; class Alphaproteobacteria; order Rhizobiales; family Beijerinckiaceae; genus CAIUPE01. The sequence continues at coordinate 22,134 of CANGPA010000008.1, read as the reverse complement.
CCTTTCATGTCTTTTACGAAAAGAACGGCGACGCAGTGGTCGCCGTCCTGTTATGACTTAATCAGCACCGTGCAATCCCGATGCGACCGAAGCGTGACGAAACTCAGACCGCCTCGACGAGATTACGCGCTGAAGCAATCCAACCATCACGGCCGATACGACCATTGAGCTTGAGATCACCATCGAGCTTGGCGGTGTCAGCATCCGACATCGCGGCAATTTGCCAGTAATGATAGAGGCCTGCTTCATTGAGCTTCTGCTCGAGCTGCGGACCGATGCCTGAAATTTTCTTCAAGTCATCCGGTGCGCCGCGCGGGGCAGCAAGACGCTCAAATGCATCGCCCGAATAAGCCGGCGTTTCAGCCGGAATTTCCTCAACCGCCGGTGCAACAGATGCGCCGACATCAACACCGACCGAGCCTTGGCCGCGTGAAATACCATCGAGCGCTGCACGCGCAATGAGATCGCAATAAAGCGCAATCGCACGGCCCGCATCGTCATTGCCCGGAATGGGGAACGTGATGCCATCCGGATCGCAATTCGTGTCGATGATCGCAGCGACCGGAATGTTCAGACGACGCGCTTCCTGAATGGCGAGCTGTTCCTTATTGGTGTCGATCACGAAAATAAGGTCGGGTGTGCCGCCCATTTCGCGAATGCCGCCAAGTGCCTTTTCAAGCTTTTCTTTTTCACGCGCCATCATCAGGCGTTCTTTTTTCGTCAAGCCCTGTGCGCCCGCAGCGAGAAGCTCGTCAACCTTACGCAGACGCGCAATCGAACCCGAGATCGTCTTCCAATTGGTGAGCATGCCGCCGAGCCAGCGGGAATTGACATAATACTGTGCCGAACGCTTGGCGGCATCCGCAACAAGATCAGCCGCCTGACGCTTCGTGCCCACAAACAAAACACGACCGCCATTGGCAACCGTATCCGACACCGCCTGCAACGCACGGTGAAGCATCGGCACCGTCTGGGCGAGATCGATGATGTGAATATTGTTGCGGGTGCCGAAGATGTAAGACTGCATCTTCGGGTTCCAGCGATGAGATTGGTGGCCGAAATGTGCGCCGGCTTCAAGCAATTGACGCATGGAAAAATCTGGCAAAGCCATTGGGTATGCTCCGGTTCTGTCCTCTGCAGGGGATGTGGACCGCCCCTCATGGCCGGCCACCGGAAAGGACGCGAACGCCCAGCCCCTGCATGTGTGATGGAGCGTGCTATACTGGCGAAGCCCCTGATTGGCAAGGGCCAAAGGCTTGAAATCTAGGCGTGTTCGACCGCCAAAACGCCCGGCAAAGTCCGCAGAATTCCAGCCACTTGCGGGGTCGCGCGGTAGCCGCCCGGCAATTTCAATTCGACCTCGCGCGCTCCGCCTTCAAGCTGGATGATGATCGAAACTTCGCCATCTCCCCGCTCCTTGAGCTCTCCGGAAACGGAGGCGAGCGCCTTTTCATCGTCAATGGTCACCCGCAAGGCGGTGGGAAGGCGGGAGGCGGCGCGATCAAGCGGTTCCGCGGTCTGGATTCTAAGGCGAATATCCTCCCCCTCAACCTGCCCCTGCACGACCAAGATCACCGCCTGACCGGGTTCAAGCGTGTCGCGATATTGGTTGAGACCTTCTTGGAAAATGATCGCCTCGAAATGTCCGGTCCGATCCGACAGGTTCAAAATCCCCATTTTACTACCCGATTTGGTGCGCCGTTCGGTGCGGTCCAGCACTGTCGCGGCAAGGCGCCCGACCGTAACACCGCCCCGCGCCGCGCGGACAAATTCCGCATAAGTCTGCACGCGCAGCCGCTTTAAAATCCCGGCATAATCATCAAGCGGATGACCCGTTAAGAAGAAGCCGATCGCATCATATTCCCGCTGCAACCGGTCGGATGCCTGCCACGGCTTATGGGGCGGAATGCGCAACGGTTCCGGCTCGCCAAGCGAACCGAATATATCGCCCTGCCCGGCCGTGGCTTCATCTTGCGAACGATTGGCAAGCGCCATGATCGCGTCAACGCCCGCAAAGGAGCGGGCACGATCTTTTTCCAATTCATCAAGCGCGCCCGCGGCAATCAGGCTTTCGAGCGTCTTTTTGTTGAACAGGCGCGGATTGATGCGGCGCGCAAGATCGCCAAGATCTTTGAACGGTTTTTCACCGCGTGCAGCGATCAGACTTTCTACTGCTTGCTGGCCGACACCCTTAATGGCGGCGAGCGCATAGCGAATGGATAATTGTCCATCGGGGTCGGCATGCACATCAAAAGCGATGCCGGATTTATTGATCGAGGGCGGATCGACTCGAAACCCAAGACGTTGCGCCTCGCGCCGAAATTCAGAGAGCTTATCCGTATTGGACATATCAAGCGTCATGGACGCGGCCAAAAACTCAACCGGATAATTCGCCTTCAAGTAAGCCGTTTGATAGGCGACCAAGGCATAGGCTGCCGCGTGGCTCTTGTTGAATCCGTAATCGGCGAATTTCGCGAGCAGATCAAAAATCTCATCGGCTGTTTTGGACTCAAGACCACGCTCAACCGCACCCGAGACAAAGCGCTCACGCTGCGCATCCATCTCCTTCTTGATCTTCTTACCCATCGCGCGACGCAAGAGATCGGCTTCGCCGAGCGAATAGCCCGACAGAATTTGCGCAATCTGCATCACCTGTTCTTGATAGATGATGACGCCATAGGTTTCCTTGAGAGAGACCTCGATTTTGGGATGCAAATAATCAGGCGTTTCCTTGCCGTTTTTACGCGCGTTATAGACAGGGATATTCGCCATTGGACCCGGCCGATAAAGAGCGACCAGCGCAATAATATCTTCAAAACGATCCGCGCGCATATCGGCCAGTGCTTTGCGCATGCCTGCGCTTTCCAATTGGAACACACCGACCGTTTCGCCACGCCCCAGCATATCAAAGGTGCGCATGTCATCGAGCGGTATGGATGCGAGATCAAGCGAGATGCCGCGGCTCTTTAAGAGATCAACCGCCTTCTCAAGCACGGTGAGTGTTTTCAACCCCAGAAAGTCGAATTTGACGAGACCTGCAGATTCAACCCATTTCATATTGAACTGGGTCACCAGCATATCCGATTTCGGATCGCGATAGAGCGGCACCAACTGATCAAGCGGTCGGTCACCGATCACGATGCCCGCGGCATGAGTTGAGGCGTGGCGATGAAGCCCTTCAAGCAACAGCGCCATGTCGAGCATGCGCTTGACCGTTGGATCTTCATCGGCGGCGGCGCGCAATTTTTGTTCGGTGGCGATGGCTTGTTCAAGCGTGACGGGATTGGCAGGATTTTGCGGCACGAGTTTTGTGAGCTTGTCCACTTGGCCGTAAGGCATTTCCAAAACGCGCCCGACATCGCGCAACACACCACGCGCTTGCAGCGTGCCGAAGGTGATGATTTGGGCAACGCGATCCGCGCCATATTTTTCCCGCACATAGCGGATGACTTCATCACGACGATCTTGACAGAAATCGATATCAAAGTCGGGCATCGATACGCGTTCGGGATTGAGAAAGCGCTCGAAGAGCAAGCCGAACCGCAAGGGATCAAGATCGGTGATGGTCAAAGCATAGGCCACAAGCGAACCCGCTCCCGATCCACGACCCGGTCCCACCGGAATGCCTTGCGCCTTTGCCCATTGGATGAAATCCGCAACGATCAGGAAGTAACCCGGATAATTCATCCGCTCGATCACGGAGAGTTCGAAATCAAGACGGGAGCGATATTCCTCTTCCGTTAATCCGGTAGCCGGGCCGTGCGCTTTTAAGCGCAGGGCGAGGCCTGCCTCCGCTTGCCGACGCAATTCAAGCGCTTCACCTTCCTGACTCTCGGTGAAATTGGGCAAAATCGGCTTGCGCGTTTGCGGCCGATAGCTGCACCGCAATGCAATCTCGATTGTATTGGAGAGGGCTTCGGGAAGATCGGCAAAAAGCCGCTTCATCGCCGAACGCGATTTGAAATAATGCTCGACCGTGATGCGCCGCCGCTCGGGATCAGAAACCAAACGGCCCTCGGCAATGGCCAAGAGCGCGTCATGCGCTTGATAAGAGTCGGGCTTTGGAAAAAACGCCTCATTGGTGGCCACCAAGGGAACAGCATGCTGATAGGCAAGATTGATCAGACCCGGTTCAACCGCCTGCTCCTCTGCCGCGCCGTGACGCTGAAGCTCAATATAGAGCCGGTCGCCAAACAGCGCTTTTAACTGATCAAGCCGGTTGGTTGCGCGTTCAATCTGCCCATCGGCCAAGGCGCGATCAATCGGACCTTTTGGGCCACCCGTGAGCGCGATCAAACCGTCGGTTCGTCCCGTCAAGGATGAGAGCTTCACATGCGCCGCCTCACCCGATTCAGGTCGCAGATAGGCCTCCGATGACAGCGCCATCAAATGATCATACCCCGCCTCGGAAGCGGCAAGCAGGACCACTGACGGATAGATAGCCATGTGGACGCCAGACCGGTTGGGCTGGTCGTCTTCAAAATCAAGTGCAAGCTCGACGCCGATAATCGGCTGAACACCCGCACCCGACAGTTTCTCGGAAAATTCCAACGCACCGAAGAGATTATTGGTATCGGTCAGCGCCAGGGCCGGCATCCGGTCCTTGAGCGCGAGTTTCTTGAGGTCGTCGATTTTAAGCGCGCCCTCAAGCAGCGAATAGGACGAGTGAACATGGAGATGGACGAAGCCAACCTCTTCAAGAACCCTACTCATCCGCCTGATCTCCCTGCCCCGCGCGAGCTGCCTTTACGGTCTTGCCGATACTGGCAGACCAACACAAGGGCAAAGATAGCGGCAAACCCCTGAAAGCAACGGGGACAAGCTTACACGAACAAACCCGACCACGCGTAAATTGTGGCCAAAAAAGCTGCGAGGGCAGCCAATTCCGTAACATCCTCGAAGACAGCGCGAAGCATGAAAACCTCCCTGAATTGACGATGGATTGAGTTTGTTCTTGTTTTGTTCTTTTGACAAGTCCGATTGTTGAGAACCAAATCCGAAGTGTTTGGGATGGTTAAAAAAATGTAAATTTAGATCAGGGCAGTTCGACCACGAGACCGTCGCGGATCGTGACGCGGCGATCCATGCGGCGGGCGAGTTCAAGATTATGAGTGGCAACCAAAGCGGCCAATCCCGTTGCTTTGACAAGCTGAACCAAGGTCATGAACACGCGCTCGGACGTGACCGGATCGAGATTGCCCGTCGGCTCATCGGCCAAGAGAACACGGGGACGGTTGGCCACGGCGCGAGCCAAGGCCACGCGCTGCTGTTCCCCGCCTGATAATTCCGCCGGGCGATGGGTTAGTCTTTCGCCCAGTCCGAGATAACGCAACAAATCAGCCGAACGCAATTTAGCCTCAGTGCGATCAAGTCCGCCGATCATTTGCGGCAGCATGACATTTTCGAGGGCCGTGAATTCCGGCAACAAATGATGCGCCTGATAGACGAAGCCGAGCCCATTGCGGCGAATGGCGGTACGCGCTTTGTCGTCCAGTTCAGCCGTCGCTTGTCCTGCGACATAGATTTCACCCTTGTCAGGCCGCTCAAGCAAACCCGCCATGTGTAACAGCGTCGATTTACCAGTGCCTGACGGTGCGATCAGCGCCACAGATTGTCCGGGCCAGATTGCGAGATCGGCGCCGCGAATAATCTCGAGGGTCTGCTCGGCATCGACAAAGCGACGCTCGACCTTCCAGAGAAATAGAACGGGATCGGTGGTGGGCGTGCTCATTCGTAACGCAACGCCTCCACAGGATCGAGGCGCGCCGCGCGCCAGGCGGGATAAAGCGTCGCCAGCAACGACAAAAGCAAGGCCATCGCCACGACAGTCACGACTTCCTGCGCATCGACATCGGCCGGTAGATGGCTCAGAAAATAAAACTCGGCCGGAAACAAATTCGTTTGTGTGAGTGCCGAAACAAAGGCGCGTAAGCGTTCAATATTTAACGCCACCAAAAGCCCGAGCCCAAACCCCGCCAGAGTTCCGACGGTGCCGATCGCCGCACCCGTGATCAGAAAGATGCGCAAGATCGCGCCACGCGTGGCGCCCATGGTTCGCAAGATCGCAATATCGGCGCTCTTGTCTTTCACGAGCATAATAAGTCCCGAAACGATGTTAAGCGCGGCAACAAGAACAATCAGCGTCAGGATCAAAAACATGACATTGCGTTCGACTTCGAGCACGCCAAAAAAGGTTTTGTTCCGCTGCCGCCAATCCGTGAGATAAATCGGACGCTCGGTCGATTTTTGAATGAGAGCTTTGGTTTCATCGACGCGATCGGGATTGGTGAGAAACAGCTCAATCGCGCTCACATCGCCATTGCGATTGAAATAGGCCTGTGACTCCTCAATCGGCATATAGACAAAGGCGGAGTCAAATTCCGACATGCCGATTTCATACACGGCCGTGACCGGATAGGTCTTGACGCGCGGCGCGGTACCAAAGGGTGTTTGTGGACCACGCGGCGCGGTCAAAGTGATGGAATCACCGGGACGGATATAGAGTTGTTCGGCCAATCTCTTTCCAATGACCACACCAGCGGATTGATCAAAACCGTCAAGCGTTCCCATTTTGATATTGGTTGATATCGCGGGAATACGTCGCAAATCAATCTCGCGCACACCACGCACCAAAACACCTGCCGCAGCGGCTTGCGATGAGGCCAGTGCTTGTCCCTCCACAAGCGGCAAAGCGAGCACAACGCCAGGAATTTTTTCAAAGCTGGCTGATAGTTCGGCAAAATCGGTGAGCGGCTTATCGATGGCGCCCACAAAGACGTGGCCATTCACACCGACGATCTTATCAAGCAATTCCTTGCGAAATCCATTCATCACCGACAAGACAATGATGAGCGTTGCCACGCCCAGCATGATGCCGACAAAAGAAAAACCCGCAATGACCGAGATAAATCCTTCGCGACGACGTGCGCGCAGATAGCGAAAGGCAATCAGCCATTCAAACGGTGCAAAGACACCGTTTTTACCAGCCGCGCGGGTAGCGCCCTCAGCCATGAGATCAAGCCGTCAACATGAGGACGGCATCCTCGACGGAACACAATGTCCGTTCGCCGGTCTTGCGCCGTTTCACTTCAACCTTGCCTTCCGCAAGGCTCTTGGGTCCCACCAAAACCTGCCAAGGCGAACCGATCAAATCGGCGGTTGCGAATTTTGTACCCGGGCGTTCATCGCGATCATCATAGAGAACATCAAGGCCCCGTGCGGTCAGCGCTTTATAAAGCGTTGCCGATGTCTCATCCGTCGCCGCATCACCGATCTTGAGATTGAGCAAAGAGACATTAAAGGGCGCAACGGAATCGGGCCAGACAATGCCCGCTTCATCATGAGACGCTTCGATCAAAGCGGCGACGAGCCGCGACGAGCCGATACCGTAAGAGCCCATATGAACTTGTGTCTCACGCCCATCCGGTCCGGTTACCGTTGCCTTCATGGGTTCCGAATATTTCGTACCAAAATAGAAAATATGACCGACTTCGATACCGCGTGCCGAGACTTGCCGTTCAGCTGGAATGGCCGCGAAGGCTTTCTCATCATGCATTTCGGATGTCGCCGCATAGGGCGTGGTCCATGCCTTGAAGACTTTGTCGAGCGCTTCGGCGCTGTCGAAATCAATATCGACAGGCGGTGTGGTCTGCTCAAGTACGGCTTTATCGGCAAACACTTCGCTCTCGCCGGTTGAGGCGAGAATGATGAATTCATGACTGAGATCGCCCCCGATGGGACCCGTATCAGCGCGCATCGGAATGGCCGTCAACCCCAAGCGGGCGAAGGTCCGCAAATAGGCCGCAAACATCCGGTTATAAGAATGAACCGCACCCGCCTGATCGAGATCGAAGGAATAAGCGTCTTTCATCAAGAATTCGCGACCGCGCATCACGCCAAAGCGCGGGCGAACTTCGTCGCGGAATTTCCACTGGATGTGATAAAGATTGAGCGGCAAATCTTTGTAGGATTTCACGGATGCGCGGAAAATTTCCGTGATCATTTCCTCATTTGTGGGACCAAACAGCATTTCACGGTCGTGGCGATCCGTGATGCGCAGCATTTCTTTACCATAGGCTTCATACCGGCCTGACTCGCGCCACAGATCGGCGGATTGAATGGTCGGCATGAGCAATTCAACTGCGCCCGAACGGTTTTGTTCTTCACGGATGATGCGGTTGATCTTGTCGAGCACGCGCAATCCCATCGGCAGCCACGCATAAATGCCGGCCGCTTCTTGCCGAACCATTCCGGCGCGCAGCATCAAGCGATGCGAAACAATCTCGGCCTCCTTCGGATTATCGCGAAGGATGGGCAGGAAATAGCGGGACAGACGCATCGAATAGGTCTCCGGCGGACTCAAGAAACAACCAAACAGGCTTACCAAGAAAAGCGCGTCCGGTGTTATAGTTCAGTTCAGGGCTTGTCGGAGCGCGAAAGGTCCGTTGTCCGGGTCTCTCGACAAGATCAGACGGCTTTTCAACCTCATTGGACCAGAAAAGACAAGCACGCCGCGTGCCCGCACTGCCTGCCAAAGAGGCCTTTTGGACCGTTCTTCTACAAAGCGCTAAAATTTTGGCAGAACTCTGCCTTGGCTGATGACAGGTAGAAAAAAAACAGATAGCGTCGCGTCGCCTTGATCAAAAAAGAGGTCGCTCCCATGAGGAAGTCGGCACAAGGCTCAGGTCTGGGGAGGAAAACCGCGTCGCGTCTCTGAGGGGACAATAAGGAATTGCGGCCAACGCAATTCGGGACCGATGTGGAGATCAAAAAAAATCAAGGCAGGGCTTGTCCCTGCCTTTTTTTGTTTATATTTTTCAAATATTTATCAGATTTATTCAACAAATTGAATGAAGGCGGCAATAGCCGCCGCAACCGGGATAGCCACGAGGCTTGTGATCAAAATCTTGCGCCCCAACCGTGGCAAGACGGGCGCACCCGGCTCGGTACCCGGTGTGACCGCGCCGCTTTCTTCCTGGCTCTGAACCCCAAGCGGAAGAACGGCAAACAGGCTGAGCCACCAAGCGATTCCATAAATGGCCAAAAGCGTCGGAACTGACATGGATAAAAGCGCCCTTTCAGACCTGCTCGAGTTCGATCAGCGTGCCGTTAAAATCCTTCGGATGAAGGAACAGGACCGGCTTGCCATGGGCGCCAATTTTCGGCGTCCCGTCGCCGAGCACCCGTGCACCCTGCCCTTGCAACCGATCACGCGCGGCCAAGATATCATCCACTTCGTAACAAATATGATGGATGCCACCATCGGCGTTGCGCTCAAGAAATTTGGCAATCGGGCTCGCCGGACCGAGTGGTTCTAAGAGTTCGATCTTCGTGTTGAGAAGCTCGATAAAAACCACGGTCACGCCATGATCCGGTTGGGGCAAGGGTGCCGACACGGATGCGCCCAAAGTCTCGCGATAAAGCGCGGAGGCTGCTGTCAGATCGCGAACCGCGATGGCGACATGATTGAGACGACCAATCATTGCGATCCCTCCCTCAGATAATCACGATCTGCACATGACAAACGGGCTTTTTGCCCCATTCATCATTAACCGCCCCGCGCACAGCCCGCTCAATCGCGGTTTCAACCAGATCGGGATCGCGCCTTTTGCTTTTGGGCAAACCATCAAGCACCGCGAACACGGCTTCCTCTATGACATCCTCGAACAAGCGACCGCCGCGCGTGAGTTGCGGAATGCCTGATACCGCAAAGGCCGGATCGCCCACCAAAACGCCCTTCTGATCAAGCGCCAGAGCGACCGAGACGATACCAGCGAAAGATAATTTGCGCCGCTCTGGGACCGCGGGATCCGCCGCAGACACGAGCACATCACCGTCCTTGTAAAGGCGGCCATGGGCCATCTCATCGACAATCTCGGTTTTATTTGGTGCAAGACGCACAACATCGCCATTGGTTGCCACCACGACATCCGGAATGCCGGAGGCGAGCGCAAAGCGCCGATGTTCATCCAAATGGAGCGGCTCGCCATGCGCCGGAATCAATACGCGTGGCCGCACCCACTCATACATTTTCTTGAGTTCGCCCTGACGCGGATGACCCGACACATGCACAAGAGCATGACGATCCGTCACCACCCTTACACCCTGCCCGACGAGACCGTTGATGATGCGGCCAACTGCCTTTTCATTACCGGGAATGGTACGCGATGAGAAAACGACAGTATCACCCGGAGCGAGCGTAACATCTGGATGCTGATCATCCGCCACGCGGGCCAAAGCCGCACGCGGCTCGCCCTGCGAGCCTGTGAGCAAAGCAACCACTTTGTCACGCGGCAAATACCCATAGGTGTCACTCGACCGAAATTCGGGCGCATCATCGAGATAGCCGCATTCTTGTGCCACTTGAATGGCACGATCCATGGCCTTGCCAATGGCAATCACCTCACGGCCATTCTCTTTTGCCGCGAGCGCCACAGAACGAATGCGCGCAATATTGGATGCAAATGTGGTGATGGCCACGCGCCCTTTGGCGCCCGCAATCACCTCCGACAAGCCCTTGGACACATCAACTTCGCTAAGCGATTCACCCTCGCGCATGACATTGGTGGAATCACAAATAAGCGCGAGAACGCCCTCATCGCCAATCGCTTTCAGGCGCGCTTCATCGGTTGCCCAACCGGCAACCGGCGTGGGATCAATTTTCCAATCGCCCGTATGCACGACAGTGCCCAGTGGTGTGCGAATGGCGAGCGCGGTTGATTCCGGAATGGAATGCGCAACCGGAATGATTTCAACATCAAACGGATCAAGCGCGAGACGATCACCCGGCTCCATCAAGGTCAAACGAATGCGTTTTTGACCGGGATCCGCCTGACGGCGAATGTCAAAAAGACCCGCCGCAAATTTCGTTGCATAGACAGGTGGTGCGCCAAGACGCGCATGCAAATCCATCAAGGCGCCGATATGATCTTCATGCGCATGAGTAATGATGATTGCTTTGAGGCGGTTTTTTGCCCCTTCGAGCACTTTGAGATCAGGCAGAACAAGATCAATGCCGGGAAGCTCCGGACCCGCAAAGCTGACGCCGCAATCGACCAGAATCCAGTCCCGCTTCTGCGGCGGGCCAAAGCCATATAACGCCGCATTCATGCCGATCTCACCGAGACCGCCAAGGGCGCAGAACACGAAATCGGCTTTTGGCTCAGCCATCAGGCCATCCTCTCACTCAAAAAAGACATCGCCAGCGGTGACTGGCGTGACGGCACCTTCTGCTTCAAGCAAAAGACGGCCATCCTCATCAAGACCTCTGAAAACGCCGCTGCGTTCCCCTTTACGCTCACGCACGACAATCGGACCGCCAAGACCACGCGCGCGCTCAAGCCAATGTGACCTGAGGACCGAAAACCCGGATCCTTTGGCATAAAGATCGATATTGTGACGGAAGGCGCCTGCTAACGCGCCAAAAACATCAACGCAATTTGTATTTATACCGGATGCTGCGAGATCTGTCGCTGCATAAGGCGTGTTATCCGGATGGTGGGCGATGTTGATGCCACAGCCGATGACCGCGCCAAACTGCGTCTCTCCCAAACGTGTGCCTTCAACCAAAATGCCTGAGAGCTTTGCATCATCCAGCAGGACATCATTGGGCCATTTCAACGAAAGACGCGATGAACGCACACCCAAAGTAATCATCGCATCATAAATCGATAAAGCTGCGACAAAGCCCAGTTGAAAGCCCCGCGCCATGTCACACGGATCGACGAGGGCGAGTGATGCGTAAAGATTGCCGGGTTTCGACACCCAGACGCGACCGAGACGTCCGCGCCCGCCTTCTTGCTGATCAGCAATCACCCAATGACCGGAAATACCCTTTTCGCGCAGAGACGCCATAGCCAGATCATTGGTGGAGCCGACGCTCCCATGATGCTCCGCTGAAAAGCCAAATTTTTCGGCCGCTGAAGAAAAGGTCACAATCAGAAGAGTGCCTTGGCAGCTGCCGTTGCCGCCGTCACAAGAGGAGCCGGTGCCAACACAAAGGCCAACACAAGTACCGCTGCGGCAGACGCAACAAACCGCACAGCAATCGGTGCCGGAACAAAGCCTTCCTTCGGCTCATCAAAATAGATGATCTTGACGATACGCAGGTAATAATAGGCACCCACAACGCTGGTGACGACGCCAATGATGGCAAGCGGATAAAGCTTTGCATTCACAGCCGCGGCAAACACATAGAATTTTGCAAAAAATCCTGCGAGCGGTGGAATGCCGGCGAGTGAGAACATCAGCATGGCGAAGGCAAAGGCCAAAGCCGGATTGGTTTTTGAAAGACCGGCCAGATCGCTGATGTCTTCGCAATAGACATCATTGCGCTTCATCGCCAGAACGCAAGCAAAAGCGCCAAAACTTGTGACGAGATAGATGGCCATATAGGTGGCAACACCGGCAACGCCCTCGGGCGTTCCCGCAGCCAGACCCACCAAGACATAACCGACATGGCCGATCGACGAATAGGCCAAGAGACGCTTGATGTTTTTTTGACCGATGGCGGCAAAGGCACCAAGACCCATTGATGCAATCGCCATGAACACAATCACCTGTTGCCATTGCGATGTGATGCCGGGGAAGGCTTGCTCAACCACCCGCACCAATAGGGCAATGGCCGCAATTTTTGGACCCGCTGCAAAATAGGCCGTAACCGGCGTCGGCGCGCCTTCATAGACATCCGGCGTCCACATATGAAACGGCACAGCTGAAATTTTAAAAGCAAGACCGGCGAGCACAAAGACAAGACCGAATATGACACCAACCGATGCCGTGCCCGTAAGCGCTTTGGAAATACCCGCAAATGCAATCTCACCCGTCATGCCATACACGAGCGACGCGCCATAAAGCAGCATGCCCGACGACAAAGCGCCTAAGACAAAATACTTCAAACCCGCTTCGGACGAGCGTACATTATCGCGATCAAACGAGGCCACGACATAAAGCGCGAGCGAAGACAATTCGAGACCGAGATAGAGCGCAATGAGATCATTGGCCGATATCATCAGCATCATGCCGACGGTTGATATGAGAATAAGAAGCGGAAATTCGAAGGCCTGACGACGCGTGTCCTTCAAATAGGATTCAGCAATGATGAGCGTAAGAAGCGAGCCCCAGAGCATCGCAATTTTCATGAAACGCGAAAAACCATCGCTCACAAAGGCGCCGCCAAAGGCTTCTGCATGCGTGCCGCTCGCAAGATAAACGAGCACCAAAGTGACCGCGAGCACGAGCATCACAAGCCAGCGGATAAAGGGATAGGATTTATCGCCCAGCGCTGCGCCCGCCAGGACCAAACCAAGCACGCCCGCACCCGCAAAAAGTTCGGGGATCGCGGGAGCCACCACCGGTAAAACTGCAAGACTCGATGACATGGAGCGTGACCCTTATGGAAGCGCAAGTGCGGCGGTTTTAACCGACCCCACCGCTGCTTTGAGCGAGGCCAGAAGAGGTTCTGTCGGCACCGACACAACATCAAGAATGGCATTCGCGTGGAAACCGAAATAAATTGTCAGCACGGCGAGCGGAACCAAGAGAACCATCTCGCGTGGTGAGAGATCCTTTATCGACATCAGCTCTGGCTTGACGAGTTTGCCGAGCACCACGCGCGCATACATCCACAATGCATAGGTGGCAGAGAGCACGACGCCCGTTGTTGCAAACAACGCAACCCATGAATTGGCAATTCGTGAACCGAGCAAGGTCAAAAACTCGCCAATGAATCCGCAGGTTCCCGGAAGACCGACATTGGCCATGGTGAAGACCATCATCAGTGCCGCATAAAGCGGCATGCGATGAACAAGGCCTCCATAGGCTGAAATCTCACGCGTGTGCATACGGTCGTAAATCACACCCACGCACAAAAACAGCGCAGCAGAGATCAAGCCGTGGCTGATCATCTGGAACATGGCGCCTTCAATGCCTTGCGGCGTAAGCGTGAAGATGCCGAGCGTGACATAGCCCATATGCGCGACCGACGAATAGGCGATGAGTTTTTTGATGTCTTCTTGAACGAGCGCCACAAGCGATGTGTAAATGATCGCACCGAGCGACAAGAAGAACATGAAATGGGCAAATTCTGCGGAGGCAAGCGGGAACATCGGCAAAGAGAACCGCAAGAAACCGTAACCACCCATTTTCAAAAGAATGGCTGCCAGAATAACTGAACCGGCTGTTGGCGCTTCCACATGCGCATCCGGCAACCATGTATGAAGCGGCCACATCGGCATTTTAACTGCAAAGGACGCGAAGAATCCGAACCACAACCATTTCTGCATTCCAGCAGGGAATGAATAGGTCATCAGTGTCGGGATATCGGTGGTGCCCGCCGTCCAATACATTGTCATGATCGCAATCAGCATCAAGACAGAGCCGAGCAGCGTGTAGAGGAAGAATTTGAAGCTCGCATAGATGCGGCGCTTACCGCCCCATACACCGATGATGAGAAACATCGGGATGAGACCAGCCTCGAAGAAGACATAAAAGAGAACAAGATCAAGCGACGCGAAAACACCGATCATCAATGCCTCGAGCACGAGGAACGCGATCATATATTCGGACACGCGCTTCTCAATCGATATCCATGATGCAAGAATGCAAAACGGCATCAGGAATGTGGTGAGAATGATGAATGGCATGGAATAGCCATCCACACCGAGCTTGAAGCGGATCGTGTCAGAAATCCACGCGCCTTGCTCCACAAATTGGAACGCAGGGCTTGTCGCATCAAAGCGATGCCAAGCAACAAGCGAGACAGCAAAGGTGATGATGGTTGTGCCCAACGCAATCCAACGAATGTTGGACAGAGTGCCGACCGTATCCTTCGGCACAAGCAAAATCATCGCGGCACCAATCAGCGGCAGAAGAATGAGAGCGGAGAGGATCATGGACATTAGTGCACTCCGCCGAACAGGGACCAGGTGACGAAGGCCGCAAGGCCAATCAACATCGCGAAAGCGTAGTGGTAGAGATAACCGGTCTGAAGACGCGTCGCTCCGGCTGCGATATCAGCAACACGCGCAGCAACACCATCAGGACCAAGACCATCAATCACGCGACCATCGCCCTTCTTCCACAAGAAACGACCAATCGCTTTTGCCGGATTGACGAACAGCCAGTCATAAATCTCATCAAAATACCATTTGTTGAGCAAGAACCGATAGAGGATCGGCTGGCTTTGAGCGAGATCGCGCGGCAAATGAGGCTTGGCGATGTAGAAGAGCCAAGCAAGCCCAAAGCCCGCCAGCATCATGACAAAGGGGGAATATTTCACCCAAGCCGGAACATCATGCATCTCGTGCATGACGTGATTATGCTCGGACGTGAAGAGCGCGCCCTTCCAGAAGTGATCATAAGACTCGCCGATAAAGGCCGGCGCGAACACAGCACCCGCAGCAAGCGCTCCGACGCCCAAAAGCACCAAGGGAATGAGCATGACGAGCGGAGATTCATGAGGCTCATGCGCATGATCGTGATGACCATGATGGCCATGATCATGATGCGCGTGATCATCATGGCCGTGAGCGTGATCGGCATCATGCCCCCAACGCGGCTTGCCGAGAAAGGTCAGGAAGAACAAACGCCATGAATAGAAGCTGGTCATAAACGCGGCAACCACCAGCAGAATAAACGCATAGGCTTGCGCCGGATTATGCGAGGCAAAAGCCGCTTCGATGATGGCGTCTTTTGAAAAATAACCCGCGGTCATCGGAAAGCCGGTGAGCGCGAGTGTGCCGATCGCCATCAAAGTGGTGGTGACCGGAATCTTGCCCGCAAGACCGCCCATTTTGCGAATGTCTTGCTCGTGATGCATCGCATGAATGACCGATCCTGCACCTAAGAACAACAGCGCCTTGAAGAAGGCGTGCGTGAAGAGATGGAAAATACCCGCGCCATAAGCACCCGACCCAAGCGCCACAAACATGTATCCCAATTGCGAACAGGTTGAATAGGCAATCACACGTTTGATGTCATTTTGAACAAGACCAATCGTGGCAGCAAAAAACGCTGTCGTTGCGCCCACGACAACCACCACCGTCATCGCGGCTGGTGCGGCTTCAAACAGAGGCGACAAGCGCGCCACCATGAATACACCCGCGGTCACCATGGTTGCAGCATGGATGAGTGCGGAAACCGGAGTTGGACCTTCCATTGCATCCGGCAACCATGTGTGGAGCAGGAACTGCGCCGATTTACCCATCGCGCCGACAAAGAGCAGCAGACACACAATGGTCAAGGCGTCCCAATCAATACCGAGGAAATCGACTTTCATGCCGCCAAGCGCGCCGATCTTTGCAAAAATGGCATCGAAATTCACGGTACCTGTTAAAACAAAGACCACAAAAATTCCGAAAGCGAACCCAAAATCGCCCACGCGGTTGACTATGAAAGCCTTCATGGACGCCGCAACTGCGGTGGGTCGATCATACCAGAAGCCAATCAGCAAATAGGACGCAAGCCCGACACCCTCCCAGCCGAAAAACATCTGAACAAGATTGTCCGATGTGATCAGCATTAGCATCGCGAAAGTAAACAGCGACAAATAGGCAAAGAAGCGCGGCCGTGAGGGGTCTTCATGCATATAGCCGACGGAATAAAGATGCACGAGCGAGGAGACCGAGTTGACGACCACGAGCATGACAGCCGTCAACGTATCAACCCGCAAGGTCCAATCCACCGAGAATGAACCCGAGCGCATCCATGAGCCGAGCACTTCCACCTTTCCACCGGCGCCATAACCGACTTGGATAAATGTGATCCAAGACAGGATCGCAGCGATCAGGAGCAGGCTTGTGGTCGCGATTTCACTCGCGCGTGCACCGATAACGCGGCCGAACAGGCCGGCAATAAGAAAGCCTAAAAGCGGGAAGAAGACGATTGCTTGGATCATGACGCGTGCGCGAATTGCTCCGCTCAACCTTTCATCGTGTTGATGTCTTCAACCGCAATCGAGCCGCGGTTGCGGTAATAAACGACCAGAATTGCAAGACCAATTGCCGCCTCTGCGGCAGCGACGGTGAGAACGAGAAGCGCAAAGACCTGACCGGCCAAATTGCCGCTATAGGTCGAGAAGGCCACAAGATTGATATTGACCGACAAGAGGATCAATTCGACCGACATCAAAATGACGATCACATTTTTGCGGTTAACGAAAATGCCCAACACGCCAAGCGTGAACAAGATCGCCGATACGGTGAGATATTGTGTCAGTCCAATCATAATCCCTGCCTCACAATCCCTGGCCCGATGCGACCTTGCGCACTTCCATTGCAGTCTCTTTCGTGCGCGCCACTTGATCAGCAATGTTTTGACGTTTCACGCCCACCTTATGGCGCAAAGTGAGAACAATGGCGCCAATCATTGCAACGAGCAGGACAAGTCCCGCAATCTGAAAATAATAAATATAGTCCGTGTAAAGCACACGGCCGAGTGCCTCGGTGTTTGACACGGTCGTGTCAGGCTTGGGAGCGGTCCGCGCCGCGTCGGGACTGACAAAATAAGTGCCGATCACCATCACGAGTTCGATCAGGAAGATCAGACCAAGGATTGAACCCAACGGCAAATGCTTGGCGAACCCCTGTTTCAACTCGGCAAAATCGACATCGAGCATCATGACGACAAACAAGAAGAGCACCGCGACCGCACCGACATAAACGACGATCAAAATCATCGCGAGGAATTCAGCGCCCATCAACAAAAAGAGACCCGCCGCATTGACGAAGGTCAAAATGAGAAACAGAACCGAATGCACGGGATTGCGCGACACAATCACCATGAAGGCGGAGCCGACCATGACAGCCGAGAAGAGATAGAAAAATGCCTGAGCGACGCTCATGTCTGTCTTTCCGTCTTTCGCCTAGCGCCAGGGCGCATCGGCTTTGATGTTGCGTTGAATCTCGCGTTCCCACCGCGCGCCGTTTTCAAGCAAGCGTTCCTTATCGTAGAACAGTTCCTCGCGGGTCTCGGTGGCAAATTCGAAATTGGGTCCTTCGACGATGGCATCAACCGGGCAAGCCTCCTGACAGAAGCCGCAATAAATGCATTTCGTCATATCGATGTCATAGCGTGTCGTGCGACGCGTGCCGTCATTGCGGCGCGGGCCCGCTTCGATGGTTATCGCTTGCGCCGGGCAAATCGCCTCGCAGAGTTTGCACGCGATGCAGCGCTCCTCGCCATTGGGATAGCGACGCAACGCATGCTCACCACGAAAACGCGGGCTCACGGGATTTTTCTCAAACGGATAATTGATTGTCGCCTTCGCTTTGAAGAAATAGCGCATCGACAGTGCGAAGGCGCCGATGAACTCTTTCAGGAGAAGAGCTTTAGCTGCTTGTTGCAAACGCATCGCGTGTCTCTCCTCAGTGACCCGGCGCCCAGCCGGTAAATTGAAGGACCGCCGCAACCGCAACCACCATGAAGAGCGAGATCGGCAGGAACACTTTCCAGCCAAGACGCATCAATTGATCATAGCGGTAGCGCGGCACAAAAGCCTTCACCATCGCGAACATAAAGAAGACGAAGCACACTTTGATCACAAACCAGATCACACCCGGAACCCAGGTGAAGGGCGCAACATCAAAAGGTGGCAGCCAACCACCAAGGAACAGGATCGTCGTCATCGCACACATGGTGACAATGGCGACATATTCCCCAAGCATGAACATCATATATGGCGTTGAGCCATATTCGACCATGAAACCGGCAACGAGTTCGGATTCCGCTTCAACCAAATCGAAAGGCGGACGGTTTGTTTCCGCGAGTGCCGAAATGAAAAAGATGATGAACATCGGAAACAGCGGCAACCAGAACCAATTGAACAAGCCATAAGACCCGTGCTGCGCGTTCACGACATCAGATAAATTCAGCGATCCAACGCATAGAAGAACGGTGATGACCACAAAGCCGATCGAGACTTCGTAAGACACCATTTGTGCTGCCGAACGCAACGCGCCCAAGAAAGGATATTTCGAATTCGACGCCCAACCACCCATGATGACGCCATAAACGCCAAGCGATGACACGGCGAATATATACAGAACACCAACATTGATATTGGCAATCGCCCAGCCATCCATCACCGGCAAGACAGCCCAAGCCGAAAGCGCAAGTGTTGTTGTGACCAAGGGGGCGAGCAAAAACACGCCTTTATTGGCGCCTGCCGGGATGGTTGGCTCTTTAAGAATGAATTTGAGCAGATCCGCAAAGCTTTGAAACAGGCCAAACGGACCAACCACATTCGGACCACGACGCAATTGTACCGCAGCCCAGATTTTTCGATCTGCCAACAGAATAAAAGCGACGAAAACCAGAAGGATCGCGAGGAGGCCCAGGCTCTTGAGGATTGTTAATCCAAGAGCGAGTGCCCAGCCATAAGAGGCGATGTCTTGTGCCATGAGCCTCTCTCCCCTATTCCGCTGCAACCGCATGACGCGCTTGCGCCAGCGCTGCGCAATCCGCCATCACTTTTGAAGCGCGCGCGATTGCATTGGTTAAATGATATTCGGAAATCGCCGGTTGGAACGCCTCTTTGCCCGGCGTTGCGGAAAGCGCCGCAAGCGCATCAATCGATGCCGTATCACCCGGGGCAATCGAGCCAATCACGACAAAATGCGGATGGGCGGCATAAAGCGCCTTACGAAGAGCGGTAAGCGATTCAAAAGACAAGGGTTGATCAAGCGCAACCGAAAGCGCGCGGATGATGGCCCAATCTTCACGCGCTTCACCAGGCGGGAAAATCGCGCGATTGGCGAGTTGCACACGCCCTTCTGTATTTACATAAAGGCCGGATTTTTCGGTGTAAGTTGCGCCCGGCAAAATCACATCCGCGCGATGTGCGCCGCGATCTCCATGCGTACCTTGATAGACCACAAAGGCACCAGCGGGGATTTCAACTTCATCAACACCCAAGAGATAGAGAACATCAAGAGCACCAGCCTTGATCATACCCGCCGTATCAAGACCGCCCTCACCCGGTACAAAGCCGATATCGAGCGCGCCAACTAATGATGCTTCCGTGTGAAGAATATTAAAGCCATTCCACTCGGCCGTAAGCGCACCATGTGCTTTGGCGAGCTTTCCGGCAGTTGCAAGAACCGCCGCACCGTCAGCGCGGTTCAACGCGCCTTGGCCCACGATGATCATAGGCTTGGATTTACCAGCGAAGAGTTTTGCAGCTGCCGCCTCAAGACTTTCGGGACCTGCGCCTTCATAAGAATAGGGATAGGTCAGATCAGCCTTCTCGCCGACGACAGCAACCGACAAGCCGCCTTTCAAATAGCGCTTGCGGATACGCGCGTTCAGCACAGGAGCTTCATGGCGCGGATTGGAGCCGATAATCAAAATCGCATCGGCGTCTTCAATGCCAGCAATCGTCGAATTGAAAATATAAGACGCACGCCCCTGTTTCGGATGCAGAGGCGAGCCCGGATAACGCGCATCGACGTTTGGCGAACCAAGCGCCTTCATGAGCGCTTGCAATGCAAACATATCTTCGACACTCGCCAATTGGCCTGCGAGCGCGCCAATCTTTTGCGGTGTCGTTGATTTCACTTTTGCCGCGATGGCGTTAAAGGCATCCGCCCAAGACACAGGTTGAAGCTTGCCATTGACGCGCAAATAAGGACGATCAAGCCGCTGTGTTTTAAGGCCATCAAAAATGAAACGGCCTTTATCAGAAAGCCATTCTTCATTCACCGCTTCATTCAATCGCGGCATCACGCGCATGACTTCATTCGCACGACTATCAACACGGATCGCGGTACCCACCGCATCCATCACATCGATGGACTCGGTCTTGGTAAGCTCCCATGGACGCGCTTTGAATTCATAAGGCTTAGAGGTCAGCGCCCCAACAGGGCAAAGGTCGATGATATTGCCCTGCAACTCGCTCGTCATCGCCGCTTCGAGATAAGAGGTGATCTCGACATCTTCGCCACGGCCAATAAGCCCGAGATCGGTCACGCCCGCAACTTCCGTCGAGAAGCGCACACAGCGCGTGCATTGAATGCAGCGAGTCATCGTGGTCTTCACAAGTGGGCCGATATGTTTGTCTTCGACCGCGCGCTTGTTCTCATCATAACGCGACGTATCAACACCATAGGCCATGGCCTGATCTTGTAGATCGCACTCACCACCCTGATCGCATATCGGGCAATCAAGCGGGTGATTGATGAGCAAGAATTCCATCACGCCTTCGCGTGCTTTTTTCACCATAGGCGACGTGGTGAACACGACAGGCGGCTCACCATTCGGGCCAGGACGCAAATCGCGCACATTCAACGCGCAAGAGGCTTGCGGCTTTGGCGGTCCACCCTTCACTTCCACAAGGCACATGCGGCAATTGCCGGCAATCGACAAACGCTCATGGAAACAGAAACGCGGCACTTCAGCGCCCGCTTCTTCGCACGCTTGAAGAACCGTATACTCTGCCGGTACGTCGATCTCTTTGCCGTCGATGATGATCTTGCTCATGACGTCCTCTTACTCCGCCGCCATCATGCGGACGGGATCGGAATGCGGATTGGCTGAATATTGATCAATCCGCTCCTCGATCTCATGCCGGAAATGCGCAATCAAACCTTGGATCGGCCATGCGGCCGCATCACCCAGCGCGCAAATCGTATGACCTTCGACCTGTTTCGTGACTTCCAAAAGCATGTCGATTTCTTTTTTCTGCGCGCGACCTTCGGCCATGCGCGTCATCACGCGCCACATCCAGCCCGTGCCTTCACGACATGGCGTGCATTGGCCACAGCTTTCATGTTTGTAGAAGGCCGATAAACGCGCTATCGCACGAATAACATCAGTCGACTTATCCATGACGATCACCGCTGCCGTGCCGAGACCAGAGCGGAGCTTTGAGAGTGAATCGAAATCCATCGGCGTATCGATAATTTGATCAGCAGGTACCATACGCACAGAAGAACCACCTGGAATAACCGCCTTCAAATTATCCCATCCCCCGCGCACACCGCCACAATGACGATCAATCAATTCGCGGAAGGTGATGCCCATCGCCTCCTCAACATTACACGGCGTGTTCACATGGCCTGACACGCAGAACAGTTTCGTGCCGACATTGTTGGGATTGCCGATCGAAGAAAACCAGCCTGCGCCACGACGCAAAATCGT
>CANGPA010000007.1 GCA_947455645.1 Hyphomicrobiales bacterium | reverse complement strand
CTTGGCGTTGCGGACCACTTCCAAGCGATTTGTGGTCGCGACAGTTTTCCCTATCAAAAACCTGATGCGCGGCATCTCACCTCAACCATCGAAAAGGCAGGCGGGCTTACGCATCACGCGATTATGATTGGCGATACGGCGACCGATATTGATACCGCGCGCAATGCGAAACTCCCTGTGATTGGCGTACGGTTTGGGTATAGCAGCACCCCGATTGATAGGCTCGCACCCGATGTGCTGATTGACCATTTCGACGACTTGCACGCGGCGGTTACGCGTCTCTCACAAACCGCCACGCGCTAAGGTCAAACCTCTATCAATCGGTTGTTGTGGCCGCACCGTGCTGATGCTTTTCAGCCGGATTAGCGCCCACTGCTTCGACCTTAAATTCGATATCGGCCGAACCCGCTTTCTCGAAAATGATCTTTCCCTTCACCATCGTCCCTTCAACGAAGGGCTGCGACAGGCCCATCATCATGATGTGGAAAGAGCCGGGCTTCAATTCGACCTTTTCACCCGCGGGGATAGGCAATCCGTCTTTCAATGGCCGCATGCTCATGACACCATTTTCGGTTTTCATTTCGTGAAGTTGAACATGGGCGATGCCCTCAACCTCCACCGCGATGAGCTTGTCATCGCTGGTGCCCGTGTTGGTGATGGTCAAAAAGCCGCCCGCAACTTCAGCGCCATTGGGTGTTGCACGCGTCCAAGGATGGCCGATTTCAAGCGACCCCAATTTGAAGCCGTGCGCGAAAACAAATGTCGGAACAAGAAGAAGTGAGAGAAGCGCAACAACGCGCGTGATCGATAAAGATCGCATAGAGATTTACCTTTAATGGTTTGATGGGTGTGACGTCTCAGATTGGCCGATCAAATCAATAAAGGTGGCGCACGTGGTGTTCCCTGCGCCGCAGGCGGAAAGAGCTCAACATACAGATCATTGGCAAGCGGACCAAGATCACGTGCATAGATCTTGCGCAAAGGCGTCGGATCGGTGGCAAGGGTTACCAAACCACCGAGCGGAACGGCCGGCAAGCAGCAAGACAGGGCGCCTTTGTGGCGATCGGGCGTGCCGTCTCCGTGCGGATCGGTTGCACCGGACTCATGTCCCGATGAACAAAATTCCGCAAGAACGGGATCGGAGAAACTGCCTGCGGCATGCGCGCGATGCGCGGCGTCAAGAATGCCCGCGAAGGCCAGCGCATAAACTAGGGCAAGCGATAGAACACCGCGCGCAAGCCGATGCCGGTATGGGCGAAGAAACCACCACTCCCAATCTTGCATCCGCTCGCCCACGAAAAACCTCTGTGTTTTCGACACTAGACCTTGGTGGGCGCGACAGGGATTGAACCTGTGACCTCTCCCGTGTGAAGGGAACGCACTACCGCTGTGCTACGCGCCCACAACTGAAACCAATAAAAACGGATCAAATTTGGCCTTTTCAAGCGTTGTTTTTATTCTTTACCCGGCTTTTAATCAAGACCAACGGCCTTAGGGGGCTTGATCGCGGGCGGGTCGGGCGCGGCATTCGTGGTCCGACATCCTCATCATCGGGCTCAATACAGTTGTGAATGAAGCCAGAGCACAGCCCTCCCTGATCTATCTTTTTATCAAAAACCCAATAGTTTCGGGGCTCGGCGCTCTAAATCCGCTGTTGAACCAGCATTGAACCCTTGGGAGAGAAGAATGGGCAAGAAAACACGGCGCACCGCCTTTCCGGCAAATTCGCAACGCCATGCCGCTGCGGTAATCGAGTCTCATGCAGGCCATGAGTCAGCGCCGGCGCATGACGACCACCATCACGAGACCCACCACGACACGCATGCCTCGACGGCCTCGACCCATCAGGGCGATCACCATCACGAGAGCGAAGACAACGCGCAGTCCTGAACGGACCCGCACTTGATCAATGCGGCGCGGTATTCAGCCGCGCCGTGGATGCGTTACACGTCGATTTTACGCGTTAGATTTTTTCGACCCGGAGATCGAAGATGCGAGTCTTGCCGGAGGAAGATGTGTAATCGGTGACCGTGGCGACTGTGCCGCTGTTTGATATCGAGACTTTAACGGTACTCGTAGAACTGGATGACATATAATAAGTCGCTATACACGTCGTTGTGCTAAATGATGAGATTGTTCCTGATAACGTATATGATGATACGTTCTGCGTCGTACCGGTCTTGGTATACATCGTCATCGTCCCGGATCCGGACGACGTAAGTGTCCACGAGGCAGTAATCGTTGTTATTTCACTCAAAGCAAGCGACGTACTATAATCATACATTGTTCCTGAACCGACATAGGTTCCGGCTAATTTTGAAATGCTTGACGGGCATGCTGCCCAAGAGGGCATGCCGGATAAGACCAGCGCAGACAGGATGGCGCTGTTCCGCAACATGCGCGCACCCATGATCGCACGAGGCTTTTGTTCCGCTGCAAAACAACGAATAGAAATTTTTTCAATTAATTTTTTCATCGTGAATTTCATATGCAACCTCCAACATGTCCAGATCCAAAGCTAAAATTTTATGTTCGAATTAATTCCTTCAGCTTGAAGAAGATAAGAGTCTATTGTTTTTCAAGGCGGCCATTCATGAATTCGAACGACCCGCTTAACGACCCCGGATTGATCAACATCAGCGTGCTACCGGAACTCGTCGAGACGAAATACATGGTCGTACCGTTGATCGTGATCGAACCCATACAGGTTGAACTGTTCCAGGTGGATTGCGATGTCGTGAATGTAGAAATTCCGCTCGTGACGGATGTGCTGCCGACCGCCGCGTATTTATAAGCGAAACTGCCCGAGAAAGTTTTCGTGGAGCTGCTATAGGTAATCGTTCCGCTCATCATCTGGAGATAAGAGCTGGTGATGGCCCCTGCGCTTGAAAAACTAATGCCTGGCAAAATTCCGGCATAAGAACCATTGGGCGCCGTACAGGTTGCCAGCACAGGCGTTGCGCCGAGAGCCAAGGTCACAAACACAATCGATTTTAAGATTCGGAACACAATAACAACACCGTTAAGAAAAAATGCAGTAAAGCTTATATATACTAGACTTTCGATCGCGAATTGCAATAAGGCGGCTCCCATCATGCTATGCCACCACAGGAGCGGCGGCGGTTATGAGCCTAAATGACCGGCATGATCGCCCTTAGGGATCGGATCGACCACTCCCGACGCCTGCGGCTTAGTTGAGCCTTTGCACCCGCATATTAATAGCTTAAACAGAGATTCACTTTACTGTTTTCTTGTGTTGTTTTGTAATTGGGGTTGCGTTGTGAAAATATCCGAATTTGTGACCATTTTGGCTCTCTCTGTATGTCCTTTCGCGGCTCATGCGGGGCCGGTCGAACAGGCCAAAAGCAACCCAACTACACCGCTCGCGGCGAAGGCGGGCTTTGATTGGACCGGTCTTTATGCGGGCGTGAATGGCGGTTATACCGCCGGCGATTTCAGAGATGAGGAGTATGGTTGGTATGGTATGTCAGCCAATGGCGGCTCTTTTGGCGGTCAGATCGGCTACAATCTCGGACTAGGCCAAAGCAATATGATTGTCGGCATCGAGGTTGAAATCGACAAAGACACTGTGAGTGGCGCGAGCAACAACTGGAACATCATCTATTATAAAAACAATTCAGTGTCGCTGCTGGGAAGACTGGGTGTTAATGCGGGTAATTTCATGCCCTATATCACCGCTGGAAATAGTTCGGCGTCCGTGGCCGGTGAACCGTGGTCCCGCTGGACTCCGTCAGCTTGGACGGCGGGCCTTGGAACAGAAATCGCATTGACTGATAATTTAGTCGGGCGTGTTGAATATCGCTATTCTGATTTTGGATATGATTATTCAGTGGGCTATGATCTTCACGTCATCGATTCAACGCTCCGCCTCGGCCTGAACTATTATTTCCATTGATGAAGAGCCTTGGTCGTTATCAATAACCAAGATTGGTTGATTGGTGGGCGCGACAGGGATTGAGTTTATGGCGTCTGTCTGCGTTGGCAGAGATATCCTCGCCATGCGTCGCGCGGCGAAACATGACCGATCTCTTGGTCTTATGGTGATTTTGGCAAAAAGCCGAGAACCTTAAATCAATATTCAGAGTTTTGATTAATAATTGAATTGCCCATACATCGGATTGAAATCGATGAGCCCAACACGTTGATGCATCTCTTTGATCGACTTAGGTCCTAAAGGCAAAGCGAGGCCCAAATAAAAATAGTCACTGCCGCCCTTAAACGTACTCGCTCCTGACGCGTAATCACCACCCCATTGCCACGCAGAGAGTGTCGCAAAGATCGTGAATGGCATTGTTTCAGGCTTATAATCAAGACGAACCCCGAAACGCGTTTCAATCGTCGGGTTGTACCAATTATTTTGATCATCACTCGTATAGCGATCAAAACCCGCTGTGCCACTCAACGCAAGGTTGGGATTAAGATAATAGGTTGCCAAAAACATGGCATATATGTCTCGCACATCGTGCGAAGCTTCAATACCACTAACGGCCATCACCTGTCCGGTCTGCAGATAAAGCCGATAATCGCCGCTGTCGTAAATGGCCTCTAGACCGAGAGTCGCGTAACCACTCGTGCTTGTCAGCGAATAATTCATTTGTCCGATGGAGACGAGCGGGCCAAAATAAAACGTATCGCTTAAGTGAAACGTCCCGTGAAAAGCTGATCCAATATAAGTCCATGTATCATTCGCGCGGGTGCTGTTATAAATGACACGCGCATTTTGTGCTGAAGCATCAATCTGAATTGACATAACGTCATTGATATGGCGGCCTGCATGGCCTGAGAGACCAAATTGGCTACCATTCCATTCTTCATTTGTGACTGAACCAGTATTCCATGTTTCAGTACCATTGAATGACAGGACCCCAAACGCTTCGCCGTAGCCAACCCATTCATCAGAGGATTTGCTGTTGTCTAAACTCTTTGCAAACACACCCGATGAAAGTGATATCCCCAAAACACCCAGGAACACGATAGAACCAATTTTAAGCTTCACCATTTTACCAATCCCAAAACGCAACTATTCACATGGGGAACGATCTACTTGGGAAAAAAGATAATGGGCATTCGTGCAAAATTGTCAAATCACCAAAAATTGAATGACGGGCGCGAAAAGATGCACCGCTAAGATCGAGCTCTCTGAACAATAAGACGATGGTGGGCGCGACAGGGATTGAACCTGTGACCTCTCCCGTGTGAAGGGAACGCACTACCGCTGTGCTACGCGCCCGTTGCCAGACCATGGCCTTCTAGGCACCGGCCTCGTATTCGTCAACACAAGGCTTAGGCCGAACCGCTTGATGTGAGCGCGGAACCGTGGCATCTCCACGACGTTCAAAACAGTCGAGTCGGTTCAAACTCTGTCCGCGCCCTATCAGGACTGGTCAGAACCGCGCAAATATGCCCATTTGGCACAAGTGTACGGGGAAAATGCGGTCAATGGTTCGGTTTCTGCTCGGTTTTTTCCTATTTTGCGGCCTGATTCCGCAGGCTTTTGCAACAAGCCGGCAGGATGCGAAGGCCTTTGACGAATTGATCGCCCAAATGCCGGAAGCCACCTCCCCGATCAAACGGGGACAGGTCTGGTTTCCGACCGATCTCGCCCCCGGAACCATCGTGGTCCGCGCCTCCGAGCGTCGCCTCTATCTCGTTCTCGGCGATTCTTGGGCCATGAAATACGGGATTGGCGTTGCGCGCGAAGGGTTCGAGTGGTCGGGCGAATTCAATGTCTCGATGAAACGGACCTGGCCCGACTGGACGCCGCCCGATGAAATGATCAAACGCCAGCCGGATCTGCCTCGCCATATGGATGGCGGACCGGATAATCCGCTCGGTGCACGTGCGCTTTATCTCGGGTCCACACTTTACCGCATCCATGGCTCAAATGAGCCGCAAACCATCGGTCAGGCCGTCTCCTCTGGCTGTATCCGTATGGCCAATGAAGATGTGATTGATCTTTATGAGCGTGTGAAAGTCGGCACCAAGGTGATTATCGAGCCCTGAGCGACCCGGATCAGCGCGATAATCCCGCGGCGGCAAGCCGGTCGAGGTAATCCTGCCAGATTGTCGCGTGCTCAAGGCCTAGTTTCTTGAGATAGGACCAGGTGAAGAGTCCTGTGTCATGGCCGTCATCAAAGCGGATTTTGACGGCATAATTGCCAACCGGATCGAGCGCCATGATCCGCACTTTGCTTTTTCCGCCGATGGTCTTGCGTTCTTCTGGTGAATGGCCTTGCACTTCGGCGCTCGGGCTTTCCACACGCAGATATTCGGCCGCCAACGCATGGGACGACCCATCGGAAAAGACGAGGGTCAAAAGCGTTTTATCAGGCGAAAGCCGGATTTCCTCAGGCCAATCCGCTTCACTCATGATCAATTAGCCCTTCCCGGCAAACAAAGAGACCGACGGATCGGGGACAGACAGGGTTGTCGCCTCCCGCCAAAACCGTCTACAACCTCGGCTTGAAGGCAGCAATCGGAGACTGCGCGTGGCGGTGCTCACCCCAGACCCAAAAGAGGACGCGATGATCGACCCGTTCGGGCGCGCGGTCAGCTATTTGCGCGTCTCGGTGACGGACCGCTGCGATTTCCGCTGTGTCTATTGCATGTCGGAAGACATGGCCTTTTTGCCCAAACAAAATCTTTTGACGCTTGAAGAGCTCGACCGGCTCTGCGGCATCTTCGTCGATAAGGGTGTGAAGAAATTGCGCATCACGGGCGGCGAGCCTTTGGTGCGGCGTGACATCATGACCTTGTTTCGCGCGCTCTCAAAACGCCTCGGCAACGGGCTTGAAGAGTTAACCGTGACGACCAATGGCTCGCAGCTTGAGCGTTTCGCACCTGAGCTTGCAGCTTGTGGCATCAAGCGCATAAATGTCTCGCTCGACACGCTGGACGCCGCAAAATTTCGTGCGATCACACGCTGGGGCGATCTCGATCGCGTGCTTCAAGGTATTGCGGCGGCTCAAAAGGCCGGCATTGCGGTCAAGATCAATGCGGTCGCGCTCAAAGGCGTCAATGAGGACGAAATCGAAGCCATGATCCGCTGGTCGCATGAGCGCGGCATGGATATCACCTTTATCGAAGTAATGCCGATGGGCGATATTGAGCCTGATCGCTTTGATCAGTATTGGCCGCTCTCCGCGGTTAAAGCGCGCCTGCTTGATCAGTTTACGCTGGATGAAATTGACTATCGCACAGGCGGTCCTGCGCGCTATGTGCGCGCGCGGGAAACCGGCGGCCGCATCGGTTTCATCACACCGCTCACGCATAATTTTTGTGAAAGCTGCAACCGCGTGCGGCTCACCTGCACGGGCATGCTCTATATGTGTTTGGGGCAAGATGATTCAGCGGATTTGCGCACGGTGCTGCGTGCGTCTCAGGATAATCGCGTGGTTTCCGATGCGATTGATCGCGCCATTTTGCGCAAGCCCAAGGGCCATGATTTCATTATTGATCGCGCCGGTACGCGCCCGGCTGTCGGTCGTCACATGAGTGTGACGGGCGGTTAATGTCATGAAGCGTTTGAGAGCATGAGCAAGCCTTATGACGTGATCGTCGTCGGCATCGGCGGCATGGGTTCAGCGAGCGTGTATGAACTTGCACGCCGCGGCAAACGGGTTTTAGGCCTTGAGCGCTATGACATCGGCCACGCGATGGGATCCTCTCATGGCGAGACGCGCATGATCCGCCTGGCTTATTTTGAAGGCCAATCCTATGTGCCGATGGTGCTACGCGCTCATCAGCTTTGGAAAGAGTGGGGTGCGCGGTTCAACACATCCCTACTCGAAGTGACCGGCACGCTCGACATTATAGAACCCGGTCTTGATATCATCGAGCGCGGGGAACAAGCGTGCAAGACTTATGATTTGCCGTATGAGCTTCTCGATGCCGCGGCGATCATGAATCGTCATCCGGCCTTCGTCTTGCCCAAAGATTATCGCGGGTTGTTTCAACCCGACGGCGGCTATGTGATGAGCGAACGCGCCATCATGACCACAACGGCCGCAGCCATCGATCTCGGTGCCGAGATTCACCCGCGCGAACGCGTGCTTGATCTTGCGCCCACTGCTTGGGGCGGCGTTCGCGTTACCACCGATTTGGGAACTTACGAAGCCGGCAGCGCGATTTTATCGCCCGGTCCATGGATTACGAAATTTGTGCCGTCGCTGGCAGGCGTTGCGCAACCTTATCGTCAGGTTTTCGGATGGTTTCGGCCGCTGAAACCGGAACTCTTCGCGCGCGGCGCTTTTCCGAGTTTCACGTTGAAGATTCCCGAAGGCCATTATTACGGTTTTCCTCTCTACGGCCATCCCGGTTTGAAAGTGGGTGGCCCGCATCATGGTCGCGAAGCGTGTGATCCCGATACGCTTATTCGTGACAATCGTCCGAAAGATGAAGAAGGCATGCGCGCCTGCCTGTCGCGTTATCTGCCGGCCGCTATGGGCCCCGCGCTTGCAATCAAAGTGTGTATTTACACAATGACTCCGGATGAAGATTTCATCATTGATCGCTTGCCCGGCATGCCGCAAGTGGTGGTGGCCTCGCCCTGCTCCGGCCATGGCTTCAAATTCGCGAGTGTGATGGGTGAAATTCTGTCGGATCTCGCAACCAACAACACGCCGCCGTATGATCTCTCACCCTTCCGCATGGATCGGTTTAACGGATCACCCCTTTCGAGCGCGTCCTTGTGACCCGCGCCCCCGGTGAGACGCGCCGCGGCGTGATCGCGATGATCCTTGGCGGCGCTTTGTTCGTCTTCAATGATGTGCTTGTGAAACTCGCAACGCAAACAGTGCCAACGGGACAATTGCTCGTTGTGCGCGGCCTGTTTGCCATTGTTTCCATTCTCGTTGTGATTACTCTCACGGGTAATCTGAAACAGATTGGCGCCGCGCTGAAACCGATTGTGTTGCTGCGTGCGGGATGCGAATTTTTAGTTTCGCTCTTCTACATCACCGCGATTGCGCAATTGCCGATTGGTGATTTGACATCCATCATGCAAGCGACACCGATCATCATGACGATTTTCTGTGCCGTGTTCCGGATTGAGCTTGTCGATTTTCCACGCTGGCTTGCGGTGTTAATCGGATTTGGCGGCGTGTTGTTGATCACGCATCCGGGCGGAAGCAGCTTCACCGTCTATTCGCTCTTTGCGCTTGCCTCGGCAAGTTTCGTCGCTGTCCGTGATTTGATCACGCGGCGTATTTCGAGCGAAGTACCGCCGCAAATCGTCATTCTGACGACTACCGTTTTTGCTTCTTTCGGGGGTGTCATTATCGGCATGGGCGAAACATGGTCAATGCCCACGCCGGTTGAATTTTCCTACCTCGCGGGTGCTGCGGTTTTGGTTTCAATCGCCAATGCGTTGATGGTCACCGCCTATCGCAGTGCTGACATCGCCATTCTCTCGCCCCTGCGCTACCTCGTTGTCGTGTGGGCGGCGGGCACGGGATTTCTCATCTTTAACGAGCATCCGGGCCTTGTTGCAATCATCGGCACAGGGCTTGTGGTCGGCAGCGGTCTCTTTATGGGCTATCGCGAACGGCGCCGCAATTTGCGGGCGCGCGGCGTGGTGCCCAGCGCCGGATAGACATATCGGGCGACACCCGCAGTTAGCTTGGTCTTGTGCTCGAATTCTTGATCGCAAGAACTTGATCCGCGCAAAACCATGATCCATAACCATAGCAGGCATGTATAAATGCATTGTGCGCCTCCGGTTGGGGAACCAAGGCGCCTTATGGGGGATGAAACATGCAGGGATTGCTGGCGCTCAGCCGCGGGATCGACGCGGCCATGACCCGTATCGGACGCTCGATCGCTTGGCTGATTTTTGTTGCGGTGCTTGTGTCCACCGTCAATGCGTTGATCCGCAAAATTTTCAACACCTCATCCAATTCCTGGCTTGAACTGCAATGGCTCTTGTTCGGTTTTGTCTTTCTCTTGTGTTCTCCATGGACGCTGCTGTCGAATGAACATATTCGGATCGACATCATCAATGCAAAATTACCGCCGCGTTTACGCAGCGCCATCGAGCTCTTCGGTCACCTCGTCTTCTTGTTGCCGTTTACGGTGATCATGGTGTTGACCGCAGGCCCTTTTGCGCTGCGCTCTCTGCTTGGCAATGAGCAATCGAGCAATGCAGGCGGCTTGCCACTCTGGCCTGCAAAACTGCTCGTTCTGGTCGGATTTTTAGCGCTTCTGATTCAAGCGATTTCCGAGATCATCAAACGCATTGCCATCATGCGGGGCGATCTTGCGGATACGCTGTCGGGTGGCGGACATCACGCCTCTGCCGAAGCCGAAGCCGAGCGCCTCTTGGCGCAGACTGAAAACCGTCCGGCCTAATTTTTACTCCAGCGACGAGAGACTTTTCCATGACCGCCTTCATCATACACAATATGGCGCCGATCATGTTTGCATCCCTCGTGGTGCTCTTGTTGCTCGGCTATCCGGTGGCCTTTGCGCTTGCTGCAAACGGGTTGGTGTTCGGATTAATCGGCATTGAATTTGGCCTGTTTCATCCGAGCTTCTTGCAAGCGCTGCCCGAACGCGTCTTCGGTGTGATGAATAATGACACGCTGCTCGCGATTCCGTTTTTCACCTTTATGGGACTCGTGCTCGAGCGATCGGGCATGGCAGAAGATCTGCTCGATACGATCGGTCAATTGTTCGGGCCCATCAGAGGCGGCCTCGCTTATGCTGTGATTTTTGTCGGGGCCTTGCTTGCCGCAACCACCGGCGTTGTCGCGGCATCGGTGATTTCGATGGGACTGATCTCCCTGCCGATCATGCTGCGTTACGGCTATGATCGACGCCTCGCTGCCGGTGTGATTGCGGCATCGGGCACGCTGGCGCAAATTATTCCGCCGTCGCTTGTTTTGATTGTAATGGCGGACCAGCTCGGCCGCTCTGTGGGCGATATGTATACGGGCGCGTTTATTCCGGGCCTTGTACTTGCCGGACTTTACGCGGGTTACGTCTTTCTCGTGACGATGATACGCCCCGAGGCTGCGCCAGGCCTTCCCCTTGACGCGCAAACGCTCGCTGATCCCGATGGCAAATCGCGCCGCACCTCTTTGCTAGTTGTGAGCATCATTGCCGCCGTCATTGGCTATTTCGCGATCCGGCAAACAGGTACGCCCGCAGGGCCCGATTTCGTTGTGCTCACAATGACTGTTGGCGTTGGTGTTGCCCTTGTGATGGCGGTGCTCAATAAAATCTCCGGCTTGAAGTTGCTTTCACGCATGGCCGAGCAAACCATTTTCGTGATGGTGCCGCCTTTAGGGCTCATCTTCCTTGTCCTCGGCACGATCTTTATCGGTGTTGCAACACCCACAGAGGGTGGTGCAATGGGAGCCGCAGGCGCAATCATTCTGGCGATTATGAAACGGCGCTTGTCGTTCGATCTTTTAAGACAAGCAACGGAATCAACCGCAAAATTGTCGGCCTTTGTGTTGTTTATTCTAATCGGCGCGCGGGTCTTTTCGCTCACTTTTTATGGTGTCAACGGACACAAATGGGTCGAGGAATTGCTCGTCAACCTGCCTGGCGGGCAAGTGGGCTTTCTCATCATTGTGAACGCTCTGATTTTTGTGCTCGCCTTCTTCCTCGATTTCTTTGAGCTCGCCTTCATCGCGGTGCCGCTGATCGGACCGGCCGCAGACCATCTGGGAATCGATCTCATCTGGTTTGGTGTGATCTTAGGCGTAAATATGCAGACGAGTTTCATGCATCCGCCCTTTGGCTTCGCGCTGTTCTTTTTAAGATCAGTGGCGCCGAAATCGAAATATATCGACAAGCTCACCAAGCGCAGTATGGAACCGGTAACCACGGAACAAATTTATTGGGGTGCGGTTCCCTTCGTCGTGATCCAATTGATTATGGTGGGGCTTGTGATCAGCTTCCCGCAAATGGTGATGCATTATAAAGACGGCGCTGTTGTGATTGATGAGAAGAAAGCGATGGAACAATTCCAACTCGCACCCGCAGGCAATAATGATATGCCGGCGATTGATCTGATGGCACCACCAAAAATTCAGTGATGTAAAAAAATCTAACGTTGCGTATCTTCAAGCATCACCAGTGATTTCGTAAAGAAATCAGGCGTGCCGAAATTACCGCTCTTAAGCGCGAGCGCGATGCGTTTGCCATCGGCGGCAAGCGTCCATGGCACACCCGGATCAATCTCGGGACCGATCTCAAGCATCGAGATGCCGAGCGCGGTTACAACCGCACCCGATGTCTCGCCACCGGCAACCACTAGACGGGTAACACCTTGCGCGGTGAGCCCTTTCGCAACATCGGCAAGACAGTGCTCAACCATCGCCCCTGCGGCATCACGTCCGAACCGGTCTTGTATCTGACGCACGATCTCCGGTTCCGCGGTCGAATAAATCAGAACCGGTTTTGCGCCGAGCCGTGATGACGCCCATGCGAGCACGGTCTCGGCAGAGAGCCGCTTTTCAGCGAGCGCTACCGCATCGATTTCGAATGTTTCAATGCCTTTTGCTTTTGCATCGGCAACTTGGCCACGCGTTGCTGCCGAACACGATCCTGCAAGAATGGCGGCATGGCCCTTTGGCGCAGCAAAGCCGGCTTCACGGCGCTGTGATTGAAGTAAACCCGCGGCCCGAAAATTATCCGGCAAGCCCAAGGCTATGCCTGATCCGCCGGTGAGCAAAGCATGGCCGGCAAAGGCTTTTCCAAGCGTGCGCAAATGCTGATTGGTCACCGCATCGGCCACACCAATGGCAGGGCCTTTTGCAGCAAGCGCTTGAAACGCCGCACGCACGGCCTCTGCGCCTTGTTCAACGACCGAAAAGGGCACCAAGCCAATCGCGTGTTTTGATTGCGGTTGCAGCACGTTCACGAGATTGCTCTCGCGCATCGGGGTCAGCGGATGATCTTTCATCGGACTATCCGACAAAAGCTGCGCACCCACAAATAAATGGCCCTGATAGACCGAGCGTCCATTGGCGGGAAAAGCGGGACAGGCAATTGTATACTCAACACCGAGACGCTGCATCAGCGCATCAGTCACCGGACCGATATTGCCTTTGTCGGTTGAATCAAAGGTCGAGCAATATTTGAACAGAATTTGCTGTGCACCCGCGCCGAGCAAGGCGTCGCATGCCGCAAGCGACCAGGAGATCGCCTCTTCAGGCGGGTTGGTGCGTGACTTCAAAGAGACAACAACCGCATCGGCGTCAGGCAGTGAATCCGCTGATTGCGGCACGCCGACAGTTTGCACCACACGCATCCCTTCGCGCGACAACATCAACGCGACATCGGTGGCGCCTGTTAAATCATCCGCAATCACACCGAGCAGCATGGAGAACCCCTTACCATTTCGCGTCGAACGCGCTTTTCAATTCTGCGATTTCTGTTTCAGTGAGCGGCGGCAAGGCCGAACCGCGCGTCAGGAAAAAGAGTTTCGCCGTTTCTTCGGCCTCTTCAAGAGCAGCGGAGGCTTCCGCCACGCTTTTATGCCAGAATGTCGGACCGATGCGCGCGAGCATAACGCCACGAACCGCCGTTACATAGGGTTTGACAAGATCAATGACTTCAGGCGCGCCGGGACGATGATAGGGAATGAGCGGAATGCGACCCGCTTTCATCACATGATAGGGCGTCAATGGCGGCAAGATAGTGTCTGACGGCGTTTGCACCAATAAAGAGAGCGCGACGAGATGCGTTGAATGCGTGTGCACAATACCGCGAAGGCTTTGATCTGACTCATAAATGGCGCGATGAAGGCGAATGGTTTTGGATGCGCGATCACCACTTAACGGCTCACCGTTCTGATCAAGCCGTGCCAAACGCGCGGGATCAAGAAAGCCTAAACACGCGTCCGTAGGCGTAATCAAAAATCCGTCATCAAGACGAACCGAAATGTTACCCGCCGAACCAACAGTATAGCCCCGCGTATAAAGACTCGCGCCAATGCGGCAAATCTCCTCGCGTGCCTTTGCTTCAACCGACATAAAGAATCCCTACCCTATAACGCGCGCTTCAAGGCGAAACCGGACAATCCGCAGGATCTGTGCGATTGCGGTCAAGTGTTCTTCTTCAAGCGTTCCGGCGACGCGGTGTTCAAACGCGTCCAGAATTTGATGTTTGGTTGCACCACTCACCGCAAAAATAAAGGGAAAGCCAAAGCGGGTGCGATAGGCATCATTTAACCGGTGAAAGCGTTTGAATTCATCCGGCATCAGCGTATCGAGCCCCGCACCTTTTTGTTCGCGCCGCGATTCATCGGCAAGATCATTCATCTGTGCCGCGCGCCCGGCAAGATCGGGATGCGCCTGAATGAGCGCCGTTTGACGCGCGGAAGGTGCGTCAAGAATGGCGTTTTGAAACGCCTTGACGAGAGACTCATGAGACGAAAAGGGACGCGCGCGTGACGCCGCTTCAGCAACCCAAGGCGAATGTTCCGCAATGTCGCCAAAGCGCAGGACGAAATCATCCTGCGATAAAGCATTCACGTCAGCGAGCGATTGAACGATTGGTTGGGAAACCGTCATTGCGCGGCAATCCAAGCGCCAAGCCGCGCCCGCTCATCAGCCGTAATGCCGGTTTCATTGCCGAGCGGCATGGCATTGCCCTGCACCGCTTGCGCCAGAATCTGTGCTTTGTTTTTGCGGATGCCGTCAATCGTATCAAGCATCACGCCTTTCGGCGGCTCACCGCCTTTGAACCCATCATGCGTGGGATGAGCCTGATGACACATCACACAATGTGTTTGCGTGAGCGCGAGAACCTCAGCGTCACTCACTTGCGCTTGATCCATGCGCGTTGACGGCGCAGTCCACCATATCGCAACACCCAAGGCCAGAAGAGCCGCTGGGATCGTCCACGCCACGCTTTGCGGTGTGTCACCTGCATCCACACGATTGAAGAAATGCCGGATTGTGCCGCCTGCAAGCACAATCAAGGCAACAACCAACCACGGCGCGGGGTGAGCATAAAGAAACGGATAATGGTTTGACACCATCATCAACAAGACCGGCAGTGTGAGATAATTATTGTGCAACGACCGTTGCTTGCCGATCTTGCCATATTTCGCATCGGGCGTTTCGCCTTTCAGCAATGATGCGGTGATTTTCTTTTGGTTCGGAATGATCACACGAAACACATTAGCCGCCATCATCGTACCGACCATGGCGCCGACATGAATAAAGGCCCCGCGCCCTGAGAAAATATGGGTGAAGGCAAAGGCCGCACCCACAATCAAGACAAAGACCGCAACCGCAAGCCAACCCGTATGATTGCCCAAAGGCGAGCGGCACAGCAGATCATAAGCGATCCACCCCGCAAGAAGCGCAATCACGGAAACCATAATCGCTTCGCCGCCGGTCATCGGCATCACCGCAGGATCAACCAGAAAAGCGCTCGCATTCCAATAATACTGAACAATCAGCAGCGCGAAGCCAGTGAGAAAAGTGAGATAGGCTTCCCATTTGAACCAATGCAGATCATTGGGAAGAGTCTCGGGAGCAACGAGATATTTCTCGACATGATAAAAACCGCCGCCATGCACCAGCCATGACGTGCCATAAACGCCCTTCGCCATGTTCTCCCGCGCGCGCAACGAAAAATCGAGCCAGACGAAATGGAAGCTCGCGCCAATCCAGGCGATGCCCACAATCAAGTGGAACCAGCGAATGGCAAGATTGATCCAGTCAAGCGCAAAGGCGGTCATTCTTGTTCCTCAAACTAAAATCTGGCCTCAGTATAAAATCTTGTCAGGCTTCACGGCCCATGCCGAAAAAGCCGCGGTCGCGTCGGCGCGCGGCCGATGTTCCATGGGCAGGCTGCGCGCATGCGGATCTTTGGGTACTTCATCATAGATGAACGCATCATCAAAGCCGATGGCCGCAGCCTCATCGCGCGTATTGGCATAAACGATGCGCGAAACGCGCGCCCAATAGGCCGACGCCAGACACATCGGACAGGGCTCGCAACTTGTGTAAAGTGTCGCGCCCTTCAACTCGAAATGACCCACCGCTTCGCATGCGCGACGGATCGCTGTGACTTCGGCATGGGCGGTGGGATCATTGGATGATGTCACCATGTTCCAACCTTCTGCGAGAACATGACCGTCACGCGCAATCACCGCGCCGAATGGTCCACCCTGATTGGCTTCCATCCGTTCACGCGAGAGCTCAACCGCACGGGCTAAAAACCGATCATCATCTTCACTCATAAAACCATCCACTTTTCTTAAGAGGCACGCATACGCGATGCGTGTCCCACCAAACTGGTTTGCGCTTTCAGGTTAACGCGTTCGCGACGGATTAAGAGGTCCGCCGCCACCGAAGCGGCAATAACGGGTGGCTCTTTGCCGCGAATATCAGGCAATCCGATCGGACAAATCAAGCGCTCCAACACGGCAGGTCCATGCCCCGCATCACGCAAGCGTGATTCAAACCGCGCGCGTTTGGTCGCTGAACCAATCAGACCAATATAAGCAAAATCATTGCGCCGCAAAGCCGCATCAATCAAGGCGAGATCGAGCGCATGGGAATGAGTCATCACGAGTATAAAAGCGTTGGCCGGCGCAGTCGTGAGACTAGTCACAGGATCTTGCGACAAAACCGCCTCAGCATTGCGCGGCACAAGCGACGGAAACGCCTCCGCGCGATTATCAATCCACCGGATATGAAAAGGCAAACCGGCCAACGACATTGTAAGCGCCCGTCCGACATGACCGGCACCAAAAAGAAAAAGCACGGTCGGCGCATCATCAGCCGACGCTTCAAGACGATCTATCAGCCGCTGCTGCTCGGAACGCGTGATGATGTCTGTGACGAGAGACACACGACCCCCGCAACATTGTCCGAGATCAGGACCAAGAGGATAGTCATGACGAAAGTCTCCCGATACGCCTTTCGTCATCAACGCAACCGCTTCACGAATGGCCGCATATTCCAAAGCACCCCCGCCGATGGTGCCGGAAATCGATCCATCACGCATGACGATCATCATCGCACCCTGCTCGCGCGGTGTTGAACCATAGGCCACATCAATGGAGACCAGCGCCATCACACCATCGGCATGAAGGCGCTCAACGAGTGTCGCACTGCGAGAAGTTGAGTCACGCATCACGATTTGATCGCCCCATCAAATGGACGAAGAAGAAGGCGGTCACCATTTCGATCATCACGCTCAAAATCCACCGCCGCCACCA
The DNA here is from genome assembly GCA_947455645.1 of Hyphomicrobiales bacterium. Taxonomy (GTDB): domain Bacteria; phylum Pseudomonadota; class Alphaproteobacteria; order Rhizobiales; family Beijerinckiaceae; genus CAIUPE01. The sequence continues at coordinate 38,626 of CANGPA010000007.1, read as the reverse complement.
AGCGCTTGAACCGCTTTTAAAATCTGCTCCGGTGTTGCGGGTGCATCAAGCGGCACATCGGCACCCGGCTTTAACGACGAGATCGCATTCAAAATAGCTGCGAACACCGAGATCCCGTGCATCAAAGGTGGCTCACCCACAGCTTTGGAGCGATAAACCGTGTCTTCCTGATTTTGACCATCGAACAAGGCGACATTGAATGCCGCCGGAATATCGGAGGCAACCGGAATTTTATAGGTCGAGGGGGCATGTGTGCGCAGACGTCCCTTTGAATCGTAAACCAGCTCTTCCGTTGTGAGCCAGCCCATGCCTTGCACAAAGGCGCCTTCTATTTGGCCAATATCAATTGCAGGATTAAGCGAGCGGCCGACATCATGCACAATATCAACGCGTTCGACCTTCATTTCCCCTGTCAGCGTATCGACCGATACTTCGCTACACGCCGCGCCATAAGAGAAATAATAAAAGGGCCGCCCTTTGGCATTGGCGCGGTCCCACGCCACTTTCGGTGTTTTGTAAAAACCCGCTTGCGACAGATGAATCCGTGCCTGATGTGCCGCGCGCGCCACTTCGCTAAATGTCAGACGATCATTGCCGACAACCACATGATCATCGACAAAACGAATAAGGTCAGAAGACACGCCCCGCGATTCAACAAGAAACGCGATAATCCGGTTCTTGATTTCACGTGCGGCATTCAAAGCGGCCATGCCGTTCAAATCCGAGCCTGATGATGCAGCCGTCGGCGATGAATTCGGAACTTTGCCGGTGGACGTCGCTGTGATGCGTATGCGATTCAAACTCACGCCAAATTCTTCCGCAACAATCTGGGCGACTTTTTGAAACAGTCCCTGCCCCATCTCGGTGCCACCATGATTGAGGTGAATGGAGCCATCGGAATAAACATGAACCAATGCACCGGCTTGGTTCATCTGCGTCAAGGTGAAGGAAATTCCAAACTTAACCGGCGTGAGCGCAATGCCTTTGCGGATGAGTGGTGAATCGTTATTAAACGCATCAATCTCAGCGCGCCGCGCGCGATAATCAGAGCTTCGCTCCAATTGATCGATAATGCCATGAAGGGTTTGGAAATCCTCAACCTCCATGCCGAACGGCGTGTGCTTGCCATCAAACCGATAGAAATTGGATTTACGAATATCGAGCGGATCACGACCCGTCGCCGTCGCAACCGCCTCGATCACGCGCTCCATGGCCAGCATACCTTGCGGACCGCCAAAGCCTCGGAAAGCCGTATTGGAAACCGTATTGGTTTTTAACCGTCGTGAAGCAATGCGCGCCGCCGGAATAAAGTAAGAATTATCCGCGTGAAACATCGCGCGATCAACGACACCTTGGCTCAGATCAGCAGAATAGCCGCAGCGCGCCAACAGCATCATATCAAGACCGAGGATGCGACCCGTTGAATCGGCACCCACTTGCCAATCAACACGGAAATCATGGCGCTTGCCGGTCATCATCATATCGTCATCACGATCAAGACGCAGCTTGCAGGGTTTGCCCGTCACACGCGCGGCGAGCGCGGCAATCGCGGCCCATTGCGAGGCTTGGCTCTCCTTGCCGCCAAAGCCGCCCCCCATCCGCCGCACTTCACATGTGACAAACGCATCGGGAATACCGAGGACGCGCGCGACCACATGTTGTACTTCTGTCGGATGCTGGGTCGACGAATGAACAAGCATCTCATCGCCCTCGCCCGGTATGGCGAGCGCAACCTGTCCCTCAAGATAAAAATGTTCCTGACCGCCAACACGAAACTGACCATTCAACCGAATGGGAGAGGAGCTGATCGTGGCTTCGGTATCACCGCGGCCAAACCCATAATCTGGCAATACGGTTTCATTGCGCTCAAGCGCATCTTCAACCGTGATCGAAGGTGTTTCTTCATCGATGACCGTGCGCACCAAGCGCAAGGCACGGCGTGCCGCATCACGACTTGTGGCAACCACCGCAAAAAGCGCCTGTCCGACAAATTGCACATGCTCTTCGGCAAACATCGGATCATCGCCAAAGGCGGGAGATACATCATTCTTGCCGGGAATGTCGGATGCGGTGAGAACCGCAACAACACCCGATGCCGCGCGCACATCAGCAACATCAAGTGAAACAATCCGTCCCCGTGCAACGGGTGACCCACCGACCGCAATATGAAGTACACCTTCGGGTTCAGGCACATCATCAATATAGAGTGCACTGCCGCTCACATGACGGCGCGCAGAATCATGCGGCAATGCTTTGTGCACATGCCGAAGAGACTCAATCGATGCATCACCCCCATCATTCTGCGGCATGATGCACCTCACGATGCGCGACGAGCCGCGTGGTAGTGGATGGTACGCCTGCGATTTCAGCGAGCGCTTTGATCACCAAATTACGCGCCACGCGCATGCGATACTCCGCCGATGCACGATGATCCGACAGAGGCTGGAAATCGCGTTCAATGGCTTCCGCACCCGCCCGCCATGTTGCAATATCCTTGATCGACTGGCCGATGATGGCTTGCTCGGCATGGCGTGCGCGTTGGGGAATGCCTGCCATCCCGCCAAAGGCAATCCGCGCATCGGTGATCAGCCCATCATCCACCGTGATGCGAAACGCTCCCATGACAGCGGAAATATCTTCATCACGCCGTTTGGAGATTTTGAACAGACGAATGTGATCATTCCGCTTCGGCTTTGGTATCGTAATCCGGCGCAGGTATTCTTCGCGAGTGCGATCCTGTTTTCGATACGCAATAAAGAAATCTTCCAAGGGCAAGGTTCTGCTGGCAAAGCCTTCACGGAGTTCGAGCGTGGCTCCCATTACAATGAAGGCCGGGGGCCAATCACCAATCGGCGAGCCATTGGCGATATTACCCACAACCGTGCCCGACATGCGCACTTGCGTTGAACCAAAGCGCCGACCAAGTTCGGCAAAATCAGGATCAAGCGCGCTAATACGGGGCAGCGCCTGCTGATGGGTGACCGCCGCTCCCACAGTGAGTGTGGTTTCAGTTTCCTCAATCGCGGCCAAAGATCTGATCCGCCCAAGCCAAATCAGCTTGGGTAAGTCTTGCAGCCCTTTCGTGATCCAAAGGCCTATATCCGTCGCGCCGGCAAGAATTGTCGCATCAGGATGCGTCTTCATCAAAAAGGCAAGCGACGCCTCGCTGCCGGGCGCTGCGAAGAATGACTCATTGCTTCCCATAAACATGTCTTCATTCGCGCGAAACTGCGCAAGGGCAGCAAGCGTCGCGCTTTCACGTGCATCGAATTGATCGGCCTTCGGCGACGCGCAGCTTTCAAGCGCTGCCGCGATGATCGGCTTATATCCCGTGCACCGACATAAATTACCGGCCAGCGCATCATTGACCGTGTTACGATCAAGCGTTGTATGCTTGGCATGCGATAGAGCCAAGAGGCTCATCACAATGCCGGGCGTGCAAAACCCGCATTGCGAACCATGATGCAACACCATTGCCTCTTGAATGGGATGCAGGCCTTCATCGGTTGCAAGATCCTCAATGGTGATCACTTCGGAGCCATCAACTTGTCCAAGCAGCAGAATGCACGCATTCACCGCATCATAAACAAGCCGCCCTTCTCGTTCCCGCGCGAGAACAACGGTACACGCGCCGCAATCGCCTTCCGCGCATCCTTCTTTGGTGCCAGTGGAGCGTTCTGAAAGTCTCAACCAGTCGAGCAAAGTTGTCTTTGGATCGATGTCTGAAACATCAACCCGTTTTCCCCGACGCAGAAAGCTGATGGTTGAGCGCGCCAAGGTTCAACTCCCGCGATAGGTTGAAAAACTATAGGGCGAAACGAGAAGTGGCACATGGTAATGCTTCATCTCTGAAATGCCGAACCGGATAGGCACAAGATCAAGAAATGCCGGATCCGGCAGCGCCAGACCCAAGGCCCGAAAATAATCGCCAACCGCAAAAGACAGCTCATAGGTGCCGAAGGCAAAGGCATCGCTTTCGAGCAAAGGCGCATCCGCCCGCCCATCCGCATTTGTACGCAGGGATTTGAGTACCACCCCATCACTCAACCGCGTGAGTGTAATGGCCAATCCCGCAGCTGGCCGCCCATGGGCGGTATCAAGAACATGCGTTGTCAATTTCATCGCGCAATCATGCCTCAGAATTTCAAATGAAAGAAGGCGGCAAGAGGAACTGCCCCCACTCAGCTGAACCGATAATCCGTAATTTGCCGATAAATTTCGGTGGGCCTCAACACCGGATCGGGAAAATGCGCCCGGTTGGGACTATCGGGAACATTTTGCGGCTCAAGACAAAAGCCCGCGCGCGCGGCAAGCCGCTTCATGCCGAGGCCCGGAACCGGCACGTTGAGATTTTTGGCATCATAGAATTGCAGGCAGGGCTCGGTGGTGAACACCTGAAGCGTGAGACCGTTGCGCCCCGACTTTGCCGTCGCGGCAAGCCGTAAGTCACCTGAACGCGTCCGCAGCATGAAATTCTGATCATAATGGAACAAGCCACCATCGGCAGCCTGATGCCAGATCGGTCGTGATGTGCGAAAATCAAAGGGTGTATCCGCGACATGTTTGAGTTCACCCGTCGGGATCAATTCCGGATCCACAACCGAAATAAAATCGGATTCAATCTGGAGTTGATGATCCAGAATGTCCTCCGACCCATCGAGATTAAAATAAGAGTGCAACGCCAAATTGATGATGGTGGGCTTATCGCACACAGCCGTGATCTCCGTACGCAAGGTGCAGGGCTCGATAAAGCGATAGACGACCGTTGTCGTGAGCGTGCCGGGATAGCCGCCATCGCCATCGGGCGACACCAAGGTTAGTGTGACCGATGCGTCATCATGCGCGGCCACTTGCCATGGCCTCCGGCCAAAGCCCGACGCACCGCCATGCAAACTATGTTTGCCGAGAAAATTGGTTTCGAGTTGATAGGGTTCACCATCGATCGAGAATTGGCCATTGCGAATACGATTGGCAAATCGCCCTGCAAGCGCGCCTAAATGCGGTGAATGTTTTATGTAATCTTCAAGGCGATCAAGCCCAAGCACAACGCGTTGCGGGCCATGGCGTGTCGGCACGCTCAAATCGCGTATGACCGCACCCCAATTGAGAATGGAGGCTTCCGCACCCGCTTTGGAGCGAATGCGTAAATCATAAACGGGTTCGCCAGCCGCTTCACCAAATAGCGCCTTGCTCATCCCTTCCTCCCTTTATTGTGTAATAGTGTTTTACCAAGTGCCTGTATTAGGCATGGAGAGCCAAGGCTCGGCCGCCGGTAACGCGTCACCGCGCTGCAAGAGCTCAACCGAAATGCCATCGGGTGATTTGATAAAGGCCATGCGGCCATCACGCGGAGGCCGGTTGATGGTGACACCCTTCTCCATCAGCTCTTTGCAATAGGCGTAAATATCATCAACACGATAGGCGAGATGACCAAAATTACGGCCACCCGTATAGTCATGCTCATCCCAATTATAAGTGAGCTCAAGAGCGGGCGCGTTTGTTTCAGAAAACCGTGCTCGGTCACCCGGCGCGATCAAAAAGACGAGTGTGAACCGACCCTTCTCATTTTCAGACCGGCGGACTTCAACGAGACCCATCTTGTTGCAATAAAAATCAAGTGCGGCTTCGAGATTGCCAACGCGCACCATCGTATGAAGATATTCCATCATCGTCGCCTGCTCCTACCCGCCTTTGGTCCCTTTTGATTGCGGGACTTAAAATCACAGAAAACACATAGCCCGAGCATGGCCTCAAATCCACTGGCAAAAACCCTTTCCGATCATGGTCGATGGCACCCGAATTGACCCAAAGGCGCAAAGGGACTAGGTCCACGATGCGAGCGACCTGAGGAAACCATGTCGAACATCAAGGAAAACGCGGCGCTTTCGTCAATTTTGGCGAGTGTTGTGATCACGCTGGGCAAAGGCGCGGCCGGTTTCGCCACAGGATCGTTGGCCTTAATTTCAGACGCCGCACACAGCCTGCTTGATGTCGCCGCGACCACGATGACATGGCTCGCGATTCGGGCCGCCGCCAAGCCTGCCGATGATGTGCATCACTATGGCCATGGAAAAGTCGAATCAATTGCGGCGCTTGCCGAAACAGGCCTTTTATTCCTCCTCTCCGGTGCCGTTGCGATTGAGGGTATCCGGCGGCTTTGGCAGGACACGACCACCCTCTCGATCCATTGGTCAGCGATTGCGGTGCTTCTCGGCTCGATCGCCATTGACGCCTGGCGCTGGTGGACGCTGAACCGTGTCGCTAAAGAAACACGCAGCGAAGCGCTTGCGGCCGATGCGTTGCATTTTTCATCGGACCTGATCAATTCGGTTCTTGTATTGCTGGCTTTCGGCGCGGCGGCGCTGGGCTTCCCTGAAGCGGATGCGCTTGTGGCTGTGGGTGTCGCACTCTTCATCGGTATTGCAGGATTTCGGTTGGCACGCCGCACGCTCGATACGCTTTTAGATGCAGCGCCTGCCGGATCAGCCATCGCGATCCATGATAAAATTACTGCACTTGCGGGTGTGGTTGCAGTCGAAGATGTGCGCGTAAGGCAGTCGGGTTCGGATGTCTTTATCGAAGTGGCCATTGCCGTTGCGCGCAGCATGCCGCTTGATCGTCTTGCTATTCTCAAAGACTCGATGACCTCTGAGATTCAAAACTCATTTCCCGAGGCGCGCGTCACAATTACCGCGACACCGCGCGCGCTTGATGAAGAAACAATTCTAGAACGTGTTTTGCTGATCGCTGCGAAGCGCCGCGTGCCGGTGCATCATGTCACCGTTCAAAATTTGACCGATCGCCTTTCGGTCAGTCTTGATCTTGAAGTCGATGGTCACACGAGCCTCGGCGATGCTCATGCAACAGCAAGCCAGCTGGAACACGCCATCCGTGAAGAATTGGGCCCAGAGACGGAAGTGGAAACGCATATCGAGCCGCTGGTCGTATCAAGCCTGATGGGCAAAGATACGGATGAGGCGACAAAAAGCCAGGTGACCCAATCGCTGACGCTGCATGCACGCGCAAGCGGCACCATCAGCGATGTGCATAGCGTCCGTGTTCGCGAAACCGGCCATGGCCTTGTTGTGAATTATCATTGCCGCGTTGAGCCACACCTCGACGTCACAAGCGTTCACGAGGCGGTGGATCGGCTCGAACATGGCGTCAAAAACGATATTCCGAACATTTTGCGGATTGTCAGCCATACGGAACCCGTCCGCTCTGCACAATCGTAAAGGCTGCCCGGCATTCGGGCCATACGGACCGAAATCGGCTCGACCGCCCTGTGATTCTGCCCCTATATGGGGCTCACTTGAATCCGAACTAGAGTGAACCTCGTCAATGCGCACTGATTTGCCTCACACCATCCGCCTTTCCGACTATACGCCTCCGCTTTGGCGCATCGAATCGGTTCATCTCGACGTGACGCTTGACGATGCCAATACGCGCGTCGTGACCGAGAGCGTGTTTGTGCCATCCGAGGGCGGCGGCGGGCCCTTGGTGCTCGATGGCGATGACCTCATGCTCGAATCGCTCTCGATTGATGGGCGCCCTGTGGGGCCGACCGACATCACGCTCACGGACAAAACACTTACAATAATTGCGCCGCCATCGGGGCGCTTCACGTTAAAGATTGTCACACGCCTCAACCCAGCCGCCAATACGCAATTGATGGGGCTTTATCGGTCATCGGGAAATTATTGCACGCAATGCGAGGCGGAAGGGTTTCGTCGCATCACCTATTTCCTCGATCGCCCCGACGTGATGGCCGTGTACACCACACGCATTGTTGCCAAAAAAGATGATGTGCCGGTTCTGCTTGGCAATGGCAATTTGATCGAGGCCGGTGATCTTGCCGACGGTTGGCATTTCGCGCTCTGGCATGACCCGCATCCCAAACCATCTTATCTTTTCGCTTTGGTTGGCGGCCGATTAGGAAAAGTGGGCGGACAATTTATCACCCGCTCGGGGCGCAAAGTTGATCTCGGTATTTATGTAGAAACGGGCAAAGAAAACCGCGCGGGCTATGCGCTGGATGCTTTAATTCGGTCCATGAAATGGGATGAGGACGTCTTCGGCTGCGAATATGATCTCGATGTGTTCAACATCGTTGCCGTATCTGACTTCAATATGGGGGCCATGGAAAATAAAGGCCTCAACATTTTTAACGATAAATATATTCTTGCCAGTCCCGAAACGGCGACCGACACCGATTATCTCAACATTGAAGCGATTATTGCGCATGAGTATTTCCACAATTGGACCGGCAATCGCATTACCTGCCGCGATTGGTTTCAATTGTGTCTGAAGGAAGGGTTGACGGTTTTCCGTGATCAAGAATTTACCGCCGATCAACGCTCACGCGCGGTCAAGCGCATTTCGGACGTGCGCAATCTGCGCGCCCAACAATTCATCGAAGACGGCGGACCGCTTGCCCATCCGGTGCGCCCGAATGAATATAGAGAGATCAATAATTTTTATACGCCGACCGTCTATGAAAAAGGCGCCGAACTTATTCGTATGTTGAAATGCATTCTCGGTGCAGAGGCCTTCAAAGCAGGCATGGCGCTTTATTTGTCGCGCTGCGACGGTACCGCCGCAACGATTGAAGATTTCATTCACTGTTTTGAGGACGCCAGCGGAAAAGATCTTCACGCATTTGCGCGTTGGTATGGACAGGCCGGCACACCGCGCGTGACCATTGAAGAACACTTCGAACCGAAAGCAAAGCGCTGGACCCTACGCTTGAAACAAGCCACACCCGCAACACCCGGACAGACAAAAAAAGAACCGATGGTCATCCCGATTGCGATGGGCTTTTTGGATCAAAACGGTGCTGAACTAACGCTCACACCTGCTTCAGGCGTTGTGGAAAAGGGTGTCTTCATTTTGGATACCGCCGCGGCTGAGTTGATTTTCGAAGGGCTTGAACAAAAGCCGATTCTATCGGCGCTTCGAGAATTCTCAGCCCCCGTCATTCTCGATCATGCGTTGGATGAAACCGATCTGTTGACCTTGCTGGCGCATGATCGCGATCCCTTCAATCGCTGGCAGGCCGCTCAAGGCTTTGCAACGCGTCTGTTGAAAGCGGGTGTTGCGGCCTTGCGTGCCGGACAGCGCTTTGACATTGAGCCCCGCTTTGCCGAAGCGCTTCAAACCGTATTGGGTGGAAGCGACCATGCCTTTATCGCGCAAGTGCTTTCACTCCCGTCCGAAGCGGATATTGCGCGTGAGATTGGACAAGACATTGATCCTGATGCCATTCGCGATGCCCGCTTGGCGTTGCGCAAAACCATTGGCGCGTCCATCGGCGATGCTTTGCACCACTGCGTCACGGCGCTGGCAAGCCAAAAGAGCTATTCACCCGATGCTGCCAGTGCGGGACGGCGCGCGCTGCGCAATATCGCGCTGGATTTATTAACGGCAGGCGATCCAACGCGCGGCTTGCCGCTCGCGGAAGCGCAATATCGTGCCGCGGACAATATGACAGACCGGTTCGGTGCGCTCGCTGTGATTGCCCAACATGCGGGGCAGATGCGTGAGACGATGCTTGCCGATTTTGCGCATCGCTTTGAAGGCGATGCTCTTGTTCTTGATAAATGGTTCTCGCTGCAAGCGTCTCTTCCTGAAGCCGAAACACTGGACCGCATTCATCGTTTGATGGACCATCCCGGTTTTTCAAAATCGAACCCGAACCGCTTGCGCGCCTTGGTCGGCGCCTTTGCAATGTCCAATCTTTCACAATTCAACCGTGCTGATGGCAAGGGCTATGCCTTTGTGGCCGATATTGTGATGGAGACGGATCGTTCAAATCCGCAAGTGGCCGCGCGTATTCTAGGCGCATTTAAAAGCTGGCGAGGGCTCGAGTCCACGCGCCGCGCGCATGCGGAAAAAGCACTCAGGCGCATCGCATCGGGTGAAAATCTCTCTCCCGACGTGTCCGACATCGTTACACGTAGTTTAGCGCATGAGTCATAAACAGATTCAAAATCAAAGACTTGATCCGCGCGCGCCGTAAGCGCCTCAAAAAAATTTTATCAACCCTTTGTTAAACTCTGGACAAATCACCTCGTCGCGATTCAGATGCGGGTGATTCGGGCGGCTGGGGGCAGCAAGCGCCGATGATCACGGGTCGAAACCGAAGGGTGGATCGATGGCGCACAATGACGTGGCCAGCGCACGCGCGCGTGCAGGCACGATTCAAGGACTGGCACGCTCGCTGGTAAGCCCAGCCTATAATCGTGCGCTCGCCATTGAACCCTTGTTGCGTCGTCTTGTTCCCGCACTCACTTTGTTATGCTTGGGCGCCCTCGGCTTTGCCGGCTGGCAACATGCAACAACCACGCAGATGGATGCGATTGGCGCCATCACCAATGATCTTGAATTAACTAGCGCGCTGATCCGCGCTGACATCAGCCACAGTCTCGATGAACGCGGCGCGGCCAATCTCGGCAATTGGCAGGCTTTGTTGATGAAAAGCGTGCCCGATCGCATGTTTGATCATGAGCGAATTTTTGCTTTAACCGATGAGACCGGATTGGTACGCGCAACCATGCCTGTCACCACGGCACCGGCTTTTATTCCCGTTGCACCGGTTTCAACGCGTCATGAGTCTGGAACAGCACTTTCGCGCATTATTTTGAATGATGGGCGCGATGCCCTGATTTCAACCACGCGTCTGCCTGCACCTTTTGGTGAAGTGATCCTAATCGCGCCTCTCGACGCAGGCCTCTCTCAATGGTCGCGGCAGATGTTGCAAGAAGCCGCCCTCATTGGCAGCGCCACCTTGTTGATCCTCGCTTTGAGCCTTGCATGGTATTGGCAGGCCTGGCGTGCGCGGCAATCAGATGCCATTCTTTCAAACGTGAAAGACCGGCTCGATCTGGCATTAAATCGCGGACGCTGCGGACTATGGGATTGGGATATCGCGCGCGGAACCATTTTCTGGTCTGACTCAATGTATGACATGCTGGGCTATCAAAGACAGGCCGAGTTCATGTCATTTGGCGAGGTGAATGCGCTTGTTCACCCTGATGATAGCGATCTTTATCAATTGGCTGACCGCCTTGCCGATGATCGGGCCGATACGGTGGATCAGGCCTTTCGTATTCGTTCAGCCGACGGCTCTTGGGTATGGGTGCGTGCGCGCGCAGAACTCGTCCATGATCAAGCCAGGGGCGGCACGCATCTCATCGGTATTGCGGTTGATATTAGTGAGCAACGCCGGGCTGCGGCTGAGTCAGCAACTGCTGATCTGCGTCTGCATGATGCGATTGAATCAATCGGCGAGGCCTTTGTGTTATGGGATCGCGACAATCGCTTGATCGTTTGCAATTCGAAATTTCGTGATCTCCATGCCCTACCCTCCGAAATCACGATGCGCGGTACTTCTTATGATGTGATCAAGCCGTGGCTTCAACGGGCAACGCCGGGCCTTCAAACCGATCTTGCGGGATCTGATAGTGATCAGGCACGCTCTTATGAATTGAATTTAGCGGATGGTCGCTGGTTACAGGTTAATGAACGGCGTACCAAAGACGGGGGATCGGTTTCGGTCGGCACCGATATTACAGCGCTCAAAACTCAAGAGCAGCGCTTTCTTGAATCCGAGCGTAAACTCACCGCAACAATTTCTGATCTTCGTCGCTCACGCCTCACGCTTGAAACACAAGCCGAACAATTAACGCAATTGGCCGAACGCTATCTCGAGCAAAAAGCGGAAGCCGAAAGCGCCAACCGTGCGAAAAGCGAATTCCTTGCCAAAATGAGTCATGAATTGCGGACGCCACTGAACGCCATTCTTGGTTTCTCAGAAATTATGGAAGCCGAGCTTTATGGCACCATCGGTCATCCGAAATACAAGGATTATTGCCACGACATCACCAAGAGCGGTCAATCCCTTCTAACAATCATTGCTGACATTCTCGATATGGCCGAGCTTGAAGCCGGAAAAATCCGCATCGATAAACGTCCGATGATTTTGAGCGATGCCGCACGCGAAGCGGTTGATGCCATTCGCGACGAGGCCGAACAAAAAGGCCTCAAGATTTCAGCCAATTTCTCTGATCAAACGCCCCTGCTTGCGGATCGCCGTGCCATTGGTCGCATTCTCACACATCTTTTGTCCAATGCGCTGAAATTTACATTCGAGGGCGGCCGCATCTCGGTCACAACGCGTGAAGTTTCCGGTGCGATCAATCTTTATGTCGAAGATACTGGGATCGGCATTCCCAAAGACGCACTGGCCAAGCTCGGTCGTCCGTTTGAATGGGTTGCGATGGATGCACGCCATCCGACCGAAGGCGCGGGTCTCGGTCTTGCGATTGCGCGGTCTTTTGCTGAACTTCACGGCGGCAGCCTGACCATTCGATCAACCGAAGGCTCCGGTACAACAGTACTCGTGCGGTTTCCCATCCGCGCAGGCCCTTCGCTTGAGGAAGCCGCATAAGGCCTATAAAGCCGAAACGGGCTTAAGTGCCGAGACTTTTTTTCACCCCTTGACTGACACGCGACCGTAGATCCGCAAGATGGGCGTCAAGCAGTTTGAAATCGGGTAAGCCTGCAAGCGTCGCCAAGCGTTTGCGTAAGAGACGATCGGCTTGCACAGGATTAAACTCTCCCGCGACCATGGTGCGAAGCCACTGCATCAAATCACGCATCAAACCATAAGTCTCGATCATCACGGCTGCATCATCGGGCGCCACCAAACCATGAGCCCGCGCGCGTGATAAAATTAGGGGCGCTGATTGCGTCATGAGATCAGGACGCGCCGCGCCATGTTCAAGCACGAGGGCTTGGGCTACAAATTCGATATCAATCAAGCCGCCGGCAACTTGTTTGAAATCCCACGGATCACTTGTGCCTTTTTCAGACGCAATCAGCGCCCGCATTTCGCGTGCCCGGGTGCGAATAAGTGCAGGCTCCCGTTTACGGGTGAGAATTTGGCGTAAGCGCTCACCGATGTCTGCCATAAAATCCGGATCACCCGCCACAAGACGCGAACGAACAAGCGCAAGATGCTCCCAAAGATCGGCATCATCTCCCAAATGATAATCAAGAAAACCGCGATATTGCGTTGCCGCCGGCCCCTTATTGCCAGAAGGGCGCAATCGCATATCAACGGCATAAAGCGTTCCGCGGCGCGTGGGCACTGTTAAGGCGCTGATCAATCTTTGTGTGAGGCGACCATAATAAACAACCGGATCAAGCGGTCTTTTGCCGTCGCTCTCTCGACACGCGGGATCAAAATCATAAAGCATCACAAGATCAAGATCGGACGTCGCCGTCATTTCGCGTGAACCAAGCCGGCCCATGCCTAAAACGGCAAGACGTCCTCCTTTAACCACACCGTGATCAAGTGCAAAGCGCCGTTCGACATCGCTGAGCGCGATGCGAATAAGCGCTTCGGCAATGGCTGAATAGGCTTCGCCAGCCTGTTCGGGAGATAGAACACCCGAGAGCATGCGCACGCCCACCAAAAACATTTCATGCTGGCCCGTATCACGCAGACGATCGAGAAAATCCTCCGTCAAATCGGGTGTGCCGACGGATGCCGCAATGCGTTCGGTCAGAAGTGTTAAATTGGGAAAAGGCTCGACAAAGGCTGGATCAATAATCGCATCAAGCAAATGAGGACGCAGCGCCACAATATCGGCAAGCCGCGGTGCAGACCCCAAAATATCCGCGAAGAGCGAAAGGATCGGACGGTGTTCGCGTAAAATGGAAAATAATTCAACCGCGGCAGACATGCCCCCGAGCACGCGGTCAAAACACATGAGCGCCGCATCAGGATCAGCGCTCTTGCCAAAGGCCGATAAAAGCGCCGGCACAAGTTCGGTCAACACTTCGCGCGCACGCGGGCTCGTCACCGCCGCGCGGCGACCAAAATGCCAGCCGCGAATGGTTTCTGTTGCGCGTTCCGGCTCGGAAAAGCCCATGCGCCGCAAAGTTTCAATTGTTTCCGGGTCATCACTGGTACCAGTAAAAACGAGACTGCCTTCGCGCGCGGCAAGATCCGCACCTTCTTCAAATAATCGTGCATAGTGATTTTCAACACGCCGCGCTTCGCTGATGAGCGCTTTTGAAAATGCAGCCAGCGTGCCATAGCCGCAAAATCGTGCGAAATTCCTTAGTGTCCCCTCATCGGAAGGCAGACGTTGCGTTTGTTCATCAGCAACCATCTGCAAGCGATGTTCGAGCCCCCGCAGAAACAAATAGGATTGAGTCAGATCATCGCGTGCGCGATCGGAAATCCATTTTTCTTCTGCAAGAATGTTTAACATGTCGAGCGTACGGCGCCCGCGCAAGGCGGTGCGCCGACCGCCGAAAACCAATTGCTGTGTTTGAACGAAAAATTCAATTTCACGGATGCCGCCGCGGCCGAGCTTGATATCATGACCGGCAACCGCAATCGACTCATGGCCACGCACCGCATGAATTTGCCGCTTCATCGCATGAATATCGGCAATCGCTGCAAAGTCGAAATATTTGCGCCATATAAACGGCGACAAATCAGCGAGAAAGTCATCCCCTAATTGACGATCACCCGCCACAGGGCGTGCTTTGATCAAAGCGGCCCGCTCCCAATTCTGACCCACGCTTTCATAATAGGAAAACGCCGATTGAACGGAGATTGCCACGGGTGTTGAGCCCGGATCAGGCCGCAAACGCAAATCAACGCGGAACACATAGCCATCCGCTGTGGTTTCATCGAGCAGACGCACCAATCCTTTCACAAGGCGCACAAATAAAGGACCGGGCTCTACACCGTCTGCAAGCGGTGCGCGCGTGGCGTCATAAAGTACAACAATATCGATATCGGATGAATAATTGAGTTCGCGCGCGCCATGTTTGCCAAGCGCCAACACAACAACACCGGAACGAGCGCCCGAAGCGATTGGCTTTAGCTTTCCCGCCTCTTGTTCCACCGCCAGCAAGAATGTCAGTGCCGCGTCAAGCGTCGCATCGGCAAGATCAGATAGGGCTTCAGTCACACGCACCACATCCCAAACACCGCCGAGATCACACAGCGCAATGAGAAGGGCCGCCTCTTGCTTGATCAACCTCAAAACGCGCTTAAGTGCGGCTTCATCATGCGTTGGCAGTGAAGACGCGGAACGGCAATAGGCAAGCAAGGCGTTAAATCGGGCGTCAGGGTCAGACTCAAACAAAGTCACGAGACGCGCAGGATCGCGCGCAATCAGACGCCAGAGATAAGGAGAATGACCGGCAATCGCACTGAGCAGCGCGCGTGTGAAGGGTGCATCATGAAAAATGCGTTGGAGATGAAAGGAAATATCGGCGCTCGCCTCATGCAGCAAATGCTCCACGCGGCGCTCCGAGGCTTTCGCATCGACAAGATGAGGTGCCGTAGAGATGCGATGCGCGAGCATTGTCATGACGGCACAGCGCTTACAGGAAGCGTAATCACAGCACGCAATCCCGGATCATTGTCTTCGAGATGCAAGGTGCCGCCATGAAGGCGGGCCACTGCCGCCACCAAAGAAAGGCCCAAGCCCGAGCCCGGCCGCGTGCGCGACGTTTCAAGCCGAACAAAACGATCCAGCACGCGCCCACGATCCGCTTGCGCAATACCGGGACCACGATCAGCGACAATCAGTTGCGCGTGGCTGCCGTGGCGATGCACAGAAAGCACGATGTCTGGTGTTTCCGCTTTGGATGATTGGTCATGTGCGGGTGCGTATTTGATGGCATTGTCGATGAGATTGGCAAGTGCTTGCCCCAACAATTCGCGTGAACCGTTTATGGTGACGGGTGCTCCGACATCGATGTTGAGATGCAAGCCCGCTTCATCCGCTAGCGGTTCATAGAGCTCAACCACATCGCGTGCGATATCTGTGAGATCAAGCGGCGCACCATGATCAAGCGCACCACCCGCCTCGGCCCGCGCGATCATCAGCAAAGCGTTGAACACTTTGATGAGATCATCGGCTTCTTCAATCGTGTGATCGAGTGCGAGGCGCAAATCATCAAGCGTGCCGGAACTGCGCAAGGCTTCCTCGGCGCTGTTTCGTAGGCGTGTCAGCGGGGTTTTCAAATCATGCGCGATGTTATCGGAAACTTCTCTCAATCCGGTCATCAATTCATTGATGCGATCAAGCATCGCATTGAGACTTTGCGCGAGACGATCAAGCTCATCGCCCGATCCGGATATGGTCAAACGTCCCGTTAAATCGCCGGCCATAATGATGCGCGCCGTCTCAGTCATCTGATCAATGCGGGTCAGAACCCGCCGCGCAACGAACACGCCACCGGTGACAGAGAGCGCGATCACAAACAAGATGGACCAACCGCCCGCACGCCAGATCACTGTTCTAAAGCGATCCGTTTCGGCAAGGTCACGCCCCACCATCAGGCGAAATCCACCCGGAAGAATAACGGTTTCAACAAGCGCGCGATGCGGCCTTGGCGCACCGTCCTCAATCACGCGATAAAAGAGTTCATAAGTTCCTGCTTCAAGGAGACCTTCGCTTTCAACGCTCATAATATTGCCGGCAAGCGTCTCTCCTGCAGCCGACGTCACGAGATAAAGAGACGATCCGGGTTGTTGCGAGCGCCGTTCAATCTGCCGCACGAGGCGAACAACGCCGCCTGAATTATATTGGGCGAGTAAGCCTTTGATTTCCTCGCCGACGGTAATGCTGACTTGTTCATCAAGCAGACGACCCGCGCTAAAACCCACATAGGCCAAAATGGCCACGGCAAAAATCGCGAAGATCAGCAAAAAGCCGAGCGCCAATTTGAACGCAGTCGTGCGGAACAACCTACCTAATCTGTTCACGGATCGTATATCCAGCGCCACGGATCGTATGGATCAAGGGAACCGTGTGTCCCTTATCAATTTTCGCGCGCAATCGTGAAACATGCACATCAATCACATTGGTCTGCGGATCAAAATGATAATCCCACACATGCTCAAGCAGCATCGTCCGGGTAACAACCTGCCCGGCATGGCGCATGAGATATTCGAGAAGACGAAATTCGCGCGGCTGAAGATCGATTTCTACTCCTGCACGCGTCACGCGATGGGACAAGCGATCAAGCTCAAGATCGGCAAGGCGAAACACCGTATCCTCAGCAGGCGTCATGCGCGAACGGCGCGAGAGAATTTCAACCCGCGCAAGCAATTCGGAAAAAGCATAGGGTTTGGGCAGATAATCATCGGCCCCCGCACGCAGGCCTTTCACCCGATCATCCACTTGACCCAGCGCGGAGAGAATCAAAGCGGGTGTTTCGATCTTCTGTTCGCGCAATGCGCGGATGATTGAAAGCCCGTCCATGCGCGGCACCATCCGGTCAATGATGAGCGCGTCATAGCGGCCGTCAGCGGCAAGCGCATAGCCATCCAGCCCATCCGCGGCGTGGTCGATCGAATGGCCGAGCTCGCGGAAGGCTTTGGCAAGATAGGCGGCTGCAGCCGCGTCATCTTCAATGAGAAGAAGTTTCATCGTGTTCGACACTTCTTCCTCTTTCCGAGCGATGGTCAAGAAAAAAGGGCGGCAAAGCCGGAAGGGACAACCGGATTTGCCGCCAAAGCAGCGGAGCCATCGCTTGGAGGTCAGCGATCAGAACGGCCCCTCTGCCCTTTCAAGCTCAGGCTTTTGGGAAAGCGAGAGCCACAAAGCGCATGCCATCCTCGCCCTTCACGCGCAGCACGACCGCCTTACGACCATCTTTGCGCGCCTCATCAAGTGCAGCCCGGACATCGGTGGGCTTGCTCACAAGTTTGCCCCCGATTTCGAGAATGATCTCACCCTTCACAATGCCTTTTTCGGCACCGATTCCGTTGGGATCAACATCGGTCACGAGCACCCCCGTGCCCTCTTTCGTGGGCGCGAGCGCGAGACCAAAAGTTGGCGAGGCCTTGGCCGTTGCGGGATCAACCGCTGCGCTCTTGGTCTCGGGTAAAGAGGCAAGCTTGATGGTTGCAATCTGTTCTTTGCCGGCACGCAGATAGGTGATCTTGGCCTGATCGCCGGGCTTGATTTGTGAGACACGCCGCGTGACATCGCGGGGCGTTGCCATTGCGTCACCATTAACGGCAATGATCGTATCGCCCGGCTTCAAACCGGCTTCATAGGCGGGTGTGCCCGGTTGTGTCTCGGCAATCAATGCGCCTTTCGCTTCTTTCAAACCGAGGCTATCGGCAAGCTCGGGCGTCACAGGCTGGATTTGCACACCGAGATAACCACGCGCCACCTGCCCGCCATCCTTCAACGCGCCGATAACGCCTGAAACCGTTTCGGAGGGAATGGCAAAGGCAATGCCGACACTGCCGCCAGAGGGCGAATAGATCGCGGTGTTCACGCCCACCACTTCACCATTGAGATTGAATGTCGGGCCGCCGGAATTGCCGCGATTAACCGGCGCATCAATTTGCAAATAGTCATCATAAGGGCCGGAGCCGATATCGCGGCCCCGTGCAGAGACAATCCCCGCCGTGACCGTTCCTCCCAAGCCGAAAGGGTTACCCACAGCAACGACCCAATCACCCACGCGCGGCACCGAAGATGCAAACGGAACATAGGGGAAATTTCCACCTTGTTCGGTCTTTAACAGTGCAAGATCGGTCTTGGCATCACGCCCGATAATTTTTGCATCAAGCGTTTTTCCGTCATCCGTTGTCAGCGTGACTTGAACCGCATTTTCAACAACGTGATTATTGGTGACGACATAACCATCCGCCGAGATGAAAAATCCCGAGCCTTGCGCCATGCCAAATTGTTTACCACCATTTTTTCCTTTGCCATGGCCCTCACGGAACTGACGGAAGAATTTCTCAAGCGGATGGCCGGGTGGTAGATCAGGGATCATCATCGAACCCATATCATCACTTGTGTCAGAAGCGGCTTCCACTTTGACTTTCACGGACACAACCGCGGGTCTAACTTTTTCAACCACATCGGCAAAGCTTGGCATGACCTGCTGCGTCATCGTTTGGGATTGCGCAAAAGCAGGCGTCGGCATTGCGTCTTGAAAGAGCGGAATTGCAAGCCCAATCACGCCTAAAAATGCGGCCCCGGCCAGGAGCCTTTTGCGAAAGAGGCGCTGACGCGATTGACCAGAATGCGTGTTTGAAGAGGTCATCATCATGTCTCCATTCAACTTAAAATGTCGATCCGGACCGGATTGGTCCGAGAATGGAGATGGTTATACGGGGCCCCGCCTTACGGGGGCGTCACGGTCAGATGAATGTTTTGTAAGAATTCAGGCGTTTTGATCGCGCTTGGCCAAAAGAGCGTCGAGCTTTGCCTGTTCCTCGGGCGTCAGAGGCGCTTCGGCGTTTGCAGGCACTCTGCGTTGCCTTGTCGCACGCCAGACGAATGCCGCACCTAAAATCAGAATGGCAAAAGGGGAAATCCAAAGCACAAGCGTATCAAAAGAAAAACGCGGCTTTAACAAGATGAAATCACCATAACGCTCAACCAGAAACCGGCGGATGTCATCATCACTTGCACCCGCGGTCAGTCGATCCCGCACAAGCAAACGCAAATCACGCGCAAGCGGCGCATGCGAATCATCAATCGATTGATTTTGGCAGACAAGGCATCGAAGTTCCGATGAGATCACACGCGCGCGCGCTTCAAGCGCGGGATCTTTGAGCATTTCATCAGGCTCAACCGCATGGGCCTGAAAGCCTATGAACAAGAGCACAAAAAGCGACAACACAAAACGAATCATGCTGTGGCCTTTGCAGCAGCTCCTAAAGAGCGTTTGGCTTTATTGGCCGCTGCGATGCGCACACGGCGATCAGAGAGCGAGAGCACCCCGCCAAAGGCCATGATCAGCGCGCCACCCCAGATCAAGGTAACAAGCGGCTTCCAGTAAAAATGCATGCTGACACGCCCATCCGGCATGAGCTCATTCACGCTTGCGTAAAGCTGACCAAAACCGAACGTGACAATACCGGCTTCGGTCGTTGGCATTTCGCGTCCCGCATGCACACGCTTAGAAGTTTCAATAAGACCCGCTTGTTGGCCATCAACAAAAATCAAAAACTGCGCACCCTCTTCGCGATAGCCTTGTCCTGTGCGTTTGAAACTGGTTTTCAGTTCAACCGCATAGGGGCCAACATTCAGACGTTCCCCCACTTTGGTTATGGCAAGACGCTCGACGCCCCAAGCGGTGGCGGCAATTCCGATGACCGTCACACCCAAACCCGCATGCGCAAAAGCCGAGCCCCATGCGGAACGGGGAAGCCCCATTGCTCGTGAAATGATAATGCTCAGCGTGGCACCGCGTGGCACAAGGCGTATGACCATGTCCGTGGCCGAACCAAGAATCAACCACAGCCCAAGTCCAATTCCCAAAGGCGCGGCCACCGGTCCTCCCTGCACAATGGCAAACACGGCAATGATCGCCAAAAGGCAAAGCCCGAAAGCAACCGCCAATCGTTGCATCACGCCGTAAAGATCACCACGCTTCCACGCGAGCGATTGGCCAAAGGGAATCATAAACAGCAACGCCACAAAAAGCGGAATGGCGGTGAGATTAAAATACGGCGCGCCAACTGAAATTTTGGCACCGCCCACCGTCTCAAGTGCGAGTGGATAAAGCGTGCCCACCAAAACCGCTACCGTTGAGGCGGCGAGAAAAAGATTGTTCACAACCAGCGCGCCTTCGCGCGACACGGGCGCGAATAACCCGCCCTGTCGCAAAGCGGGCGCGCGCACCGCAAACAAGGTTAAGCCCCCACCGATAAAGAAGACGAGAATACCGAGAATAAACAAACCGCGACCCGGATCGCTGGCAAAAGAATGCACCGATGTAATCACGCCGGAGCGCACCAGAAACGTACCAAGCAAAGAAAGCGAGAACGTCAGAATCGATAAGAGAACCGTCCACACTTTCAGCGCGTCACGCTTTTCCATCACAATGGTTGAATGAAGCAGCGCTGTGCCCATGAGCCATGGCATCAAAGACGCATTCTCGACCGGATCCCAGAACCACCAACCGCCCCAACCCAATTCATAATAGGCCCAATAAGAGCCCATCGCGATTCCAAGCGTTAAAAAAATCCATGCGAGTAAAGTCCAAGGTCGCACAAACCGCGCCCACACCGCATCGATACGGCCATGAATCAACGCGCCAATCGCAAAGGCAAACGCAACGGAGAAACCAACATAACCGAGATAGAGAAGTGGTGGATGAATCGCGAGACCCGGATCAGCCAGAATGGGATTGAGCCCCTGCCCTTCGGGTGGCGGATCACCCAAACGCAAAAACGGATTGGAGGTTAAAATGATAAAGATCAAAAAGGCCGCGGCAATCGCGCCTTGCACCGACAACACGCTGGCTAATAGACGTTCGGGCATCGCCGTGCCACGCAACGCAACCAAGGCGGAAAACAGCGCCAGAATTAAAACCCAAAGCATCATCGACCCTTCGTGATTGCTCCAGACACCGGATATTTTATAGATCAGCGGCTTTGAGGAATGCGAATTCATCACGACATTGGTGACGGAAAAATCAGAGCCCACATAAGCATAAGTGAGCGCCAAATAACTAAGCACCACAAGCGCGAAGGTCACAAAGGCCGAATAACGCGCCATGCTTTGCAAAGCCGGATCACGCTGAAGCGCACCCCAAAGCGGTAAAGCCATTTGTGAAAGCGCTGTTGCAAAAGCCAGCATCAACGCAAAGTGACCCAATTCTACAATCATTAAGGAGCCCCACCCTGCCATACGCCTTTTGCTTTCAAAGCGTCAGCGACTTCTTTCGGCATATATTTTTCATCATGTTTCGCGAGCACCGTATCGGCTTGCAACAAACCATCCGAAACGATCACCCCTTCGGCAACCACGCCTTGTCCCTCGCGGAACAAATCCGGCAGAGAGCCGCGATAAGTGACAGGCAATTTCGCCTCGCCATCCGAGATGACAAACCGAATAAGTGGTAATGCGGTTTTATCAACGCTGCCGACATCAACAAGCCCGCCGATGCGCACGCGCGTGCCCGGACCCAAAACCTGTTTTGAAACATCAGACGGTGTGTAGAAAAACACAATGCGATCATTGAGCGCATAAAGAATGAGTCCGGCTGATAGAGCCAAGACCGCACCCGCTGCCGCAATGAGGGAAAGCCGTTTTTGCTTGCGGGTCATCCTGTCTAATCCATCAAGCCGAGATCACGCGCCGCCGCATCGATCCGTGCAAGCGCTGCGCTGTCATTCGATTGCGCGCGCTTGGCACGATCGCGTGCCTCTTTGGCTTTTTCACCGTCACCCAATACTTGGTAGGCGCGCATCAATTTCAACCAGCCTTCAATGTCTGAGCCATCCGCTTTCAGCTTTTCATCCAGTCGTTGCACCATCGACCGGATCATTGCGCCTTGGTCTGTGTCGGCACCGGGCACCGCAGGCGCCGCAGCGCCGCCCAAAGCCGCCATGCGTTTCGCAATCAGTTGCGCGGGCTCCGAGTCAGGCGGCAAGCGTTTGGCGAGTTCTTGATAGAGGGACAGCGCGCGTGCGGTATCACCATCCTGCTCTGCCGCCATCGCACGATAATATTGCGCCCGCTCATTGGTTGGGTCGAGCACAAGGGCGCGATCAAAATCACGCAAGGCTTCGGTGGTGACAATGCCGTCCGCCGTCGCCATGCGCGCTTCACCGAGACCGGACAAAAGATCGCCGCTCTCCCCCATCAGCGCAATCGCTTTTGTAAAGGCAGTAATGCCATCGGCATAACGACCCACCGATACATAAACCGGTGCAATCGTTGCCCAGCCCAAACCATCCTCTGGATGCGTTTCAAGCCGGGCTTCAACTTTGGAAATTAGGGTGGAAAGCGCCGCATCATTTGACAGAAGCTCTGCACGCGCTGCAATCGGCTGATCGGGCAATCCGGGTGAACCGAGGCGCGTGTAAAGCGCAAGCGCCAAAAGCGGCACACAGGCAATCGTCAGAATGGCGGCCGCACGCCGCCGACCGGTGGCCTGCGTGATAACCGGCGATATCGCTTGCTGATCGCCCAGTGCGAGTAAGCGCCGCGCGGCCTCATGGCGCGCACTGGCGGCTGAAGCCTCATCAATCACGCCGCGCGCAATATCCTGATCAATCTCGGCAAGCTGGCTTTGATAGAAATCGCGGTCATCAAGATCGCGCCCGGCGCGAACGGGGCGCGAGAGCGGCCAAAGCAAACCGAAGACGGCAAAGCCCGTCAAAGACGCAATGAAAAGCCAGAGTGACATGGTTGTGTGTTAGGCCGACGCGACGCCGAGGTCACGCTAAAAGTTTTGGTCACGCTAAAAATAGTGGTCACGCTAAAAATAAAAGTCACGCAAACAAACAAAAAACGGGAGCAAAGCGGAGAAAATCCGCCCTGCTCCCGTTGAAAACCCTGATCCAAGATGGAAATCAGCCAATCAGTTCACGATATCCCATGTTCCATCAGCAGCCTTGCACGCCGTTCCGCTACCGGTCTCGGCCTTGCCATTGATGTAAATCTTGTGGGTGTAGGAACGGCAAGTGCGCGTATTTTCGGCGTAAACCGGGCCGGGCTCAACAAAACCATAGGAGCCGCTTGGCGCCTTCCACTGCGTCTGGCGTCCGCTGCTAAGCGCAAGCGATTGCGCGCCACTGGCTTGACGTTTGGCTTCTTCATCCAAACCCCGGCCAATTGAACTACCGACCATACCGCCGATCATTGTACCGGCAATAATTGCAGCCGTATTGCCGCTACCTTTGCCGACTTGGCTGCCAATCAAGCCGCCCGCGAGCGCACCCAAAATCGTACCACCCGATTCATTGGGCCCTGTGGTTTGCGCGCATCCGGCCGCACCCAAAGCTAAGCCCGCCGCAAGCACCAGCGCCATTGTCGATTTAAACGTCATAAAAACCCCCAGTCATGCCTCAAAATAGTCATCAAAGATAAGCTCAAACGACACCGGTCGCTCTCACATTGGGCAAGACCAAGCCCTATAATTCCGACATTTTTCAGACAAATTCATAACAGGAATCACAGCGCGGGCAACCGTAACACGGCGCGCAAGCCGCCCCCGTCCGCGTCATCCAAAGAAAGATTGCCGCCATAAAGGGAGGCGAGATCCGCAACGATAGACAGACCAAGACCCGAACCGGGAACCGTTTCATCAAGCCTTTGACCGCGCCGCATCACATCAAGTCGTTTTTCCGCGGGCAATCCCGGACCATCATCTGAAACAATGAGATCGAGAAACAAGCGCCCATCAATCATCGGTACAGCTTCCGTTTGAACGAGAATGCGACGACGCGCCCATTTTGCAGCATTGTCGATGAGATTGCCGACCATTTCTTCAAGATCGCGCTTTTCACCGCGAAACTTCAAGTCCGCGGGACAATGGGTTTCAATCGCGAGTGATTTTTCAGCATAAATTTTAAGAAAAGTGCGTTCGAGGCCGGCTAGCGTGGGCGCAACCTCTGTGGCAACACCGATCACACCGGCACGGGCCGCCGCCCGTGCGCGCTCCAAATGCCAATTGACTTGATCGCGCATAATTCCGGCTTGCTCGCGTACCTTTTCGGCAAGAAGAGAGTCCTGTCCGGAAGCCTCATTGAGCATCACACTCAAAGGGGTTTTAAGCGCATGCGCGAGATTGCCCACTTGTGTGCGCGCACGTTCAAGAATGTCGCGGTTGAATTCAATGAGTAGATTGATCTCATCGGCAACGGGCGCAATATCATGCGGAAAGCCGCCCTCAATATGATCGCTGGCGCCACGCCTAATCGCACTGATTTGGCCCGACAATCGCTTGAGCGGTTGCAAGCCGAAACGCACTTGGAAAATCGTGGTCACACCCAAAGCGCTGGCAAGCAAGGCAAAGCCCGTCCACAATGCTTTTTTGAAACTTAGAATGGTTTGCTCGATTTCATCGGCATTGCCCGCGATCTGAACAAGGTAGCGTGCCCCATCCGGCAATTCGATCGCGCGTTCGACAAGGCGCAAGCGCCGCTCATCAGGACCAATAATATATCCTTCACGGCTTGAGCCCTCACGAGCTTGTATATGCAGATCCTCGAGACGTGGCAGACGGCCACCAAACAGCGAGAGCGACGACATGACATTTTGTGGTGCCGTTCCCTCAATTCGGATTTGCCAATACCAACCGGACAAAGGCAATGTGAAGCGCGGGTCACCTAACCCATAAGGATCAACCGCATTGCTGGTATTTTTTGAGGAGATATTGGCGGCAACCGATTGGATATAGACCTGAAGGCGCTCGTCAAAGGCGCGTTCGGTTGCGCGGCGGTAAATCGCCGATAAAACAAAGGCCGCACCCACCAAAATAATGACGCTGCACAAAACGGCAGAAACAAAAAGGCGTGTGCCAATCGAAACGCGCGCAAGAGAAAATCCTCTAAACATTGCGCGCTACACCGGAGTCGGCGGCTCAACAAGATAGCCAAGCCCGCGAATGGTCTTGATAATATCCACGCCGAGTTTTTTGCGAAGCCGTCCCACAAAAACTTCAATCGTGTTCGAGTCACGATCAAAATCCTGATCATAGAGATGCTCAACCAGTTCCGTGCGGGAGACAATGCGTCCAACATGATGCATGAGATAGGACATCAACCGATATTCATGGGAGGTGAGCCGCACCGCCTCTCCATTCACAAGCACACGGCCCGCGCGGGTGTCCACACGAATGGGTCCGCATACCAAATCGGATGATGCATGGCCCGTGGCGCGCCGCACGAGCGCACGCAAGCGCGCGAGAATTTCTTCGATATGAAACGGCTTGGTGACATAATCATCCGCGCCGGCATCGAAGCTGTTGACCTTGTCGCTCCAGCCATCGCGCGCCGTTAGAACGAGCACAGGCATTTTGCGCCCTGCCTGACGCCACGCCTCCAGCACACGCGCCCCGTCGATCTTTGGCAGGCCGAGATCAAGGATCACAGCGTCATATGGTTCTGTCTCGCCGAGAAACTGCGCTTCCTCGCCATCAAATGCAGAATCAACCGCGTAACCCGCTTGGCCTAGAGCCTTAACGAGTTGGCGGTTCAAATCACGGTCGTCCTCGACGACAAGCAAACGCATAAATACGTAACCCCTGTTGCAGCCTGCCCTATTGCGGATCCATCGGCTTACCCGTGACGGCGTTGATTTCAATCCGACCAAGCCGCCCGTCTTTCGTGAGCGTCGTGATCATATAAACCAATCCGGTCTCTTTGGGACAAAGCGAAGCACGCACCACCTCGCCACCCATTTGGTTGCGAGCGGTCCGAAATGCATAAATTTGGGGCACAATCTGACCAGAATTCACGAGATCACGCAATTCCGCGTCGGAGAGGCAATTGGCTGGCGCCCCATCCGCAAAAGCGGTGGAAAATGGGGCCACGGCCAAGAATGCCGACAAAAAAAGGGGACGACAGGCGCGCATAAAGGGTCTCCTAAGCGCGCGCCCGTGAACGCTCGCTGAACGGGTTTAGACCGCAATGCTCTTTGTCGCAATCACACGAAACAGGGTTGATGCGACAAAACTACCCGCGGTCACAAGTTGTAAAACCGCGTCCGTCAGGCCTGCCGTATCAAGCCCGCCATGGCCTGTAATCGACAACACGAATGAAATCACACCAATCAAATTCGCCCAGATTGTCCGGCTCGCATACACAGGTTGGGAATTATCCATAACAGTCTCCTTCAGGGTTTGGGGGGAAGAAATGGGTTTTGTTGTGGCAGCCTCAGCCCAAGCGACCTTGCTGAGGCGATCAAGCCGCGCCATCCATCCGCGGCCAAAGCGTTCAAAGCCCGGCGTGGCGCGAAACGCCGCCGCTCGAACATCGTAAAGTTTTACAATCAAAGACTGTGGATCAGCGCGCTGCAACGCTTGGCGCGTCACCGGGCCAATGATCCCGTCGGACGGCACATTGAGACTTGTTTGAAGCCAATGCAGTGCGCGCGACACGCCTGATAAAACCGCGGCATCGAACAAAAAAAGATCAAGACCTTTAGGCAGAAGGTCGCCCTCAATCGCATCCCAATATAGAGCGCGATAAATGGCGCGTGCTTCATTTTCAGTCAGCACCCTAACATCGTCACTGACAATCGCGCGTCCCCGAAAGCGGGCAAGCGTGGCACGTGTAATGCCGAAATTCGTCGCGCCCCCTTTGTCTTCAGGATCATCAACATAGCCTCCCTCTTCTTTAAGGATGACTGCAACACAGGTTTGAAAGCGATCGCTCATGCGCGCGCCTCAATCTGCTCGATCCGTTGCACCAGGGCTTGAACGGCGGCCACCAAAAGCGGAATGAGCTTTGACGCATCAAGCGCTTGCGAACTTATATGACCCTCCGCATCCACCGCATCGCGTGCGCCACTCACCGCTTCCGGAACAATGTCAGCCACTTCATGCGCCAGAAATCCGTCGACACGCTGTTCAGGCGCCGCACGGAAAGCGAACCGACAGGGCTTTAACTTCATGAATCGCGAAAGAGAATCGGACAGGGGTTGAACATCCTGCTTCAATCGATAATCCGATGTTGTGAGATAAGTTACTCCCGTGGCCGCAAGGCGGATGGCGCCCACAACCGCGCCGCCTTTTCGAAAAGTGAGCGCCGATGGGGATGGTGCCGTTGATGTATCGGACAGCACACATGCCGTCGTGGTTGTCCCGTCAAAATCACATTCAAATCGTCCGGCATTGGCGGGTGTTGAGCGGCCAGAGACCAGTGTATCAATCCGCACAGCACCGGTTGCGGCAGAAGCCACCAAGGCGTCACGCCAGCTTGCACCATCGGCAGAAACTTTAAGACGCCAATTATCATCTCCCATCAATCCGGTTTCAGCGCGGCCTGACCAATTGGTCTGATAAAGCTGCGAGACCGTTTTAGCGGTAGCTTCCTTGTTCAGCGTGAAGCGTAAATCGCCGCTGCCATTCTCACTCGATGCCAGTGCCGCAAATAGAACAGCATTGGCTTTCACCGCCATGCGATTATATGAATCCGAGGTCGTGCCGATACCGAGTCCATTTAGATTTTGTAATTGTGTGAACGTATCAGAAATTCGTTTCCAGCTCGTACCATCAAAAACAGAAAAGCTACTATCCGCACGATTGAAAATGAACCATCCCGCTTTGGGCGAGATGTAACGCCAGGAGGCACCATCATAACTTGCCAATTTTCCTGCCTGTCCGGCAAAATCGCCGGTCGGTGTGGCGCCAATCAAATAGCGATCGCCAGCTTGGAGTGACGCTGGTGGTGCGTTAATGTTTATTTGCAAAACCGCTGCCTGCACCAGCGCATCAAGTCGCGCAAGCGCCTCATAATGCGTGATATGTTTCATCGCCTGCTGCGCAACAATCACCGGCAGGCCGAGATTGGGAGTCTCCGTCATTCGATCCTCATACGTGTTTGAAAAAATCAGAAAAGCGGAAGCGTCACATCCGCAGCAAAACCGCGCCCAATCGCATCGCCGAGCTGATAGAGCCGCATGCGCAAAGATGTTTGGCGTGTTCCAAAATCGGTCATTTCATCGGATGCGGCGTAAAGCGCTTCCGTTGTGGTCACGGCGAGCGTGCGAAGAACCAGTTCATTGCGTAAAATTTCAATCTCATAGGCTTCGCGCGATTGATCAAGCGGAACATCGGGCGGTGTCCAACTGTCCGCATTGTATCGGCCACGCCGGAAAAAGCGGATCACAATACCATTGCTTTGGCGTTTTGCTGTCACATGGATCGGTGCGAAAGGCTTGAGCAACAGAGACCCTGCATTGGTTTCGAACGCCGCCGCGGTTGGGTGCATATAATCACGGCCCTGCGGCACCACACGCCAGAAGTAATGCGCGCCCAACGCATCCGCCCCCTCCGCCAAAGCAAGCAATCGCGTATCCAAAATCACAGCACGCGCACCTGCTGGAAGCAGACGCGTTGCCAAACGGTCCGAGGCACCCAATCCACGAAGGAGACGAGACAGAGACCAAGTCGAGGGGCCCACCAATTCCGCATGCGCAAAGCCAATGGCTTCCCATTGCCCGTCATCGCCCTGAAGCGCAATCAGCGACTGTCCCGCAAGCGCTGCATCCTCACCCAATGAAGAAATCGTGCCTGAGCCAAGCAAAACACTAATGCGGTTTTTATCGTCCCAACCCAATGTTGAACCGGGCCAAAGCGGCGTTGTCGTAAACCCCAAGATCGCAGGCCGATCAATCGTTGCGAAAAAGCGCCAATCACGTCCATCGCTCGAACGCCACACGGATAAGCCACCCGGCCAAGGTTGAACATGGGCGGCAAGCGCTTGTAACACTGGCACATCGCCCTTGATCACGGGAAGATCAACCACAACGCATTGAGGCCGTCCGGTGAGCACGGGTGCAGCAAATGCGGATTGTGAAATTTTAGGTGCCGGTGCATCGCGCGCTTCAAGTGCAAGCGCATGCGCTTCAATGTCTCGTGCTACACCGCGATCAGTGATGCGCTCAATGCGCCACATACCGGAATGGCCCACATCATCGAGCGTGATGAGGTCTCCGGGCTCAAGCGCTAAGAGCCCCGGTCTAACAGACAGCGTGGCATGATCCCGCGCAGCCCACACATCATGAAGCATCGCATTGGCGATGCGTTGGGCTTCCGCCAGTGTGGTCACCACCGCCGGTGCGCTCGTTGTTTCACGACGTGACGCCCCTGCAAGACGTCTTGAGGCTGCAACCGCAGTACGATATTCATGGTCGCCATCGCAATAACCAATGCGAATCTCACGCGGCAATTCGCTTTCTTGTGCGCGTATTAACGTCACCAACGCACCGTTTTTATCGGGCAGAGCATCATCTTGAGTGATTGCTGTTGCGAAACGCGGATCAAGCGACAAAAACCGTAAAGACTGCGTTGCCAGACAATCAAACCGATAAAGCGTAGCCAAGGGCTCAAGCGCCGCGCGCGCTGAGGTCGGTTCGTTCAAGACATAGCCATCCAGAAATCCGTCAATCGCGATCTCATCCGCCTGAATGCCAAAATCATCAAGGATCGCCGCGACGAGACGATCAAGCGGCAGGCCTTCAAACCGGCCATTCAACCAATGCCCATAGGCATAATTATTAGCATCAGCCCAGACTGTGCTAAGATTTGGAAAGGCAGCAAATGGCCGCGCATCAAAAGCCCATACCGCCATATTAGCGGGATCAATCATTCTGCCATTATAGAGCGAGGAATGCGGATTATCCGCATCCACAAACGCAGAATTTTGAGGATCAAACCGCGCATAATAGGCGTCAAGAACACGTGTCTGAATCGCGTCATCGCGCCCCCCGCGTGAGAAGGGTGGTAAAGCATTCTCCGATGATTTCGGATCGGGAAAAGCATTTGGGCCATTGCTGCCGCGATCAACCGAAGGGCATCCAAATTCCGTCAACCAGATCGGTTTGCTTTGCGGAATCCAAGACGTTGGCGTTGAGGCTTGAAGTCCATTCACACGATCATAATGCGCGTTGGACCACCAAGCCTTTATATCTTTTGCGCGCCACATCCATGCTTTGTCGTAATCGCCATCGGTGATGGGGCGCCTTGTGCCATCGGCGCGCTCATCATCCGTGGCATAATACCACTCAAAACCTTCGCCGCTTGTCAGCCGTTCCGTGAGATAATTTTGATCATAGATGGAGCGTGCCAAGAGAAAATCATCATGCTGATCCCCATCGCGCCAATCAGACAGGGGAAAATAAGCATCAATGCCAATCGCATCGATTGCGGGAGACGACCACAAGGCATCCAGCGGAAAACGTACCGCACCCGATGATACATGCCGCGCGCCATATTCGGTCCAGTCGGCGGCATAGGTCACGGCGGTTGAAGAACCCAAAATTGTTTTCACATCCGCTGCGAGGGCCACCAACGCATCAATTGCCGGAAACCGTCCCGGCGCATTTTCAATCTGTGTCAGGTCTCGCAATTCTGATCCAATGATGAACCCGTCTACACCACCCGCCACTTTTGCGAGCGTGGCATAATGCAAGACCATACGACGCCAACTCCATTCTATCGGGCCCGCATAGGTTACAGTCTCGCCTTGCGGTGCAAAATGTTGCGGGGTCGCTTGACCGAAAAATTTTGAGAGCTGAACAGCTGCTTGCGATGTGCCATTCGGTGATCCGGGCAATCCTGGCGCCGGATCACAGGTGATGCGTCCCCGCCAAGGAAAAGGCGGTTGCGTACTGCCGGGCGCATGCGGATCAGGCAAAGCGGAATCCGGCCCGATATCCATCATCACAAACGGGTAAAGCGTCACTTTCAATCCGCGCGCTTTCAACTCTTTGATAACACGCAAAACGCTCGCATCCGAGGGCGTGCCCCCATAAGCGGCTGCACCATCAATCATGGTCACAAGCCGCGCATCCGCACGGCGCAAGCCCGATACACGCCATTCCGTTTCCAAGGTCGATTTGCTCAGCGCATCAACGCGTGGCGCAATGCTGCAACGCCCAGCACGCAAATCATCGCCAAACCATGACACAACAAGCTGCACCGTTTTAAGGGCCGGACACAGGGCTTGAAGCTGATCAAGGGCCGCAACAACATCACTCGTCGCCGCCAATTGATGACGGTTGAGATGCAGCGTTGTCCCGGCAGAGTCCGATGTCGTTACGCTCTGCGTATCATAAACAAATTCACCCGCGCCGGGAATGAGATTAATCGCCTGCACCTGCTGCCGCACACCGTCAACAGGCCTAACCACTTCAAATGAAAATTGCGGCACACGATTGCCAAAATCAGCAAGCGGCAGACCTTCGAAAACCAGATAGGCCAAACCGCGATAGGCCGGCGCATTTTCAGCGCCTTCTTTTGCAACAATCAGCGGATCCGCCTCTTGTGTTTCAGTGCCATGATAAAGACGAAACGTGAGGCTCGACCAATCGAGTTCTTTCCCATTCGCCCAGATGCGCCGCACATAGGCAATCGGTCCTTCGCATAGGCCGATCGCAAGATTGGCCGTGTAAGAATAGGTGCGCGTGCTGCTACCGCTCCCACCTCCACCGCCTTTACCACCCCCGCTGTCTTGCACATCGACCTGTTCCAAAAACCGCGTGGCCCAAATTAATGTTCCCCCCAATCGCGCACGGCCATAAACCCGCGGAATGGACACGCCTTCGGTTGAGGCGAGCCCGCCCATTTCTGTAAGACGCGGCCCTTCGCGCGTGGTCGAAGATCCGCCGCCAAAAAACAAGGCGCGATCAATCGCATGACCAAAAGCACTGCCAAGGCTGCGTCCAATCGCAGCGCCAAAGGGACCGCCCACGAGACTGCCCACCGCACTGCCCGCCGCTTGCAAAATAAGCGTTGTCATCGGGCCTCATCCTCATTCTGGGGCATCGGAAAACGAAACGCATGCACAAGGCGCCGTCGCCATGGTGCAAGCGCAATTTCAGCAACACATGCGCCTTCATGCGCATGCACCATCTGCGTTTTTGATGTCGCAATGCCAATATGTTTGGCCGGCAAATGATCACGCCACCGAAACAACAACACATCACCGGCATCGAATTCATCGAGGGACAGTTCAAGGAGATGACGCCGCGCCGCATCGCGCAACCGCTCTTCGCCCGGCGTGTCAATCCACCCCGCGCGATAAGGCGTTGGTACTTCAGGCTCTGCGCCAAGCACCGCGCGCCACACACCGCGCACAAGCCCCAGACAATCGCATCCCACCGCTTTCACCGAAGCCGCATGGCAATAAGGCGTACCAATCCAACTACGCGCTTCAGCAACAAGCGCGACCGAAAGCCGGGCCCTCATCGGAAAAAACTCCCGCCATCCATGCCGGCTTCGCCATCGGCCACGGAAGCCACCACAAAATCATTTCCTGGCATATGCGGAAAGCCGCGAAAATTGAGTGTGTTTTGAAACACATCACGACATGTTGCCAAGCGCTTGTCGCATCCCACCCGCAAGGTCACCGTATCGCCCACCGCAATCACGGCGCCGGTTGGTTGCCATAATGTAAATGCGGCACCCGCATTGCGTGCCGTTTGCAGACGAATTTCAAAAGTCGCACCCTGATTGGCGCCGTTTGTAAATTGAACCGTACCGCCATTAAACGCATCGGTGCGGAACGCACCATCAAGCACGATCACAAGACGACCATCCGTCTCTTTCACAACACCGTCAAAACGAAACTTCGAAACCTCAAGCGAAATACCACAGGCCGCATCCCCCAAATCCGCCGCGCAACTTGCACGAAACAAACGCCCACGCTCTTCATCAAGGCGATGGGCAAGGCTGCGAATTTCAGCCGCAAAGCCGGAACCGGCGCGGCGAATTTCGCCAATCACACCCGCTTCAAGACGCACACGCTGATCAAGCGCCGTCCAGTCAACGAGATCGATTTCTACCCGCGCGCCGTCATAGCGGCCATTGACAATATCGCTTTCCATAAGCCCCGGTGAGGCCAACACGCCCGATGCCTCGCCACCCGCAATGGCAAAGCCCAATTCCGCCTCCATCGCTGAGGCTTCAAAGCCCGGAATCGCCGCATGGGTCACGCCGTCATAGATCAAATCCTGATCGTGATCGGTAAAGCCCAAAACGACACCATCAGCACGGCGGATGCGCCAACAACGCGCAAGCGTCATCGCGCCGCCGGTCAATGCGGCGGGGATATTTTTCATGACAACACCTCGCTTAACCGAGAAGTTCAACCACAGGAATTTTGGGAATTTCGCCCGCCGCAAAGGCCGAAAAATCAATCTGCAAACTGTCGGTATCAAAACGCACCGGCACATCAAATTGATAGCCGGCTTTAATCACCACACCCGCGGCGGGTGCTGTGGCAAATGTCACAATGCCGCTGTGAGTATCCACGCTAAAGCGTGATGCATCGGTAACTTCCACACCATCAAGCGCAAGGCGCACAGACCCGGCCACAGGCTTTCGGATCACGCGTTGATAGGGCGCAAAATTTGATCCGTAGCCTTTGATCAGTTGAAATTGTTTCGTCGCACCATCACCTCTTCCGATCATCTGATCGAGCGGTGTGATTTGAACACCCGCTTGTACGGAGGAAAAATCCAGCCGGTCACGCCAGCGAAACCCATAAAGGCGTCCCCGCCGCTCCTCAAAGAACGCGAGCACGCTTTGCAATTCAGCAAAGGTTTTCACACCGGAGCCTGCATCATAACGCCGTCGCGAATGCGCCCAGCGTGCAATGCGTTCCTCGCGGCCCGAACCCGTCACCACAATATCGGTCTTCCGTTCGGGTCCACCACTCCCTTGAATGGCAATCGAGATTGGAAACAGCACGTCGTGAAAATCAGGCGGCATGGTTTTTCATCGTCCCCAGTGTGAGCCAACGACACATCATCAATCCGGATAAATCATCATAAGAGCAGCAAGGCTTGCGTGATCAGGCGCCGATACGCGGCCATCCTGCGCGGCACGCCTGCGCAACACGGCGGATAATTCACGCGGAGTCATGCGCCAAAACGCATCAGAAGACAGCCGCAGAACGCCAAGCGCAAAGCCAATGGCTTCATCCCAGGGAAAAGGACGCGGGGGGGCGAGCATCCCTTGCCCTGCTGGCTTGGATCCTGCGGCTGTCAAGGGCGGGGCGTGTTCGCCCTACCCTGTTCGTTATTGGCCTGTTGGGAATCCGCCTGCCCAAAACTGGTCGCAAGCAAACGTGCGGCCGCATCAACCAATGCCGTCCAATTGTCCTGCAAAGAGAGCGCTTGCACGTCTTCTTCACGCATCGGGTCGCCTGCGCCTTCAAGCCCCGCTGTAATCAGCGCGAGAAGATCACGCGCCGACAGGCGTGCTTCGGAAAAGCGCACACCAAGGGCCGAGAGATCACCCACACCCAAACGCTGTTCCAGCGTCGCCAGCGCGCCAAAGGTCAAACACAGGCGCACGCGGCGCCCCCCCAATATCGCATCTATCTCACCGCGTCGCGCATTGGCCATTGCCACCTCCCAACATTAGAGTGCCGTAAACACAATCGCACCGGCACTCTCCGCCGTCAGATCAAACAAAGCGGCGCCGGCATGGTCGGCCTTATAGGCCAAAGCGGTCAGACAAAATGGCCCTTTGAATTGCCCATAACCCGGCACAATGAAAGCGAGCGTCACAACATTGCCGGCAAAAAAACCAAGCCGCAT
Source organism: Hyphomicrobiales bacterium (assembly GCA_947455645.1). Lineage (GTDB taxonomy): Bacteria > Pseudomonadota > Alphaproteobacteria > Rhizobiales > Beijerinckiaceae > CAIUPE01. The sequence goes on along the minus strand of CANGPA010000007.1, from coordinate 3,551 downwards.
CGCTTCATCCGAAGCCCCGTCGCGAAAAAGACCCGATCCCGAAATCGCCGCATGGCGCGCACCGGCACCACCGAGCAATTCGCGCCAGCGTCCGGGCGAATCTTGATCCGTCACATCAACCGCATCGGCGCTGAATGTCATTTGCCGCGTGCGCAATCCACCAATGGTGATCATCACGCCCGTACCGTCATCAATTTTAAGCAACACATCCTTGCCCGCGAGTGCGGCCATGAGACTCTCCTTCGGTCTGCAATGAATATCGATCTTGAATAAATTTTAGCTCAGCACTTCGCTAAAGGCTTCGAGCGTCACGCGCGCATGACGCAGCCCATCCGCAGTCGGCAAATCAACATCCTGCTCGCGCACGCGGATCAAAATGATACGATGCCCGTCAAGCGTGAGAGGCGATGCCTGCACCACTTCGACCAAACGTTGAGCAAGGGCCAATGCTTCAGAATCGCCCCCCTCGCGCGACCACACATCAAGGCTCAGCGTATGAGCATGGCCGATCACACCCAGCGCAGACCAGTCTTCAATCTTTGCTTCACCAAATGTGATATAAGGCGGTGTTTCACCGGCCGGTGCCGCATCATAAAGACGCGCACCGCCCAAAAGCGTAATCAGCGTCGCATCGGCAATCAGCACCGCGCGCAAGGCAACACGCAAAGCAAAAATCGGGTTGGTCATGGCCGCAACTCCTCACAGGCGCAGATCAAACGGCGTTTCTGCCCGTCCGGATCCCGCACACCGCGAATGGCAAGCACATCACCCGCGCGCCGAAAGCGTTGCGTTGTATCAAGATCATCGCGATAGCGCAGCGTCACACGATGGGTGAGGCGTTGGCCAATTTGTCCGGCTTCAAAGCGTTGCTCGGCATCAAGCGTTTCAACCGCTGCCCAAATCGTTGCGCTTGGCGTCCAACCGCGTTTAACGCCCCCCGCGCCGTCGGGCTTTTCTTGCCGCACTTCAATGATCAGACGATCCCGAAACGCACTCACATTCAAGCGGGTCATGCGCCGATCCTCACACGATGATAGGGATGCAACAGCGCGCTGATGGTTGATGGCCAGGCATTTGAACCTTGCGCGCCGTCATCACCACGATTTTCATACCAGAACGTGATCATCTGGCGCATCGCAACGAGAAGTGGCGCAGGCACAGAGGTTCCATCCGCGCCAAATCCAAAAGAAACATCGATCAAAATACTGTTGCGCAAACCGGAAGGCATGGGCAACGCACCCGCAATCAACAAGGCACTTGGCTCGCGCCCCGGTTCAATCCGAAACGGATCAAGTGCCACCGCTTTCAACGCTCCACTCCCATCGCGCATCGCCACCGCCGTTAAAGATTGGATTGGTCGATAGGGCAAAACAAGCCGCCCATTCGTGGGCCATTGATCAAGATAACACCGCCAATTCTGCGTGATGAGCAGAAGACCGGTTGACACTTCAACCGCCAGACGCGCCGAGGTGATCAACCCCGCAATCAGCACATCATCCACCGTATCATCAATCCGCAGCCAGGTTTTGACGTCCGAAAGCGCCAATGGTTCAACCAGAGGCGGTGAGATCAAATCGCTTGGGATCATGAAAAATTCCTTCTGGTCGAATAATCATTCGACTGCTAAATCACAGCCTCATGAAAAGCTTCTTGTATGATTTGTGTGCTATGCGGTTTGTTTGCGTCGATGTCCGCCTAGCCCGGGCGCACATCGCAAAATTCATTTTTACAGTCGTATTGGGTGCCTTCAGCGGCGCTATGCCCGCTTATGCGGTCATCAAGGGATCGCCCGATCCAACGCTCGAACGTCACGCCGTGATGGTGCTCGACAATCGCGGCAATGTTTGTTCCGGCATTGTGCTCTCGCCAACCATTGTTCTGACGGCCGCGCATTGTATTGCCAGCGCCACAGCATGGCGTGTGCATTGGCGTGCGCCGGATAACACACCGGTTCTGGTCGAGCCGTTATCGGTCAAAATTCATCCCGGTTATGATGCAAAGGCAATCGTGAAGCGCACACGTTCGGTGGATCTCGCCATCGTCAGCTTGAAAGATTCGCTCCCTGATTCATTCACGCCCATTTCTTTATCAGACGCCGAAACACTTCCCCCCGGCGAACCTGTCACTGTGGGCGGCTATGGCTTATCGGAAGAGAAAAAGCCCAAAGCCTTGGGTAAATTTCTAACCGCAACGCTCAGTGTCATTGAACCTTATGGTCCGAGCAAAGCCGTGTTGTGGCTCGCCGATCCTTCCGCCTCCGGCGCTGGCGGTTGTCACGGCGATTCAGGCGGCCCGCTGATTGCAGCAGGAGCCGTCATCGCCGTGGTCGCTTGGACAACGGGCGAAGGCAAATCCGAATGCGGCACCTATACGCAAGGCACTCTGATTGCGCCGCATCGGGATTGGATCAACAAGACCGCAGGCTTTGCACCTTAGTCATTCTTCGGCAAAGATTACGCGGTTCCGAATTTCAAAAATTTGATCGCATCAAAATCTTGAATGCCGCCGCCCACGCGTTTGGTCGTATAGAACAATACATAGGGTTTAGCGGAATAGGGATCGCGCAACACGCGTACACCCATCCGGTCAACAATCAGATAGCCCCGTGCGAAATCTCCAAAGGCAATCGCCGTTGCATCGGCGGCGATATCAGGCATGTCTTCAGCTTCCACAAGCGGAAAATTCATAAGCGTTGCACGCCCATTCACGGCAAGCGGCGGCTGCCAGAGATATTCACCTGTTGTCATTTTCAGCTTGCGCACAGCAGCTTGCGTTTTGCGGTTCATTACAAAACTGGCATTCTGCCGATAGCCTGCTTTCAAGGCGTAGATGAGATCAAACAGAGCATCTGAAGGTGCCGCTGCAGCAAAAGCACCTGCCGCACCGCTAATCACATAACCGAGCTTGCCCCAAACCCAAGAGGCTTGCGCCACTTTCGCCGGTGTTGTGAAACCCAATGGCTTTGTCACACCATCGCCATTCACAAAGGCCGCGCCTTCCTGCTCGGCAAACACCGTCTCCACTTCACTCGCTATCCAGTCTTCCACATTCACTGCCGCGTCATCGAGAATGGTTTGTGTGGCCGATGGCATCGCATAAAGCTCCATCGCCGGAAATGAGAGTTCGGCAATCTGCTGCGAATTGGTCTGCACACGGGCTGTTGTCTCGCTCACCCATCCCGCTTGTGGCCCCGTGGTTGAATAGGCTTTCTTGAAGAGCGCAGTCGATATTGATTGCACACTCGCAATAGAACGGATCGGCGACACCATCGACATACGGCGCAAAATCTCGCGCTCTTGCGGAGGCGGCACAAGATAGCCGCCATCAGGACCGGACCCCGATGAGAGCGCTTTTGATTCAAGCGCTTTTAATCCGCTTGATTCACCTGAGCGCAGATAGGAATCAAACGCCTTGCGATGCGCATCTCCAGCACTATCGAAGGCATTCGTCGTGCCTTCTAATGCGGGTCTACGGCTTTTGCTTTGCAAATCAGAAAGCTGCCGCTGTGTTTCATCCATGAATTGATCAAGCCGCGCGAGCTTTTCTTCTGT
>CANGPA010000006.1 GCA_947455645.1 Hyphomicrobiales bacterium | reverse complement strand
TCAACATTTTTCTTGAAGGCTTTTGCAGAACCGAATTCATCGACAATCACGGAATGATCGATCACGAGATCAACCGGCACGAGCGGATTGATTTTCTTGGGATCGCCCCCAAGCGTTTTCATCGCGTCGCGCATCGCAGCGAGATCAACTACGGCCGGAACGCCGGTGAAATCCTGCATCAACACGCGTGCGGGACGGAAAGCGATTTCAAGTTCACCTTTGCCTTTGGTCTTCAGCCAGCCCACGGCGGCTTTGATGTCCGCTTTTGTGACCGAGCGGCCGTCTTCAAAACGCAATAAATTCTCGACCAAAACTTTCAACGAGAAAGGCAGTTTTGAAAGGCCCTTCAGGCCATTCTTCTCGGCGGCGGCGAGTGAATAATAATGATAGGTCTTGCCACCCACTTTCATGGATTTGCGGCATTTGAAACTGTCGAGCGAGGACATCGCGGGTCTCCTATTGGGGCTTTCATCGGTCGCAATCTGCTTTCGGGCAGATCGGGTTTGCGCCGCCCCGGGAGTGCCCGGGCCCCCTGCATCGCTCAAAGACGTTGCACCGGCGTGACGGTCTTATAGAAAATTTCAAATGAACCCGCTACATGGACTTAAGGCGATTATGGCTCTTTTACGAAGCGTTTGGCCGGTGTCTTTTCAGTAGGCGTTACTTTTGTAGTGACAATATTGGCAGGGACTGGCAAGATGGCGATGGGGTTTCAATGGGACCCGGATAAGAGTGACGCAAATGAAGAAAAGCATGGTCTTTCTTTTCTTCAGGCCGCGCAAATTTTTCGGGGTCCCGTATGCCTCATCGAGGACCGCCGCAAAAATTATGGCGAGCCGCGTTTCCGGGCGCTTGGGCAATTTGACGATGTGATTTTATGCGTCGTGTTTACAAAACGTGACGGAGATATTCGGATCATTTCGGCATGGAAGGCAGGGCGATATGAGCGCGAAATCTACAAGCAAACCCAAAATGCTTCGCTACGCGACAATTGACGCGCTGCCGAAAGCCGCGCCTTTGTCACGCAAATTGAAAGCCATGAGCGATGAAACCGTTACTTTTCAGCGCGCTGATGATCCCGATGCTGATGCTTTGCCTGAAGCGTTTTGGGAGTCCGCGAAGATTATCGAGCCGGAAGGTACCGAACAAATCACGCTGCGCCTGCCACGCCGCGTGTTGAAACATTTTCGCGCAACCGGCAAAGGTTATCAAAGCCGCATCAGCGCGGTGCTTCAATCTTATGTCGATGCCATGCGGAAATCAGGGTAAGTGTCGTCCCGTATGCATTTGCGCGTTTCAGATCTGGCCGTCACACGGTCCGGCCGGCCGATTTTTTCAAAGCTCAGCTTTACACTGTCCGCGGGCGAAGCGCTCGCGCTGACGGGCCCTAATGGTGCGGGTAAATCCACGCTGTTACGGCTCCTTGCCGGTCTCTTGCCCATGAGTGCGGGTAAGATTGTTCTCGATGGTACCGATCCCGATACGCCGTTCAGCGAAGAGGCTCATTATCTTGGGCACCGCGATGCGCTGAAGCCAGCCCTTTCGTCCGTTGAAGTACTGACATTTTGGCGGGCAATGCTTGGCCGCCCAGCTCTTGCTCCACGCGATGCCCTTGATCGCGTCGGTCTTGGGCATGCTGCCACATTGCCCTCCGCCTATTTATCGGCGGGCCAGCGGCGGCGGCTCTCTCTGGCTCGATTGCTCGTGGCCCATCGCCCGATCTGGCTTCTGGACGAGCCCACCGCCGCGCTTGATCAGGCGTCCGAGGCCATGTTTGGCGATCTGGTGGCCGATCATCTCACTCGTGGTGGATTAGCTTTGATCGCGACCCACACCCCTTTGCCGATTCCGACACGAACGCTCTCTTTGAAGGCTTCCGCATGAACGCCTTCTTCGCTCTGATCCGTCGCGATCTTTTGCTGGCCACCCGCATTGGCGGCGGCGCTGGCGTGGGCCTCGTTTTCTTTTTGATGCTCGTGACCATCATGCCCTTTGCCATCGGGCCGGATATGGTCTTGCTCGCGCGCATCGGCCCCGCCATTTTATGGGTCGCGGCGCTCCTTGCGACTTTGATCGGGCTTGATCGACTGTTTCAGGCGGATGAAGAAGACGGCTCGCTGGATCTATTGCGAATGTCGGGCTTGCCTTTACCTCTTATTGTCCTGGCAAAAGGGATTGCCCATTGGCTTGTCACCGGCTTGCCGCTGGCGCTTGCGGCCCCCTTTTTGGGACTTCTTCTGGCGTTGGAACCGCAGGCTCTTCTGGCCGTCACGGTCACCTTGCTTGCCGGTACACCGGCGCTCACCTTTATTGGGGCAACGGGCGCCGCTTTAACCGCAGGCCTTCGACGCGGCGGCCTCATTCTGGCTGTTTTGGTGATGCCTTTGATGATTCCGGTGCTGATTTTTGGAATTTCAGCCACATCGGCCGCCTTGGGCGGACCGCTTCCCTTCCGCACGCCCTTCGCCATTTTATGCGGATTGGGATTGTTTGCGATGGTGACGGGCACCGTCTCGTCGGCGCTCGCGATCCGCGGCGCGGAGACATAAGCAGTTCAGCGTGAGGGGCGTATGGTTTCGCGCTCGGTTATAATCCGGTCGAGCGGCTGGTCATGGGCCTCATCCGGAACGGCATCAATCTCTTGAGCGGAAAACGCGACGCCAATCGTAAAGGGCCGTCTTTTGGGTGAGAGCCGTGCAATCGCGCGGTCATAAAACCCCGCCCCATAACCGATGCGATGGCCGCGCCGATCAAAGGCCGCGAGGGGCACCAACATGGCAACGGGATCAAGACTGGGCGCATCGGCAAATGGTTCGCTGAGGCCAAAGGGGCCGCGGGCAAGCTCTTCACCCGGACGCCAGAGTCGAAACACGAGTTCGGCACCGGTGACGACAGGCAGCGCGAGCGATATGCCAAGCGTTGCAAAGCGGAGCATCGCGGGGCGTGGATCAATCTCGCTACGAATGGGCCAAAAGCCGCTGAGCGGTCCCTGACCGATCTCGGTTTGCAAAGCGAAGATTTTTTCGGCGATGATCTCCGCCGCCGCGGCGCGCTCGTCCTTGGGAAGCGCATCGCGCTTGGCGAGCACTTCGGCGCGAAGTCGATCTTTTTCAGAAGAGGACATCAAAACAAACCGAACAAAGTGCGGAGCCGCAAAAGCCGTGGAACGATCGATCCCAGGTGCCTACATAAGTAGGTGGGCACCGTGTGCCCCAGTCCACGGACCAAGGCAGGAACAGCTCCCTAAGGATCGGTAAGGCCCCGGGAATACAGTTGTTCTCACGCACCCCGCAGCACCGCCTTGTCTAAATAAGCCTTCGCGATGCGAATTGCCAGCGCCTTCTAAAGCCTCTGTCTCAGAACAGCGCCGGTACACTGTCGATGAGCAATTTGAGGCCCACGACAAAGGTCAATGTATAGATGATTGTATAAAAGCGCTTCGCCTCGATCCGCCGGATCAACCACACACCGGCGAGTGTTGACAGCAGAGCAAGCGGGAACAAAGCGGTCGATGTGGCCAAATTTTCTGACGAGAATTGACCCAGTAGAAAATAGGGCACGACCTTGATCAGATTGGTGATGGTGAAAAACCAGGTCGATGTGCCGACATAAGTTTGTGGCGGCAGGCGTTGCGGCATCACATGCACTTGAAACGGCGGGCCGCCCGCATGGGCAACAAAGCTCGTGAAGCCCGAAACACCACCCCAGAACAATCCGGGTGCCAGCCGCCCCCGAAGCGGTTCACCTTCAACCGCGCGTTTGCGCCAAAATATCACGACAAACACCACCGAAATGACGCCCACGCCGACTTTGACAAGATCGTCCGAAACATGGGCGGCCATAAGCCAACCGATGAAGACGCCAATCAGCGAGCCCGGCAGCATGATAAACAGGGTGCGGCGATCAAAATTATGCCGATAGGCCCAGGTCGAAACCATATCCTGTACGATCAAGATCGGCAGCATCAGCGCCGCCGCCTTCACGGGCGAAACCACCAGTGCCATCAGCGGAATGGCGATCAGCCCCAACCCCGCAAAGCCGCCTTTGGCAAGACCCATCAGGATCACAGCCGGCGTGGCGGCGAGGTAGAAGAGCGGATCAGAAATGAGGGACGACATAAGACCGGCGGATCCTTGAAACAGTGCGGTCAGATGTCTGCGATCCATCTGGCCTTGGCAAGACCTCGCCGACGCTGATCTGCCTTGCGTCCAAAGTCGTGCCTGACGCCGACGCTCTCAAATGGTAAATCCGCAGCGGTTGGGGGAACCGTTACAGAAGGGAGCAGCCATGAGCCATGCTGCGCGCTATCAGGCCATCTATCAAAAATCCATGGATGATCCGACCGGATTTTGGGGCGACGCCGCAAACGCCATAGACTGGATGACGCCCCCCAAAACCGTGTTCGATGCCACGCAAGGCGTCTATGGCCGCTGGTTCCCCGATGGCGTGATGAACACTTGTTACAATGCGGTGGACCGTCATGCGGCAACGCGGCCCGATCAAGCCGCCATCATTCATGACAGCCCCATCACGGGGACGAAGCGCACACTCTCCTATCGTGAATTGCGCGATGAAGTGTCAGCGCTTGGCGCCGTGCTTCAAGATTTCGGCGTGCATAAAGGTGACCGTGTTATCATTTATATGCCGATGATTCCGGAAGCGCTGATTGCGATGCTCGCTTGCGCGCGTGTGGGTGCAATTCATTCGGTTGTGTTCGGCGGTTTTGCCGCGCGCGAGCTTGCAACGCGTTTGGATGACTCCCATCCGAAACTCATTCTTGCCGCCTCATGCGGTATCGAACCCGGTCGGGTTGTGCATTACAAACCACTCATTGATGAAGCGATAGAACTTGCTGCGCACAAGCCTGAAAAGCTCATCGTGTTTCAACGCCCGCAAGAGAAGGCCACACTAAAAGCCGGTCGCGATTTTGATTGGGCTGAACTGGTGCAGGATGCCAAATCAGCAGGCAAGACGAGTGATTGCGTGCCGGTGAAATCAACCGATCCGCTTTACATTCTCTACACATCGGGAACGACCGGAAAGCCGAAAGGCGTTGTGCGTGATAATGGCGGCCATGCTGTGGCCATTCATTGGACGATGAAAGCCATCTATTCGATCAATCCGGGTGAAGTGTTCTGGTCGGCGTCTGATGTTGGCTGGGTCGTTGGTCATTCTTATATCGTCTATGGTCCACTGCTCGTGGGTGCGACGACGATTGTTTATGAAGGTAAGCCTGTCGGCACACCCGATGCCGGTGCATTCTGGCGCGTGATCTCCGAGCATGGTGTGAAGGCGCTTTTTACAGCGCCAACAGCCTTCCGCGCGATCCGCAAAGAAGATCCCAGTGCGGAAGAATTAAAAAAATACAAGTTCAATGATTTTCGTGCGTTGTTCTTAGCCGGTGAGCGTGCTGATCCTGATACCGTCAAATGGGCGGAAGATATTTTAGGCGTGCCCGTTATCGATCATTGGTGGCAGACAGAAACGGGTTGGGCGATTGCCGGCAATCCCTTTGGTCTTGGCCAATTGCCGGTCAAGCATGGCTCACCAACAGTGGCTATGCCTGGTTATGATGTGCGCATTGTCGATGAAGGCGGTCATCCCGTTGAAGCGGGCAAGATGGGTTCCATCGTGATCAAATTGCCGATGCCACCCTCATGCTTGCCGACTTTGTGGAATGCCGACGAGCGCTTTCGTGAAAGCTATCTCACCACTTTTCCCGGTTTCTATTCGACATCGGATGCAGGCTATGTCGATGAAGACGGCTATCTCTACATTATGGGTCGTACCGATGACATCATCAATGTGGCAGGCCATCGTCTCTCAACGGGCGGCATGGAAGAAGTGCTCGCCAGTCATCCTGCTGTTGCCGAATGTGCGGTGATCGGTGCGAAAGACGCGTTGAAGGGCGAGCAGCCTTGCGGCTTTGTCGTGTTGAAAGCCGGTGTGACGATGCCGCATGATCAGATCGAAAAAGAACTCGTCGCGCTTGTTCGTGAAAAAATCGGTCCCGTTGCCGCCTTCAAAATCGCAATCGTGATCAAGCGTCTTCCCAAAACACGTTCAGGGAAAATTCTGCGCGGCACTATGAAGAAAATCGCCGATAGTGATGCGTGGTCTATGCCTGCAACCATTGATGACCCCGCTATTCTCGACGAGATCAAAGCGGCATTGCAGACCAAAGGTCTTGCACAATAAATCGCGATAAAAAAACCCGCCTCGTGGCGGGTTTTTTAATGAGCAACGCTTAATCGAATTTATTGAACAAGCTTTGGTCCACCACTGGCCACAGGCTCACCCTCGGCCATGATGCCAAGACGGCGTGCCACTTCCGCATAGGCTTCAACGAGGCCACCCATGTCACGACGGAAACGATCCTTGTCGAGCTTGTCATTGGATTTTACATCCCACAGACGCGCCGAGTCTGGCGAGATTTCATCGGCTAAGACGATGCGCATCAAATCACCTTCCCAAAGGCGGCCGCATTCGATTTTGAAATCGACGAGCTTGATGCCCGCACCGAGGAAGAGCCCTGAGAGAAAATCATTCACGCGAAGCGCCAGCGCCATAATGTCATCGAGCTCTTGCGGCGTTGCCCATCCGAACGCCGTGATATGCTCTTCCGACACCATCGGGTCGTTGAGCTCGTCTTTCTTGTAATAAAATTCAATGATCGAGCGCGGCAGTGGGGTGCCTTCTTCAAGTCCGAGCCGTGTCGCCAGCGAACCGGCCGCGATGTTGCGCACGACCACTTCGAGTGGGATAATTTCCACTTCGCGAATCAATTGTTCACGCATGTTGAGCCGACGAATAAAATGGGTCGGTACACCAATCGCGTTCAGATGCAGGAAAATGAATTCCGAAATCCGATTGTTGAGCACACCCTTGCCATCAAGCACGGCGTGTTTCTTGGCGTTGAAGGCGGTGGCATCGTCCTTGAAGTGTTGGACCAGTGTGCCAGGCTCAGGACCCTCATAAAGGATCTTCGCCTTGCCCTCGTATATGCGACGGCGGCGGTTCATCATCATTGACCATTGTTTGAGGAAAACCGGAAGAGTCATTCACTCCATACAGGAAAACAGACCGCGAACGCAATGCTGGACCCTGCCGCTGTCCACGCTGATCCGCTCCTTGGTGTGAATACGGACCGGTCGCTTGGCCATGGACGGGCGTTCATCCTGCGTAAGGAGGGTGATTATGACGACCTTTGATGAACGCCTTCAGGCCTTTGAGGCCAAATTTGCCTTTGACGAGGCGCTGCAATTTCGCGTGCGCGCGCGGCGCGACCATCTTCTGGGTCTCTGGGCCGGCAAGCGCATGGGCAAATCGGGCCCGGATTTGGAGGACTACGCGATGGCGATTGTCTCGTCCGATCTCAGCAAGGACGGCGAGCCCGCAATGGTCGCGAAACTGGGGGCCGATTTCAAAGCCGCAGGCCTCTCCGTCCCCGCTCCGGAGATTGCGGTCGAAATGTCCACATTATGGGCCATCGCCAAGCAGCAAATCATGAAAGGCGAATAGGCTTCGAACCTTGTTCCGACCCGTCAGACCGCCTAGGGTTGTCTACTCTGGATGGGTTTTGGGAGCGTTGGATATGCCGCATCAGTCGACGATTGCCTCTTTGTCAAAGCGCATGGGACAGGGGTCTGGATTGTTGACCGCTTGGGTCGGCATGGCGGATCCGATGGTGGCAGGCCAGCTGGCGCTTGAGGATTTTGACGCGATCACCATCGATATGCAGCATGGCGCGAATGACATCGCCTCTGTTCGTCAAGGCGTTGCCCAGGTCACTTTGGGTGGGAAGCCCACCATTGTGCGTATCCCTGTCGGACAATTTGCTGTCGCCTCGCGCGTGCTTGATCTGGGTGCCGCGGGTGTCATTGCGCCCATGATCAATTCTAAAGCCGATGCCGAAGCCTTCGCGGCCTTTATGAAATTTCCGCCCATCGGTCAGCGCAGTTGGGGGCCGACGGTAACGGTCGGGCTCACCGGTCAATCGCTTGATGAGTATCTTGTGCAAGGCAATCGCCAATCGGTTGCGATTGCCATGGTCGAAACAAAAGAAGCCCTCAATGCGCTTGATGATATCTTATCAACCGACGGTATTGATGCTGTGTTTGTTGGCCCGTCAGATTTGTCGATCGCGCTGTCAAACGGCGCCAATGTCAATCCGGGCCGCGCGGATGTGGCAGAAGCACTTGATCATGTGTTGAAGCGGGCGCACGCCCATAACAAATCGGCGTGTTGTTTTGCGCCGTCCCCGTCGCTCGCAAAAGAGCTTGCCATCAAAGGTTATGATTTAATGGCGATCGGAACTGATTTTGGTCAGTTGCGCAGTGGCGCGCGGGCGCAAATCGAAATCGCCCGCGGCCAATCAAAATAATAATTCTTTATTGCGCGGGCTTTGATCCATCATCCATCATCGGGTGATGGTTGCTATGATGTCCGCCGCGATGGCCTTCACCAAAAGGCATCGCCCATCGTAAAGCGTCACGCTGTTTGTCATCGAGTTTTGCATAAAGCGCGTCCGCAGCAGGTCTTATTGTTTTCACCGCCTCAAGCATGGCCGTGAGATGTTTTTCCATAGAGGCTAAACGGCCCGGAGGAGAAAGGTCAGCCACTTCGCCGTCTTTCGGACAAGTGGATTTCAGTCCCTCTTGCGCTTTGGTCAAAGCAGCTTTGAGTGCGTCAAGTTCAGGCTTTTGCGCGTCTGTTGGTTTTATCGCTTTTTCAAGACGCTCCACCATGGGCGCGCCCATTGGACCAGATCCTTTACAGAACTCTTGATGGTCCTGCATACGTCCCATCATATGGTCGTAATGCGGTGCGCCAGCCGCAAAGGCAAATGCGCCGCCTCCTGCGAGGGCCGCAACAATTGTTCCTGCAAGCAGTGTTTTCTTACCAAAGGTCATTTGATTATCCTGTGATCATGAAGGCCCATGGGTTGGGCGATGACGATCATTCAACACCATGACGGATGTTCGCGCCGTGGCGGCGACATTAACGATTGGCAAGATTACGAAGCAGAGCTGCGATTGAGCTTTTTTAATGTCAGAGTTTTTGTTCTGGCACGCGCAGGGCATCGGCAAGCCGTGCCTTGGCCGTTCCCGGTTGGAGCGGTTTTTGTTGCGAGGAATGTGGCGTCCAGCCTGAAATCCAAAGACATTCGAAACTGGCGCGCACGCGACCATCGGGGTCCGCATACTGTTCTTGATACAGGTCGAGCGCGCGCATCAAAGTCGCGCGCTTGAGCGGTGTTTTACGGCGCTCCCGCAGCATATTGGTCGCACCCATCGCGCGCAGATCTTGGAGGAGTGAGAGCGGATTTCCGTAACGGACGGTGATCATTTCGCTATCCGCCACCGGCAGCGCGAAACCGGCGCGTTGCAAAAGGCCGCCCAGATCCCGTAGGTCAGCAAAAGGCGCAACGCGGGGACTGATCCCGCCGTCCATTTCGCTCTCGGCACGCGTAAAGGCGTCGCGCAATTCGATGAGTGTTTGGCCACCAAGGAGACAGGCCATAAAAAGCCCGTCAGGTTTCAGGGCGCGCCGGATTTGCGCGAAGGTTCCGGGCAGATCATCCACTGTCTGCAACGCCAGAAGCGACACCACCGCATCAAGGCTTGCGGGTGCGAAAGGGATAAGACCGGCATCGCCCACAAGTCCGGTCCACGGGCCGGTGCCGATCGCTTCTTCAACCGGTGCCACGCGAAGGATGGTTTGGGCACGGCCTGATCGCGCAAGTTCTTGAGCCCCGTGCGGGCCGGGTGTCCCCAGATCAGCAACCGTATCAAACCGGCGCACAAGCGCTTGTAGCCGTTCGCCGAGATCGGCGGCGACCCGCTCGAGCAGAAAATCGGCCGGTCCTGTTTTGATCGCGCGGCTGAGGCGCTGGCGCAGGAGGACCTGGTCAAAAAGACAGGGTGCTGACGTCATCGCTCGCGTGTAGGCTGTCATGCGAGCGAGGTCAAAGCGGAATTCGAAACGCGTCGGATCGCCGATTGAGCGGACAGGATCAACGATGGGCAAAGGCATCGATTTTTCCGGAGCGAGACTGCGTGGGCTCGGCCGTGCCTTTGCCGATCTCCTTTGGCCGCCCGCCTGTATCGGCTGTGGCGCGGCGGTGATCGAGCCCGATCATCTCTGCCCAGCCTGCTGGCGGGCGATGCCCTTTGTAACCCCGCCCGTCTGCATGCGTTATGGAACGCCCTTGCCGTTTGATCTGGGGGCGGACGCGGTTTCGCCCGTGGCGATTTCCGATCCGCCGGTGTTTGATCGGGCCAGAGCGGTTGCCCGCTATGACGGGTTGGCGCGCGAGCTTGTGCATCGGCTGAAATATGGCGACCGGACCGAACTTGCCCGCCCGATGGGGCGTTTGATGGCGGAAGCCGGTGGTGAACTCCTGGAAACGGCGACGCTTCTGGTGCCTGTGCCCCTTCATCGGTTTCGGTTTTTGGGACGCCGGTTCAATCAGGCGGCCTTGCTTGCGGCCGAGATAGGGCGCGCGCGGGGGATCGCGGTCGGCTTTGAATCCCTAAAACGCGTGCGCGCCACGCGCCCGCAAGTGGGCCTCACCCGTGCCGAACGGGCAGATAATCTCGCCCGCGCGTTGGCGGTTCCCGACCATGAACGGCTGCGGGTCGCCGGTCAGCGCTTCGTCCTAATCGATGATGTGATGACTACCGCCTCCACTGGCAATGCGGCCTCCCGCGCGCTGCTCAAAGCCGGCGCGGCCTCGGTTGATCTTCTTGTGTTCGCAGTGGTGGCGAAAAGCTGAAATCGTCCTATATTAGACTCATAACCATCTGAACGGGTCCAAATGATGCAGCCGGTAACAATCTATACCAAATCCTGGTGCCCCTATTGCCACTCGGCCAAGGACCTTCTCGTCAAGAAGGGCGTGGCCTTTGAGGAGATCGATGTCTCCGAAGGTGGCGCGAAACAGGCAGCCATGGCTGAGCGCGCCCATGGTCGCTCCAGCGTGCCGCAGATTTTCATTGGTGCCACCCATGTGGGCGGCTGCGACGATCTTCATGCGCTGGATCGCGCCGGTAAGCTCGACCCGCTTTTGAACGGATAAGGGATCATCGAATGGCTCAGTCTTTTATTGCCGCCTGCGTGCAAATGCGCGGTCGCGTCGACCCTGCGGCCAATCTCGATGATGCGGCACGGATGATCCGCGAAGCCGCTTCTCAAGGCGCCACTTATGTGCAGACGCCTGAAATTTCCAATCTCGTTAATCGTGATCGCGAGACGATGCTCAAAAGCATCACAACCGAAGATGCTGATCCAATGTTGGCGGCCTTCCGTTCACTCGCGCGCGAACTTCGCGTCACGATTCACGCCGGCTCGCTTTCGATCAAAAATGGCAACAAGGTTGCCAACCGCGCTTTTGTGATTGATCCGACCGGCGCGCTGTCTGCACGCTATGACAAGATTCATCTGTTCGATGTCGATTTACCCAATGGCGAGACTTGGCGCGAGTCAAACACCTTCACCGGTGGATCGGAAGCTGTTGTGGTCGATCTTCCCGCCGCGCGACTGGGCTTAGCGATTTGTTATGATGTGCGCTTTCCGTATCTATTCCGCGCGCTTGCTGATCATGGTGCAACCATTTTATCGGCACCCGCTTGTTTCACAAAACAAACAGGGGAAGCGCATTGGTCCGTGTTGCAGCGTGCCCGTGCGATTGAAAATGGCGCCTTCATGATCTCTGCCGCGCAAGCGGGCTTGCATGAAGATGGTCGTGAAACCTATGGCCATTCGATGATTGTTGATCCGTGGGGGCGTGTGTTGGCTGAAGCTGACGATGCGCCCGGTGTTATTCTTGCCACGATCAATCTTGATGCAGTGACAGAGGCACGTAGCCGTATTCCGGCTTTGCGTCATACACGTCCGACGCCGGTTCATGATGCGGCGGCGACCGTCAAGGATGAGCGCGCGGCATGATCAAATATCAATTGCAATGCGATGACGGCCACGCCTTTGAAGGCTGGTTTCCATCAAGCGAAGCATTTGAAAAACAAAAGAAGCGCGGTCTTGTCGAATGCGCGATTTGCGGCATCCACAAAGTGGACCGCGCGATCATGGCGCCTTCTGTGGCGCGTAGCGATCAAATGCCTGTTCCCGTTTCGCAAGAATGGATGACCGATGCATCATCATCGATCATGTCATCCGAGGAGCGCGCCTTGCGCGCGCGTCTTGCGGAATTGCGCCGTGAAATGATCAAGGATGCCGATGACGTCGGCGAACGTTTTGCGGAAGAAGCGCGCAAGATTCATTTCGGTGAAAGTGATCTGCGCCACATCTATGGACGCACCACTTTGGAAGATGCGCGCGAATTGCTTGAGGAAGGTATTGGTGTTTTGCCGCTTCCGCCCGGATTAGACGACGCCAATTGAGCTATTCAGCGCGCGTTGGTTTATGAGGGACGCGTTCCTGCGAGCATGTAATTGACATCCATGTCGCGCGATAATTTCCATGTGTTGGAGAGCGGGTTGAACACTACGCCCGCTTCATAGTCGATCGCTAATCCACCCGCTTCAATGGCGCGGCGCAATTCGCGCGGTGTGACAAACTTGTCCCATTGATGTGTGCCGCGCGGCAGCCAGCCCAATACATATTCGGCGCCCACAATGGCCAGCGCAAAGGCTTTGAGCGTGCGATTGAGCGTGGCCATCACAAGCAGCCCACCGGGCTTCACCGCGGCGGTGCAGGCGCTCACAAAGGCGTCGACATCGGCCACATGTTCCACCACTTCCATCGCAAGTACGATGTCGAACCGCTCGCCTTGTTCCACAAGCGCTTCGACTGTGGCTTGCCGGTAATCAATCGAAAGCCCGCTTTTGACAGCATGGAGTCGCGCGACTTCTACATTGGTCGGCGCCGGATCAATACCCGTCACCGACGCTCCCAGCCGCGTCAGAGGTTCGCACAACAGACCGCCGCCGCAGCCGATATCAAGCAGCGAAAGCCCTTCCAAAGGCCGAGCGCCGTCTCCGTCGCGGTGAAACTGTTTCAAAGCCCGCCCGCGAATGACCTGCAGCCTGACTGGGTTAAATCGGTGCAAAATCCCCATCGGCCCCTGTTCGTCCCACCAAGTGCGGGCGATTTTTTCAAAGCGGGCGACTTCATCCGGGTCAATTGTCGTAGCCTGGGCGTCGGTACCAAAAGCGGTGCTCATGTGGTTCGGCTCCGGGTTGAACGAGGCAAGGTGTAAAGTGCGCCTGCCGGTTGACAGCGGGACAGTGCATCGTCATGGATGTGCGCCCTTTTCAACCGGAGTCCGGCCGGATGCAAGTCCGCTGTGGCTCGTTTTAAGCCAAACCCTGCCTGTCTCAGGCAATTCCTTACGGGTGAAGTCTCTCCTAATGAAGACCCTCGTCATGAAATTCGGCGGAACCTCGGTCGCCACTCTCGACCGGATCCGCAATGTCGCCCTCCACGTCAAACGCGAGGTTGAGGCGGGCTATCATGTTGCCGTCGTGGTTTCGGCCATGTCGGGCAAAACCAATGAGCTTGTCGCGTGGTGTAAAGACGCCTCAGCCCTCTATGATCAGCGTGAATATGATGCGGTTGTGGCCTCCGGCGAGCAGGTTACCTCGGGCCTATTGGCCATTGCGTTACAAAATCTCGGCCTTCCGGCGCGGTCCTGGCAGGGCTGGCAGATCCCACTGACAACGGACGACGCCCACGGGTCGGCCCGTATTGCCGGCGTCGATGGTACCGGCATCCTCGAAGGTTTCCGGGCGCGGCGAGAAGTCGCGGTTATTGCCGGCTTTCAGGGCATTCACGCCGAAAGCGGGCGGCTCACCACTTTGGGCCGCGGCGGTTCGGACACGAGCGCTGTGGCTATCGCCGCTGCGCTGAACGCCGAACGCTGCGACATCTATACGGATGTCGATGGGGTTTACACGACCGATCCCCGCATTGTGCCCAAGGCACAGCGGCTGGAGCGTGTCGCGTTTGAGGAAATGCTCGAAATGGCCTCGATGGGGGCCAAGGTGCTGCAAGTTCGGTCTGTCGAACTCGCGATGACCCATCGCGTGCCGACTTATGTGCGTACGTCTTTTGACGATCCGAACGACCCGAAGCCCGGAACCCTCATCTGTGGCGAGGAGGACATTGTGGAACAACAGATCATCACCGGTATTGCCTATTCCAAAGACGAGGCCCAAATCACGCTGCGCCGCGTGGCTGACAAGCCCGGCATTGCGGCGGCGATTTTCGTGCCTTTGGCGGAAGCCAATATCAATGTCGACATGATCATCCAGGTTGTCTCGGATGACACGACCACGACCGACATCACCTTCACGGTTCCAACCGCCGATTTCGAACGCGCCAAGACCATACTTGAAGGCTTGCGCACGCTGATCGGCTACACGTCGCTGCAGGGCGCAACCGATGTGGTCAAGGTTTCGGCCATTGGCGTGGGCATGCGCAGCCATGCCGGCGTCGCCGCGCGCGCCTTCAAGGCGCTGGCCGAGAAGGGCGTGAATATCCGGGCCATTACGACGTCTGAGATCAAGTTTTCAGTCCTGATCGACAGCGCCTATACCGAACTCGCGGTGCGCACGTTGCATTCCCTCTATGGTCTCGACAAGGCCTGACGCGCTTTCAAGCGTTGACGGTGGGGGATTGTGGGGGTCAACGGCGATGTGCTTTGCATTGCCGTCCAAACATCAGTAAAGCAGAGCGATAAGGCGGATCCTGATCCGGGGGTTACGCCATCAAAATTGTTCCGGATCGCGCCTGGACAGGGAACACGGAGCTATGCGGTCTTCGCTCGGCGGACCGAGAGTGCTGTTGCGCCGCCTCCGCGAGGTTATGGCGGAGCCTGTCAGCGCTCAGGCACGGCTCGACAAAATCGTCACCGTGATTGCGGCCAATATGGTCGCCGAAGTCTGCTCTTTCTACGTCATGCGTGCCGATAACACGCTCGAACTCTTTGCCACCGAAGGGTTGAAGCGCGAAGCCGTGCATATGACGACCATGAAGGCTGACGAAGGTCTTGTGGGTCTCATTGCGCGTCAGGCCGAACCGCTCAATCTACAAGATGCGCAACACCATCCGGCCTTCTCCTATCGTCCGGAAACGGGCGAAGAAATCTATCAGAGCTTCCTCGGCGTGCCGGTCTTACGGTCGGGCAATACGCTCGGTGTTCTCGTGGTCCAGAACCGCGCGCATCGTCTTTACTCGGATGAAGAAGTCGAGGCGCTGCAAACCACGGCGATGATCCTTGCCGAGATCATCGCTGCCGGTGAACTCAAATCATTGGCACGGCCGGGAACCGACATCGCGCTCACGCGCTCACTGGCGCTTGATGGCCAACCTTTGTCGGATGGGGTCGGCCTCGGCTATGCCATTCTGCACGAGCCGCGCGTTGTCGTTTCCAACCTGATCGCGGATGACTCGGCCGCTGAGCAACGCCGCATCGATGAAGCCATCGCCGATTTGCGTGCATCGATCGACCGGCTTGTTGATCGCGGCGACATTGTTCATGGCGGCGAACACCGCGAGGTGCTCGAAACCTATCGTATGTTTGCCAATGATCCGGGGTGGACCCGGCGCTTGCGCGAGGCCGTTCAAACGGGCCTCACTGCCGAGGCAGCGGTTGAACGCGTGCAATCCGATAACCGCGCCCGCATGCTGCGCCAGACCGATCCCTATTTGCGCGAAAGGCTGCATGATCTCGATGAATTGGCCAATCGCCTTTTGCATCGGTTGCTCGGGCGCGACATGGTGGATGGGCGCGTACAATTGCCCGACAACGCCATTCTGATCGCGCGTTCCATGGGCCCTGCCGCTTTGCTCGATTATGATCGATCAAAATTGCGCGGTCTTGTATTGGAAGAAGGCGGACCTACCAGTCACATTGCAATCGTTGCGCGCGCGCTTGGTATTCCCGCGGTCGGAACGGTTGAGAACATCACGGGTCTTGTTGAAGCGGGTGACGCGATCATTGTCGATGGCGGCGCGGCTCAAGTTCAAGTGCGTCCGCAACCCGATGTGGAAGCAGCCTATAAAGAGAAAGCCCGTCTTCGTGCACGGCGGCAAGAGCAATATCGCAAATTGCGCGATGTGCCTTCGATCACCAAAGACGGTGTGAAGATTGCGCTTCATTTGAATGCCGGGCTTCTGATCGATCTACCGCATATTCAAGAAACAGGTGCGGATGGCATCGGTCTGTTTCGAACCGAATTGCAATTCATGGTGTCAGCGCGCATGCCGAGCGCTTCGGAACAGATCAATCTCTATCGCACCGTGTTTGACGGGGCGCAGGGTAAGCCGATCACGTTCCGCACGCTTGATATCGGGGGTGATAAAATTCTTCCCTATATGCGAACAGGAGAAGAAGAAAATCCGGCTTTAGGCTGGCGCGCTATTCGCATTGGTTTGGATCGCCCGGGATTATTACGGGCGCAATTGCGCGCGATGCTCAAAGCGGCGGCCGGTCAATCCTTGCGCATCATGTTTCCGATGGTCGCAACCGTTGATGAATTTGATCGCGCCAAGGCGATGGTCAAGCGTGAAGTCACGCATCTTGAACGTTATGGTTATACGCTTCCTACCAGCCTCAAGCTTGGCGTGATGGTGGAGGTGCCTTCGCTTCTGTTTGAGATAGACGAGATTGCGCATCGCGCTGATTTTCTGTCCGTCGGTTCCAATGATCTCATGCAATTTCTATTCGCGGCCGATCGCGAAAACCCGATGATGGCATCGCGTTTTGATCCGTTGAGTCCGTCATGCTTGCGCGCTTTGCGTTTGATTGCCGAGGCCGGCGCAAAAGCCAATATCCCGGTCACGCTCTGTGGTGAACTGGGAGGCAAGCCGATTGAAGCGATGACGTTGATCGGCTTGGGCTATCGCGCCCTGTCGATGTCCCCCGCATCGATTGGTCCGATCAAGGCTATGCTGGTTGATCTCGATGCCGGCGCGATTAAAACCCATCTTGATATGCTTCTTGCGGAAGCGGATGGTGCCGCATCCCTGCGCCCGGCTCTCATGGCCTTTGCGCAAAATCACGGCGTGCCCGTCTAGCGACGCTCTTGGTCACGCTTCTTTCGCTTTTCCCCTTTCATCAGATCGATTTCCTTAAAATCCCATGAGCCTGAACACCCAAAAACTCGATGCGATTCTGGCACGACACGCCACAGTCACTGACAGCTTGAACAGCGGGCCGGATGCCGAACGGTTTGTCGCGCTCTCCCGCGAATTGGCTGAGCTTGCTCCGGTTGTCGAAGGCATTGAGGCCTTGCGTCATGCGGAGAAAGAATGCGCCGATCTCGAACATCTATTGGCCGATCCTTCAACGGACGCAGAGATGCGCGGCCTCGCTGAGGAAGAACGTCACGAAGCCGTGCGTCGTGTCGAAGAAACGGCGAAAGCCTTACGCATTTTATTATTGCCGAAAGATGCAGCGGATGAGCGCGGCGCCATTCTCGAATTGCGTGCGGGTACCGGTGGTGATGAGGCCTCGCTTTTTGCGGGCGATCTCTTTCGCATGTATGAGCGTTATGCCGCTTTGCGGCGTTGGACCGTTGAAGTGCTCTCTGCTTCAGAAGGCACGATGGGCGGCTTTAAGGAAATTATCGCCGAAGTGCGTGGCGCGGGTGTTTTCGGTCGCTTGAAATTTGAAAGCGGAGTGCACCGCGTTCAACGTGTGCCGGATACGGAAACGCAAGGACGCATTCACACATCGGCGGCAACGGTTGCTGTTTTGCCGATCGCTGAAGCCGTTGATGTGGTGATCGACGATAAGGATCTCGTGATTGAAACCATGCGCGCGCAAGGTGCGGGTGGCCAGCATGTCAACAAAACCGAAAGCGCGATCCGCATCACCCATGTGCCATCCGGTATTGTCGTGATGATGCAAGATGAACGTTCGCAACACCGTAACCGTGCGAAAGCAATGGATGTTTTGCGCACGCGTTTATACGATATGGAGCGGCGCAAGCGTCAGGAGGCCGAGGCGGCGGATCGGCGTGGGCAAGTCGGCTCGGGTGATCGTTCGGAACGCATTCGCACGTATAATTTTCCGCAAGGACGATTGACCGATCACCGGATCAATCTCACGCTCTATAAATTGCCTGATATTGTTGCGGGCACCGCGCTTGATGAAGTGATTGAACCTCTGATTGCGGATCATCAGGCGGCCTTGCTCGGTGCTGAGGAGTCATTATGACCATTTCAGAAACCATGACCCGCGTGGAAGCGTTGAAACATCTTGGCGAAGTGTTTCGCGGCGTTGGTATTGAAACCGCACAACGCGATGCGCGATTGCTTCTTCTTCATGCAGCCGGCATTGAGCATATGGATTTGTTAAAGGCACCGCGCGAGCCTTTGGGCGCGGCGGTTGCTGCAACTCTATCGCAAAATGTAGCCAAGCGTCTCACACGCGTGCCTGTTGCGCGTATTTTGGGCGAGTGGGAATTTTGGTCTCTTCCCTTCACGCTTGTGGCCGAGAGTCTGGTGCCCCGTCCTGACAGTGAGACTGTCGTGGCCGCCGCTTTGATCGCGCTGAAAGAACGGCGTCACGCGAGTGATGGTTTGCGGATTCTTGATCTTGGAACGGGCTCAGGATGCTTGCTCATTTCATTGCTGCATGAAATGCCCGGTGCAAAGGGCGTCGGTGTTGATATCGCGCCGGAGGTTGTCGAGGTCGCCCGTCACAATGCGGGTCGCAATGGCGTTGCCGACCGCGCGGAATTTCATCAGGCGCATTGGGGCGAGGGCGTAACCGGTCCCTTTGATCTGATCGTGTCCAATCCGCCCTATATCGCTGATCATGTCATCGACACGCTCGAGCCGGAAGTGCGGGTGCATGATCCGCGCCTCGCTTTGTCGGGCGGGGCGGACGGGCTTGAAGCCTATCGCGCGATTGCCGATGCTCTGCCTGCGCTTTTGGCGCCGGGCGGTGTGGTAGCGCTGGAAATCGGGTCTGATCAGGCCGAATCGGTTCCGCAGATTTATCGTGATCGCGGCTATGAGATGGAAGGCCCCTTTGCCGATTTTGGTGCCCGTCCCCGCGCAATTGTTCTGCGGCGTCCGGAATTACACTGATGGGAGAGCGCCGCGGATGTTGAAAAATCCGCCATTTTGCAATTGCGATTTTGGCTTTTGCCGTGTAAAGAAAGGGCGTTGTCGTCGGCCGCAAAGGCTTCGGAGCGCAGGGTGCTCCGCTTGGACGATTTCCCAGTTCTGAAACATTTGAGCGCGATCGGGCCCGGTGTGGTGATCGATCATAAAAGGCGAAGGGCCTTGCTCCTGAAACCGCAGCGCCAGACGCGCCGCAGGAAGACCGATCCGGTCGGATATTGAATTTTGCACCCCATTTTAACGACAGCACCCCGTCAAGGTGAGCCAATAAGGGACGCTCGATGAGACCCAATCATCAGAAAAACCGCATGCGTGGCCGCAATCGTGGAAACGGTGGCGGAGGCGGCGGCAAAGGCCCCAATCCGTTGACCCGGTCCTATGAGTCAAACGGACCCGACGTCAAAGTCCGCGGCACGGCGCAAAACATTGCGGAGAAATATCTCCAGCTCGGCCGTGATGCCCAAGCCACCGGCGATCATGTGCAGGCGGAGAGTTATTTCCAGCATGCGGAACATTATTTTCGTCTGATTGCTGCGGCCCAAGAGCAATTCCGCCTCCAAAATCCCGGTTACCGTGGGTTTGATCAGCAAGAAGGCGAAGGCGACG
Organism: Hyphomicrobiales bacterium; assembly: GCA_947455645.1. Lineage (GTDB taxonomy): Bacteria > Pseudomonadota > Alphaproteobacteria > Rhizobiales > Beijerinckiaceae > CAIUPE01. The sequence continues at coordinate 42,026 of CANGPA010000006.1, read as the reverse complement.
AGGGCGAAGACGAGGGGTCCTTCAACCAAGGCGGCCCGCAAACCGAACCGCGTGGCTATGCCGCATCTCAGCCGTCCGAGGGTGATGATGAGCAACCGCGTTCGGAGGGGCAATCACGTGAATTTGTGCCGCGTGGTCCGCGTCCACCATTCCGTGACCGTGATCAGCAGCAACGGGGTTTTCAGCCGCGCGAGCACCGTGAACCGCGCGAACAACGTGAACCACGCGACCAACGCGAACCCCGCGAACAACGCGACAATCGGGGCTTCCAGCCGCGCGAACAGCGCGAACCGCGCTTCCATCGGCAACCGGCGCCCATGCCGCTTGAGGCCGAGCAACCCGGCCTTCCCTCATTCATCACCGCGCCGGTTCGTCCGGTCGCGATTGATGCGGACCAGCCCTCCGAGACATCCACACAGGGTGCAGCCGGACATGCACCGCAAACGGCCGATGCTGCCGATTTCGCCGCGCCCATCGGCGTGCGTCGTCGCGGCCGTCCGCCTCGCGTTCGGGTCGATGAAGGCACCGCCGGAGACGAGTGAAATCCGGCTTTTGATCCAAAAAGACATTAAGGGAGGCTCCGGCCTCCCTTTTTTATTTGGTCGCATGTCTCACTTCGTCGAAGGAATGAGGGTTTGACCCCTTCAACCTCCGCCTCCGCCTTCCTATCTCTTGATCATAAGGATTGCCTCTCAGGAGGGATCCACTGCGAGGAGCGATCCGCCGTGCTTCGGGACGAAGGCGTCGGATCAGCGGCCAAAGGAGATTTGTATGGATTTCGAAAAATATACCGACCGCGCGAAAGGCTTTGTTCAATCCGCGCAAATGCTCGCCATGCGCGAGGGACATCCTCAATTTTTGCCCGAGCATCTTTTGAAAGTGTTGCTCGACGATACGGAAGGTCTGGCCGCTGGCCTGATCGGCCGCGCGGGCGGCAATGCCAAACAGGCGCTGGTGCTCACCGAAGAGCTTTTGTCCAAACAGGCGAAAGTGTCGGGCGCGGCCGCGCAAGCGGGTGCCAGCCGCGATCTTGTGCGGTTGTTTGATGCGGCGCAAAAAATCGCTGTCAAAGCGGGTGACTCCTACGTCACGGTTGAACGCATTCTGCTCGCGCTCGCTACCGAAAAAGACATGGATGCCGGTAAAGTGCTGGCCAAATCCGGTGTGACGCCGCAGGCGCTTAACACGGCGATTAATGATTTGCGCAAAGGGCGCACGGCCGACAATGCTTCCGCAGAAAATGCCTATGAGGCGCTTAAAAAATATACGCGTGATTTAACGGAAGCCGCGCGTACGGGAAAACTCGATCCGGTGATCGGACGGGACGAAGAAATTCGCCGTGCGATCCAAGTGCTCTCGCGGCGCACGAAGAATAACCCTGTTTTGATCGGTGAGCCGGGCGTCGGTAAAACGGCGATTGCCGAAGGCTTGGCCTTGCGCATCATCAATGGCGATGTGCCGGAAAGCCTTGCGGATAAAAAACTTCTTTCGCTCGATATGGGCGCGCTGATTGCGGGCGCAAAATATCGCGGTGAATTCGAAGAGCGTTTGAAATCGGTGCTCTCCGAAGTGACGTCCGCTGAAGGCGGCATCATCCTTTTCATCGATGAAATGCACACGCTGGTTGGCGCTGGCAAAGCCGATGGCGCGATGGACGCGTCGAATCTGTTGAAGCCTGCCCTTGCACGCGGTGAATTGCATTGCGTCGGTGCCACCACGCTTGATGAATATCGCAAACATGTCGAAAAAGATGCAGCACTTGCGCGGCGCTTCCAGCCGATTTTTGTATCCGAACCAAGCGTTGAAGATACGGTCTCTATCTTACGCGGTTTGAAAGAAAAATACGAACTCCATCACGGCGTGCGTATTACGGATGCTGCGATTGTTGCAGCGGCGACATTATCCAACCGATACATCACCGATCGGTTTTTACCCGATAAAGCCATCGATTTAGTCGATGAAGCCTCCGCGCGGTTGCGGATGCAGGTCGATTCCAAGCCCGAAGAACTCGATGAGCTTGACCGCCGCATTGTGCAATTGCGCATCGAACAAGAAGCCTTGAAAAAGGAAACCGATGAGGGATCAAAAGATCGCCTCAGTAAAATCGAAGTCGAGCTTGCCGGTTTAGAAGAAAAATCCGCTTCACTGACACAGCGCTGGAAGTCTGAAAAAGACAAGCTAGGCGCGGCGCAAAAAATCAAAGAACAATTGGAACAAGCTCGCACCGATCTCGCCAATGCGCAGCGCAAGGGCGAGTATCAAAAAGCAGGCGAGTTGGCTTACGGTCTGATCCCCGATCTCGAGAAAAAACTCGCGGCGAATGAAGGCGCCGAGAGCCAAGGCTCCATGGTTGCTGAAGCGGTGACCGCCAATGACATCGCACAGGTCGTATCGCGCTGGACCGGCGTTCCGGTTGATAAAATGCTGGAAGGTGAGAAGGACAAGCTCCTGCGCATGGAATTGGAAATCGGCAAACGCGTTGTCGGCCAGGAAGAAGCGGTGATTGCGGTTTCAACCGCCATTCGTCGTGCGCGCGCCGGTTTGCAAGATCCGCATCGCCCGATTGGGTCCTTCATGTTTTTAGGTCCCACAGGTGTTGGTAAAACCGAACTCACCAAAGCCTTGGCGTCATATATGTTTGACGATGAAACCGCGATGGTGCGCATCGATATGTCCGAATATATGGAGAAACATTCGGTTGCGCGTTTGATCGGCGCGCCTCCTGGTTATGTCGGCTATGAAGAAGGCGGCGCGTTAACGGAAGCTGTGCGGCGCAGGCCCTATCAGGTGATCCTGTTTGACGAAATCGAAAAAGCGCATCCGGATGTATTCAATGTTTTGTTGCAAGTGCTTGACGATGGCCGTCTCACCGATGGCCAAGGTCGCGCGGTCGATTTCCGCAATACGCTGATCATCATGACGTCAAATCTCGGTGCCGAATATCTTGTGCAACAAACCGAAGGCCAAGATTCGGAAGAGGTGCGCGACGAAGTCATGGGCGTGGTGCGCTCGCATTTCAGGCCAGAATTCTTGAACCGCGTCGATGAAATCATTCTCTTTCATCGCTTGAAGCGCGATCAGATGGGCGCGATTGTCGACATTCAGATGAAGCGGCTCGATCAATTATTGGCCGATCGCAAGATCGTCATCGATTTGATGCCGGAGGCACGCGAATGGCTGGCGGCAAAGGGCTATGATCCCGCCTATGGCGCTCGACCTTTGAAACGCGTCATTCAGAAAAATGTTCAAGATGCTTTGGCCGAGCTCATTTTGTCGGGCGCGGTGAAAGATGGCGATCACGTGCCGATTGCCGCGGGACCTTTGGGTCTCATCATCGGAGACCATGCGTTATCGACAGAGCGACCACCGAAAGGGGCACGTCTGAACTAAGCGTCTCTTACAGTTTCCTCATCATAGGAATCGGGTGTACAAAACAAGGCGCGCGCTCTTAAAATAGCGCTCGCGTTTGTTCTCGCCGGGTAAGCTCATGTCCACCGACTTAACTCTGTCTTTTGACTTCGTTCCCTCGCTTGGCACGATCCTCGGCTTCTCCCTCGCGAGTTTTGCGCTCGCGATTACACCAGGCCCCGACATGGCATTGTTTTTGTCGCGCACCGTCACGGGCGGGCGTGCGATGGGATTTGCCGCGATGCTCGGCGCTTCCGCCGGCATGGTGGTGCATTTGACGCTCGCCGCCTTTGGCCTGTCAGCCTTGCTTGCAGCAAGCGTCACGGCCTTTACGATTTTGAAAATTGTAGGCGGGCTTTATCTGTTGTGGCTTGCTTATGGCGCCATCCGCCATGGCTCGGCTTTTTCGGTGGATCAATCCACAACGTCAAAGCAGAGCCTTTCATCTACGATTTTAACTGGGATCGGCATCAATCTCACCAATCCGAAGGTCATCGTATTTTTTGTCACGTTTCTTCCGCAGTTTGTCGAAGTGGGCGATCCGCACGCGTCAGGAAAATTGATATTTCTTGGCTTTCTATTTTTATTAATCGGCATTCCAACAAATGGCTTGATTGTCCTTGTTGCCGAACGCGTTACCGGCTTCATGCAATCTTCGCCGCGTGCGATGCGTTATTTTGATTATGGCATGGCGGGTGTGATGTCGGCTTTCGCAATCAAACTCGTTTTGACACAAGGCCGATAGAGTCACGGCTTTAGACAAACCGATCAAGCACGGCAAAAAGATCAGCCAAAATATCCTCTGGCGCTTCAAGGCCGATGGATAAACGAAACACACCATCGCCGGCATAATGCCGATAATCGTCAAGCGCCGCGCCTTCAAGAAAATAAGTCGAGCGCATCAATTCATCGGTCCGCATCAAAACAAGATTGGAACGCTGGTGCCCGAGAGACACAGCATAATGAACCAGTTTGGTTCCGCCTTCGCCCGCAAGCGCATTGGCGACTTCATCGCTTTGCGCTTTGGTTTGAAATGTCATCATGCCCGAGAAATTTTTCATTTGTCTTTTGGCAAGGTCATATTGCGGATGCGAGGATAGGCCCGGGTAAATCACACGCGCTACGGCCCTATGACGCTCAAGACCTTGCGCCACCGCCAGCGCATTTGTTTCGATCATTGCCATGCGCGGGTAGAGCGAATCAATACCGCGCAAAATCAGCCACGCACTTTGCGCGGCAAGCGATGCGCCAAGCCGGATCGCGATGCGCGCGCGGATGGGTTCGATCAGATGTTTTTTACCCACCACGATCCCGCCCAACACGTCACCATGTCCATTCATGAATTTGGTGAGTGAATGCATGACGAGATCGGCACCAAGCGTAAGCGGTTGCGTCGCTACGGGCGTGGCCACTGTCGAATCAACCGATAATAACGCGCCACCCTCATGGGCAATCGCCGCCAACGCGGCAATATCAGTGAGCCGCATCAGCGGGTTGCATGGTGTCTCGGCGTGAATGAGTTTGGTATTGGGCCGCATCGCGGCGCGCGCCGCCGCTAGGTCGGACAAATTTACAGCGCTCGATTGAATGCCGAGATCAGCGAGCACCTCGCTCACCAATTCGCGCACGCCCGGATAACATACATCGCTGATGATGATGTGATCACCTGCCTTCAAAACACCAAACAAAATTGCTGCCGATGCCGCCATGCCACTCGCTGTGGCAATTCCGTCTTCCGTACCTTCGAGGGCCGCAACACGTTGCTCGAGTTGTCTCACGGTCGGGTTTGTCCAGCGCGAATAGAAATAGGGCAGCGCCGTCATGTCGGGATTAAAATTCGCAGAAAACGCAACGTCTTTGGGCTGAAAGGTAAAATTCGTCGCGGTTGCGATATTGGGCGCAATCGCGCCCGTCACCGGATCGGGCTCTAGACCCGCATGAACAGCCAGCGTCCGCGGGTCATGATTGGAGCTTGTCATTTCAAACCTTCATGATGGCGGGGAATATCAGCACCCAAAAGCAGTGGCCTATTCGCGCTCCCCAATTTCAATTCCACAGTGACGAAACTCAACAAAGCCGTTCCTGTGTTTTCAAGATCATGCAGCATGAATTCTCCGCTTTGAAATTGAAAATGCTTCGTGTCGCCTGCGCGGTAATGCGCTTCGGCAATCCGTCCATCGGCATAATGCGAGCGCGCGCGACCATCGGTTGTTGCGGTCCAGAAATAATTCAAGACATGGCAATGAAAGGGCAGGCGTTCGCCGGGTGCAAGCGCAATCGTCCACACGCGCAATTCATCGGTTTCCGAAACAAGAACGGAGCCGACACGGCCATGATGGCGGTTGGCTTCAAGTTCAGCGCGTCGTTCCGCATCCCATGATGAAAGATCGATCATGGTTCGATCTCGGCATAGAGCACCACAAGCGAGGTGCAATCAAGAGGCATCACAGGATTGGTGTAAATCATCCGCGTATGCTGACCGCGCTCTTCAAACACCGAGTTGATCAGGTCTGATGCTCCATTCAAGGCTTTCGGATGATCGAAGAATCCTTCCGCCACATTCATCGTTCCTTCGAGTCTTATAATGCGTTTGACACGTGTGAGTGCGCCTAACGCATCTTTCAATTGCGCGATTGCATTCAAGCAGGATAGTTGACAGCTTTTATATCCACCTTCGAGATCAAGCTCACGACCAATTTTGCCTTTGTAAAGCAGCTGCCCATCAATCCAGGGCAATTGACCCGATGTCATCAACATCGAACCGCTGATCGCCCAAGGCACATAATTGGCAACCGCACCCGCAACAGGGGGAAGCGACAGACCAAGAGCGGCAAGACGTTGTTCAGGCGTTGTGGTCATCATTTATTCGTTTCTTTTTCACTTAAAAAATCACACGACCACAAGATCAATCGCACCCAGCGTGTCGATCGCGACATGCAGATGATCACCCTTTGTCACCGCGCCCACACCTTCCGGTGTGCCTGAAAAAATCAAGTCGCCGGCTTTGAGTTCAAAATAGCGCGAGAGAATGGCAATCTGCTCGGAGACGGACCAAATCATCGCCGATAAATCCGCATCCTGTTTTACAACATCATTCACGCGGAGCGTGATTGATCCGCGCGCGGGATGGCCGACGTCAGTCACCGGATGCAAGAGGCCCACGGGTGCGGAATGATCTGCACTTTTACCCACTTCCCAAGGGCGGCGGAGTGCTTTGGCTTCATCCTGCAAATCCCGCCGCGTCATATCGAGGCCAACCGCATAGCCGAACACATGGTTGAGCGCGTCAGACTCCGAAATGTCGCGCCCGCCCGATTTTAAGGCCACAACCATTTCAGCCTCAAAATGATAATTCGCCGTCATGGGCGGATAAACATGCGGAACACGTTCCCCCGTTGGGCACACTTGCACCGTATCCGCAGCCTTTTGAAAAAAGAACGGCGGTTCACGTGTCGGGTCCGCACCCATCTCTCGTGCATGCGCGGCATAATTGCGCCCGATGCAATAAATCCGTCTCACGGGGAACAAATGATCTGTGCCGGCAACGGGAATCATCGCGCGGGGCTCAACCGCGAGGACCGGTGTTTTACTCAAGACATCCCCCTAAATTTTCTTCTCTTTCGTATCCGCTTCGGGCACAAAGGAGCATGACACTGACCGACCGGGATCCAACTGGCAAGGGATCCGCTGAACAGACACAGGATTTTTCGGTGACCGATCAAAAACAAACCGTCAAAAGCTTTCATCCGGCGTTAAAGCTCGCACTCGAACTGGGTCCTTTGGCCGTGTTTTTTGCGGGCTATCAATGGGGTGATTTTTTTATTGCGACGGCAAGTTTCATGGTCGCTTTGTTTGCCTCCATGCTTGTCTCTTATGTGTTGACGCGGCATGTGCCGATAATCTCCATCGTCTCGGCCGTCATTGTGGCGATCTTCGGCGGTCTCACGCTCTATCTGCATGACGAAACATTTTTCCGTATGAAGCCCACCATCATCTATGCCTTGTTTGGCAGCGCATTGATCGGTGGCCTTCTCTTTGGCAAACCGCTTTTGTCCGCCGTGCTTGGCACCGCAATGGCACTCACCGAAGAGGGATGGAAAATTCTAAGTCTGCGTTGGGGTCTTTTCTTTTTCGTGCTCGCCGCGCTTAACGAAATTGTGCGTTTGTTTTTTCCCGAGCATTGGGTGCAATTCAAAGTGTTCGGCGCAACGATACTCACTTTGGGTTTTGCCGTTGCGCAAACACCTGTCATGTTGCGCTATGAATTGAAAAGCGAAGAGACAGACTCTTCGCAACCCTCGACTTAGTTTTCTTCAGACGCTTTTGTAATGGCTTCGCCCAAAGCGCCTTTCAGCGCCTCGTCCGTCAGAGGCCCAACATGTTTGAATAAAATCGTGCCGCTACGACCCACCACAAAACTTTCGGGCACACCGTAAACACCCCAATCGATTGCCGCCCGTCCGGCTTGATCAACGCCGATCGAGGCAAAGGGATTACCCAGCGCACCCAGAAAGCGTCGTGCATTATCAGGATCGTCTTTGTAATTGATCCCCACCAAACGCACGCGTTGATCTTTCGCCAGATCAAGCAATTTCGGGTGTTCTTCACGGCAAGGCGCGCACCAGGAGGCAAACACATTGATGATGGTCACGCGGCCTTTGAGATCAGCGCTGTTAAATCCCGGAACCGGCACGCCATTTTGCGTCATACCAGCAAGTGGAGCGAGCGCCATCTCGGGCGCCTTTTTGCCAATCATGGTCGAGGGAATGGTTGTCGAGGGACCGCGTGAAAGGCTGTAGACAAACAAGAGCGCCAGAACGCCAAAAATGGATGCTGGCAAAAGAAACATCGCCGTAACGCTGGTTTTGCTCGCCGCCATTACGCGTTCCCTTTCGCGCGTCGCCGCACGCCGGACTCCTCAAGCGCCGCAAGCGCATGCGTGACCGATCGATGATCGATCCAGATCCAGACAAAGAGACCGATCACAATCAGGCCCGCGACGGCATAGGCCGCGAGGATATAGCCGCTATGCGGATCATCCAGCATGACCGTCTCCACTGGCTGCCAGCAGACCCATCGTGCGCAACCGCCGATGCAGAATCTCGTTGCGCATGGCCGCAAGATGCAATCCGAACATCACAATCGTCATGCCGATCGCCACCAGAAACAGCGGCCACAGCATGGATTTATCAATCGTCGGCCCGCCCATGCGAAACACACTGGCTGGCTGGTGCAACGTGTTCCACCAATCGACCGAGAATTTCACAATTGGCAGATTGATCGCGCCAACGAGCGTCATCACCGCTGCGGCGCGTCCGCCACGGGCGGGGTCTTCAAACGCATTCCACAGCGCAAGAATGCCGCAATAGATCAAAAACAACACCAGTACCGAGGTTAGTCGTGCGTCCCACACCCACCAGGTGCCCCACATGGGCCGGCCCCATAGCGAGCCGGTGATCAGACAAATCACCGTGAAGGCCGCGCCAATCGGCGCCATGGCCTTGGCCGAAACATCGGCAAGCGGATGCCGCCACACCAGCGTGCCGATAGAGGACAGCGTCATAAGCCCATAACACGCCATCGACAACCACGCGGCGGGCACATGGATATACATGATCCGCACCGTTTCCCCCTGCTGGTAATCGGCGGGGGCATAGGCGAAGGCCGCGTAGAGGCCGAGCGCGGCCAAAGCCGCCCCGATCACCAGAACGGGGAGGATCAGAAGTCCGGCAAAGCGGAGGAATCGCTGCGGATTGGCATAGTTAAGGAGACTCATGTCCCTATCAATGCCTGAAGTGACGCACGCCCGTAAAGACCATTGCGAGATTATGGGCGTCGGCCGCCGCAATAACCTCGTCATCGCGCATCGACCCACCGGGCTGAATCACCGCTGTCGCACCGGCTTTCGCCGCCGCCAGCAAGCCATCCGCGAAGGGGAAAAAAGCATCGGAGGCGACAACCGATCCACTCGTCAGCGTTTGGGGTTCATGCGCGAGCTTGGCGGCGTCCTCCGCCTTCCACGCCGCGATGCGCGCCGAATCAATCCGGCTCATCTGCCCCGCACCAATGCCCACCGTCGCTCCGTCTTTCGCATAAACAATCGCATTCGATTTCACATGTTTGGCAACGCGGAAGGCAAAGCGCAAATCCGCAAATTCCGCCTCAGTGGGCGCGCGTTTGGTTACAATTTTGAGGTCCATATCGTCGATAATGGCATTGTCGCGGCTTTGCGCGAGAAAACCACCGGCAACCGAACGGATCAACAAGCCTTGCGCACGAGGGTCGGGCAATCCGCCGGTCAAAAGCAGACGCAAATTCTTCTTCGCCGCGATCAAGGCAATCGCATCATCATCGGCGTCGGGTGCAACAATCACTTCGGTAAAAATATCGACGATCAAGCGCGCGGCGTTGGCATCGAGCTTACGATTGAGTGCAACAATACCGCCAAAGGCCGATACCGGATCACAACGCAGCGCAAGACGATAGGCATCCGCCAAACTGTCACCAACGGCAACACCGCAGGGATTTGCGTGTTTCACAATCACAGCGGCAGCGCTTTGGCGCGGATCAAATTCCGCAACACATTCAAACGCCGCATCGGTATCATTGATGTTGTTGAAGGAGAGATGTTTACCTTGCACCTGTCGAGCGGTTGCAATGCCAAAACGGTTTTCTGGTGTACGATAAAACGCAGCACTTTGATGCGGGTTTTCACCATAACGCATCACTTCGATTTGTCGTCCACCAACAGCGCGCCAATCCGGCGTGGGCTCATCAAGATCTTGCGCAAACCAATTTGAGATTGCCGCATCATAAGTTGCCGTACGCGCGAAGGCTTTGGCTGCCAGCGCGCGGCGCGTGTCCAAACGCGTCGTGCCCTCATGCGCTGCAAGCTCATCGAGGATCAAATGATAATCCGCCACGTCAACCACAACCGCGACATCGCCATGATTTTTCGCCGCACCACGAATCATCGCTGGTCCGCCGACATCAATATTTTCGATGAGTTCAGCGCGATCATTCGTGCGCTTGAGCGTCTCTTCAAACGGATAAAGATTGACCACCAACAAATCGATCGGCGCAATGCCATGCGCCAGCATCGCCGCTTCATGTTCGGGATTGCCGCGAATGCTCAAAAGCCCGCCATGAATTTTCGGATGCAATGTTTTGACGCGGCCATCCATCATTTCTGGAAAGCCTGTGACATCGGCCACATCGCGCACGATCAATCCGGCTTCTGACAACGCTTTTGCTGTTCCTCCGGTTGATAAAAGCTCGATGCCGCGCGCGGCCAGCGCTTTGGCAAAATCAATCAGTCCGGTCTTGTCGGAAACAGAAAGCAGGGCGCGTGATACGCGACGCAAATTATTGGGCATGGCGAGATACTGCGAACAGGGGTGAGCGGGATCAAGAATGGAAGGGCCGATAAGAAGCGTCGTTATCATGGCGCGCGCCATGACGTAACCCGCGCCTTTAGGCGAAGAGGGTATTTCTCCTCTATCGTTGCGTAGGAATCACGCCGTCGCGCACCAGCGACCATTTGAATGGTTTGCTGTCCGTGCGCATCGCGACCACGATTTGGCTTGCCCGGCGCATACCGTCGAGCGTGGCAAAATGGACGCCCTCTTCAAGGCTGACAGGCTCTTGGCTTGTGAAGGTCCAGATCCTGCCCGATGGCAGAATAAGACGTACGACCTCGGGTTCACGTGTCTCCGCCCGAATCGCCGGATGAAGATGAAAACGCACCATCGCCGCTATGTCCCGGTTTCGCGCTTTGCCGCGAATAGGTTCGAGGCGATCCTCGCCGATCAGCCAGCCGCCATCGCGTCCCAAGGTCAGAGTCCGGCTGTGGATCAATCCGAAATCCCGCGCATAACCGTCGTGAGACGCGGTGATCTTCTCACACACCTCGTCGGTCTCCCGCAGGGCGGACACGAGTTTGGGTCCACTGAGCACAGGCCCGCCCGCGGGCCAACGGTCTTCATCGACCGGTGCAAAATGGCAGGACGACGTATCGGCAATCGTGATGGTGGAATGCGCTGCTGTGGCACGCGCCAAAGCGCGGCGTGACTCTTGTCCGGCGGGCGGCGCGCCGCAATTGACAATGAGTTTCTCACCGCGATCGGACAATTCAAAAGACAGGCATCCCGCATGGGCGGTAAGCGAGAACGCCTCAGGCGGCGGCTTCCCCACATCCATCACAAGAATCGTCTCGTCCCCTTGAAGGCGACGATAACCGGAGGGGCCGGCCGTTTCCGCGCTGCCCGCGCGTGCATCCTGATAGGCGAGCAAAGTCGCAATCGTATCGGGCGCGGTGGCGCCCATGCCGTTAAAGAGCGCCACAGTTCCATCACCGTGGCGGAACAGCCGCAAGAGCGGCATCATGCGATCGATCGCCTGCAGCAATTCAGGCGGTGCCGGCAAGTCACTCGTCGGAAAACAGTGGCGTAGGGGGAGAAGATCCGCGAGCAGGTCGATCAAAACCTGCGGATTACGGCTGATATGTCCCCCATCCGCGAGAATTTCACGGCCAATCTGTTTGACGAGATGGCGGATCACGCGGCGGCGAGCCCTCATGCCCAAATCGGTGCAAAGAGCCACAGCGGCCAGCGCCAGCGCGGCTTCCAGACGATCAGCCCGCTGATCGGGCGCGCGCGAGCGCCGCCAGAGGTAACGCGCTTGTCGGCGTATCGATGCCATAAAGCGGCGATAGAAATTGCGATCCGCGCCATCAAGAATGAGCGGCGAATGGCTGAGCCAAGACATCAACCGCCGCGTGACAACCGGTGGTCGCCACGCTTCCGTTGAATCCGGCCTGCCGCGTGAGGCGATCCAGTCATCCACCAATGTGCGCGCATTGGCGCGCGACAATGCGGTGTCAGCGGCCCGAATATCGCGCAGCCAGCCGAAACTGTTCAAAGCCTCGGCCCAAGCCGCTGAAGGGGGCGTGACCGAGAAAGGGGATTTGCCCTGCGCCGCGAGGGTTTTGCCTGCAAACGCGTAATAACCCGAATAGATATCACCAGCGGCGGTGGGGTCGCTCGTCCGCAAATCTTGCGGCGCAATGAGAATCCGTTCGATTCGGCTTCCAAAAGGCGTTGGGGCGAGCAGGCGCAACGGGGCCACGATCGTGGCAAAGGCTTTAAGTCCGGCGCGGCGCAAGGCAAAGCGCGCCACGCGCCAGGCGTCGCTGCGTCTTTCACCCGTCATGCGGCGCTGCCCCGGTCATTCGTCCTGAACATAGGCTGTCATACTCCGCCGGCGCAGCAATCGCCAATCATTCACCTGAAATTGAAGCGGATTTATGGGGATTCCCGTGTTTTCTTGCAGAATTAAACGCGGATCAGCCGCGCCGCAAAGAATCCGTCGATCCCGGCAAGCCGCGGATCGTCATGGGGCAGCATGAAGGGCAAAGTGCGCAGAAACCCTTCGGCGGTGATGGCATCTTGCAATTCCGGCCCCAGTTTTTCTCGTTCGGCGGAGCCAAAGGGGGAAACACGCCAATTTGTCGAGCGTGCCAGCGCCGCCCGGATCTGCTGTTCACCCTCCTCGGGCTCGAGCGAGCAGGTGCAATAAATCAGCCGTCCGCCCGGCGCGAGCAGGCTGGCCGCATGGTCGATCAGACGGGCCTGCAACCGCGCGAGCTTGCCCAAATCCTCATCCCCCTTGATCCAGCCGACATCGGGATGGCGCCGGATCGTGCCGGTTGCCGTGCAGGGGGCATCAAGCAAAAGGGCATCAAACGGACCGCCTGCCCATTGGGTGGCGTCGGCCGTTACGGTTTCCGCATGAAGCCCGAGGCGTGCGAGATTGGTGGTCAACCGCTGAAGGCGCTTTTCAGATCGGTCAATCGCGGTCACGTGAGCGCCGGAAAGGGCCAATTGCGCGGTTTTTCCACCCGGAGCCGCACATAAATCGGCGATTTTTTCATGACTTTGCGGGTCCAGCAGCATAACCGGCAGGGCGGCGGCGGCATCCTGAACCCAGAATGCTCCTTCCTCATAGCCCGGCAATAGGCGGATCGGTGTCCGGTCTTTCAGGCGCAGCGACCCGGTCGAAAGAATCGAGGCGTTCAAGCGCCCCGCCCAGTGCGCGGGATCGGATTTGACCGTGAGATCAACCGCCGGCTCAACCCTAAAAGCAGCCGCAATTTTATGGGCCGTTTCCGCGCCATAGGATTTGGTCCAGCGCTTGGCGAGCCATTCGGGCGTATCGGTCTTCAGCGCGTCCGATTGAGCCAGAATCATGTCCCGTTCGCGCACAATCCGCCGCAGCACCGCATTGGCCAATGCGGTGTAGCGTTTGGCATCGGGGTCGGCTTGCACGAGGCGCACGGATAAATCGACGGAGGCGTGGTCTGGCACATCGAGAAACAGGATTTGCGCCACCCCGCCCACCAGAATCGCTTCCAATTTACCCGAATTTTTGGGCAGTCCTTTTTCGATCCGGTGATCAAGTGCTTTGGCAATCGTGCCCAGGCGCCGGATCGCAGAGGCCGTGATGGCGCGCACAAGGCTTCGGTCGCGGTCATCGAGCGCGCGCGCTTTGTCGCTATCCATCAGCCGCTCGATCGTGTCATCGAGTGCGAGGCTTCGGGTCAGAAAATCATCTAAAATCGCGGTGGCTAGGTCACGTACGGCGAAGCCCGGAACAAGACTGCCGGAGTCTGGAGCGTCCGATAACTGAGGCTTAGGGTCTTTGTGCGGCACGCGCTCTGTCCTTGTCCGGATCGTGCAGCGCGCAGATCGCGCCTTGACCCGCGCCTTCTATGAGACCAGAACGTCCTTCATCGCAAGGCCCGATATCTGCCATTGGTATCGAAGCCAATCGCGGAGCTTTTCATCTGCCGCCGCGTGCGATGCGCTCTGTTCACCTTTGCCATGGGACACATTTGATGGACGAGACTCCTCCGCAAGATGCGCCAAAGACAACGGAAAAGCCGCTTAGTCCAGTCGCCGAACGGGCGCTGGCGGAAGCCGCTGCGCGCCGCGCCGCGTCCGCAGAGTCCGCCCGCGCTTTGGAGATTAATGGACGCAAAGGACCCGAGCCAGTGCGGTTCGGGGATTGGGAAGTAAAGGGGCTTGCCAGTGATTTTTGATCGTCTGGCACAAAAATCGCTATAGTTTTCGGGCAGATAGCCGTTTTTGGTCTGTGCGTTGGAGTCGTTTTGTGGCGTTTTTTCAGTTCAGAATGGGGCGTGGCCTTCTCGCAGGCCTGTTGGCCATGGGTGTTCAGCTTGGCTTTGCCTTGGCGCAGGAAGGCAAGCCTTGGACCTATGACGGGCCGGAAGGTCCCGAAAAATGGGCCGAGCTTGAGCCCGCCAATGCGGCGTGCGGCGCGGGGCTTGAGCAATCCCCGATTGATCTCAAATCCTATTTCATCTCGTCATTTGAGAATCTGACCTTCGATTGGAAGGCGCAGCCTTTTCCGGTCGTCAATAATGGCCGCTCGGTCTATGCGCAGGTTGCCAAAGGCAGCACGATGAAACTCGGCAGTGAGGATTTTGCGCTCAAGCAGATCCTGTTTCACATTCCCGCAGAGCACGCGATTGATGGCGTGCGTCAAGCCATGGAAATCCAGTTTCTTCACACGCAAGGAAAGCGCCTCGTCATGGTGTCGGTGCTTGTCCGCGCGGGTGATCGCAACGAGACTTTTTCGCAATTAATTGGCCATGCGCCCGGCAAGCTCGGCACCCAGCCACTTCCTAATCCGGCTGATCCGAACGCGCTTTTGCCGAAAGGCCGGGGTGCCTTCCGCTATCGCGGATCGCTCACAATGCCGCCTTGCGCCGAAACGGTGGATTGGATTGTGCTCGAGGAACCGATTGAGGTGGCCCAGTCCGATATCGACGTGTTCAAATTGATTTTTCCGATGAACGCTCGTCCCTTGCAGCCGATCAATCGCCGCTTTTTGCTGAAGGGCGTTTATTGATCGCTCAATTTCGTCCATTTGGTTCATCCCCGCGTAACCTGTTTGCGTTTTAAGAAAAGGGGCACGACAAACCCGCGGGGATTGAGTACGACACGTTATGGTTGATACGCCCGACATCATCCGGATTGAGGCCGCCCATTTTTCCTATGGCGAGCGCCCGATCTTGACTGACTTGAACCTGACCATTCGTCGGGGCGAAATTGTTGCCATTATGGGCGGTTCGGGCGGCGGCAAGACCACGCTTTTGGGGTTGATTGGCGGTCGCCTCAAACCCAGTTCCGGCCGTGTGATGGTCGAAGATCAGAATGTTCCGACGCTCAGCAAATCCGCGCTTTATCAGTTGCGACGCCGCATTGGCATGTTGTTTCAATTTGGCGCGCTGTTCACCGATCTTCCGGTGTTTGACAATGTCGCCTTTCCCTATCGCGAACAAACCGATCTGCCGGAAGACGCCATTCGTGCGCTCGTGCTGATGAAGCTCGAAGCCGTCGGTCTTCGCGGTGCTGCGCATCTGATGCCGTCGGAATTGTCGGGCGGCATGGCGCGCCGTGTCGCCTTGGCGCGTGCCGTCGCGCTGGATCCGGCCATCATGCTCTATGATGAACCGTTCACCGGACTCGATCCGATTTCCGTCGGTATCATTGGCCGTCTGATCAAACGGTTGAACACCGCGCTTGGCATGACCTCTGTCATTGTCACGCATGATCTTAATGAAACACTCCGGCTTGCTGATCGTGTGATCGTGTTGTCGGCGGGTCGGGTTTATTGCGATCTTGTGCCGGATCAAATTCGCGCGTCGAGTGATCCCTTCATTCGTCAATTTGCGGATGGCCTGCCGGATGGTCCGGTTCCTTTTCATTATCCCGCATCGGATTATGTGCAGGATTTGGTGCAATCATGAGTCGTGCGCCTCTCTCTTGGATCGAAGCGCTTGGCGCCGCGGTGACGACGCGGCTTGATCGGCTTGGTCTTGCTGCGCGCTTTGTTGCTGCCCTGTTTGGTGTTTTGGGCATCGCGCTGTTGCGCGCAAGCCTGATCATCCGCGAGCTTTATTTTTCGGGCGTGCGCTCGCTCTCGATTGTCATCGTCTCGGGATTGTTTGTCGGCATGGTGCTTGCCGTGCAGGGCTATGAAGTGCTGCAACGCTATGGCTCAACCGAATCGCTCGGCGTGATTGTCGCGCTGTCACTCGTGCGCGAGCTGGGCCCGGTTGTGACGGCGTTGCTGTTTGCCGGTCGCGCGAGTTCGGCCGTCACGGCGGAAATCGGTTTGATGCGCGCAACCGATCAGCTTGCAGCAATGGATATGATGGCGGTTGATCCGCTCGCGCGTGTCATCGCGCCACGTTTTATCGCAGCGGTCATATCCTTGCCACTTTTGGCCGGACTCTTTTCGGCAGCGGGTATTATTGGCGCTTGGATCATCGGCGTTCATCTGATTGGCATTGACGATGGTGCCTTCTGGTCGCAAATGCAGGCCAGCGTCGATGTCCGGATCGACATCGTCAATGGCATGTTCAAAAGCGTGGTGTTTGGTGTGGCCGTCGGGTTGATTTCGGTCTTTGAGGGCTTTTTTGCGCCACCGACCGCGGAGGGCGTGGCCAGTGCGACGACGCGAACCGTTGTCACCTCGTCTTTGGCCGTGCTTTTGCTCGATTTTGTGCTGACTGTAATGATGTTTCGAGGACTTAACGGATGAACCGCTCCAAATTTGACCTCGCGGTCGGCGCTTTTGTGGCTTTAGGCATTATCGCCCTGATCTTTCTTGCATTGAAAGTCGGCAATCTGACCGGCTTTGACAGCGGGACGGGTTATGTCCTTGAGGCGCGCTTCGATAATATTGGCGGGCTCAAAGTGCGCGCGCCGGTCAAAAGCGCTGGCGTTGTCGTGGGTCGTGTCGAATCCATCGGACTTGACGGGGAAACCTATGAAGCGGTCGCACGCTTGCGGATTTCGTCTTCATTTCGTTTCTCAAAAGACACAATCGCCGTCATTCTGACGTCCGGATTGCTCGGCGAGCAATATATTGGCTTGGAAGTCGGCGGCGTTCCAGACTATCTAAGCAATGGTGAGCGGATCACAAAGACCCAGTCAGCGATGGTTCTTGAAAAGCTCATCAGCCAGTTTCTGTTCAACAAGGCGGCCGAGCCGCCAAGTCAGGTAAAGTAATGCGGATCGCGTCGAGACTTTTTTTAAGCCTGAGCTTGCTCTGCGCAGCGGCATCCGTCGCGCATGCGGATGAGCCTGCGTCTCCTGAAGCCGCATCCACAGAACCTGCACCCGCATTTGATCCGATTGAACCGGTTAACCGGGCGACCTTCGCTTTGAACGATGTGATCGACATGATCATCGTCAACCCGCTCGTCTCGCTCTGGAATGGCGTGTTGCCACAGCCCGTGCGGCAGGGCGTTTCAAACGTGTTCGATAATCTCGACGATGTGTATGCGGGCGTGAACCATGTGCTGCAAGGCAGCCCTTCAACCGCCGGTGCGGATTTTGGACGCGTTATCGTCAACACAACCGTAGGCGTTGGCGGTCTGTTTGATGTGGGCACTAAAGTAGGGTTGAAAAAAACCTATGGTGATTTTGGTCAGACATTGGGCGTATGGGGCTTTTCAACCGGCCCTTATGTTGTGTTGCCGTTGATTGGTCCTTCGACCTTGCGTGATACGTCGGGCCGCGCGGTGCGCGTCGTCACCGATGCACGCAATCTGCTGCCGTCCAACACGTCCTATGCGTTGATGGGAACCGAATATCTGGCAACGCGTGCGGATGCCAAATCAAACGAAAATCTTGTTGCGGCATCGAGCCTTGATCGCTACGTGTTTGTTCGCAATCTCTACCTGCAGCGGCGTGCCATGCTCGTAAAGACCGGCAAAGACATCGCCGCTGGCAAAGCACAGTGATTGGTAAGAATTTATGAAACGCGCATTGCAGTCTGTTTTCGGCCTCGCTTTCGGCATTCTTTTATTCGTGAACACGTCAACGCTTCACGCTGAGACGGTTGCGCCTGAGGAACTCGTGCGTCGTCTTGCGGCGGATGTCACCGATGCTGTGCGCAAGGATCCCGAACTTCAAAATCCGGCCTCTCCGAAAATTGCCGATATTGTCGGTCGCTTGATTGTTCCGCGGTTTGATTTTCAGCGCATCACCCAATTTGCGATGGGTCGCAATTGGGCGAAAGCGACACCGGCAGAGCAAAAAGAAATTGTCGATCAATTTGGTCGCCTGCTGACGCGAACCTATTCGAACGCCATCGCCTCTTTGAAAGAACTCGACATCGAAGTGAAGGGCACAAAAATCATCACCGCTAATGCGGATGTGACCGTCAAGACGCAAATGATCGGTCGCCCCCAACCGGTGGCGATTGATTACAGCCTCATCAACGGACCGGCCGGTTGGAAGGTTTACGATGTTACCGTTGAGGGCATCAGTCTCATTGCGGCCTATCGCGAAGAATTCGGCACACTCGTGTCATCGTCCGGTGTGTCCGGATTGATCGACGTGCTTAAGAAAAAGAACGGGGCCTGACCGTGGCATCGGTCACTGTAACGCCGGAAGGTGCATTGACCATCGCAACGCTTGGTGCGTTTTTGAAAACACTGTCACCTTTGTCGCGCGGTCAATCGATCACGCTGGATCTGTCCCGCGCCACACCGTGTGACTCTGCGGCCCTTGCCCTGATCGTTACTTTGCAAAAGCGCGCCAAAGCCTGTGGCGCAACGCTTCGTATCGCTTCATCGTCAGAGACGTTGCACAGGTTGGCCGAGATCTATGGTCTTGAATCCTTTGTTTCGTCCATGCAACGCGTCGACACGTAAAACAAATCCTTTGCGCGTTTAACTACCAATCTCTTTGAGAATTTCACGCGCCGCGTTAAACCCCGGTGCGCCTGTTACACCACCACCCGGATGTGTGCCGGACCCACATTGATAAAGCCCTTCAATCGGTGTGCGATAATCGGCATAACCCATCATCGGCCTTAGCGCATAAAGCTGATCGATGCTCAACGCGCCGTGGAAAATATCACCGCCCACCAAGCCGAACGTGCGCTCGAGATCGAGCGGCGTCAGCGCTTGGCGCCCGACCACACTCGCGCGGAACCCCGGTGCATAGGCATCCACCGTATCAATCATCAGATCGGCGACAACATCGCGATGCTCATCCCATGATGAGCCGTCCGGCAATTCCGGCGCCACATGTTGGCAAAAGAGACTCGCCACATGCGCGCCCCGTGGCGCCAGAGAATCGTCGAGCGTTGAGGGAATAAGCATTTCGACAATCGGTTTGCGGCTCCAACCTTGTTGTCGCGCATAAAGATAGGCGCGGTCCATATAAGAGAGCGTCGGCGCAATCACGATGCCTGCGGTGTGGTGATCCGCAATTGCGCGTCCGGGCAAGGCAAGAAAACTCGGTAATCGTGAAAGCGCAACATTCATCCGGAACGTGCCGGATCCGCAGGACCATTGCGCCATATGACGACGGAAGAGTTCCGGTTGCGCTTCGCTTGCCACCAGTTTTCCGAACAGAAGTTTCGGATTGAGATTGGAGACAATATGATTTGCAAAAATCTCGCGCCCATCTTCAAGCAGCAAACCAACGGCCTTCACGCCATCGACAAGAACCTGTTTCACGGGCGCGTCGGTTTCGATCGTCACACCGGCTTGGACACACGCTTTGCGCATCGCTTCTGTGATCGCGCCCATCCCGCCAATCGCATGGCCCCAGGCGCCCTTCTTGCCATTCACCTCACCGAAACAATGATGCAACAAGACATAGGCTGTGCCGGGCGTCATCGGTGAAGCAAAGGTTCCAACCACCGCATCAAATCCGAACAGCGCTTTCACCGCATCATGTTCGAACCATTGATCAAGATAGCGTGATGCCGATTGCGTGAAGAGTTTGATGAAGGCCATTTCGCCTTCGCGCCCCAGCTTCTTGATCCGGTTGCCAACTTTTCCGAGTTTGATGAATTCAGGAATACCGGAGATGAACGTATCAACACGATTGGGTGGCGTCTCCAAAACAAGATCGCGCAACACGGTGGCGATGCGGTCGATCTCATCTGAATAGGCATCGAAGCGTCCAGCGTCACGACTGCTGAATTTTGCAATCTCGCCTTTGGTGCGTCCTTCGCCGGTCAACAAGTACCGACCATCAAGATGCGGAAAGAAATTGGAGGCGCGCCGCTCGACAATACGCAAGCCATGATCTTTGAGCGCCATATCGGCGATCACTTTCGGATTGAGCAAGCTCACAGTGTAAGACGCAACAGAGTTTCGAAAGCCCGGATGAAATTCCTCTGTCACCGCCGCGCCGCCGACAATGCCACGGCGTTCATATACCGTGACCTTGTGACCGGCCCGCGCCAGATAAAACGCGCAAACCAATCCATTATGGCCGCCACCAATAAGTGCAATCTCTTTCATGCGTCCTTCAATCCCGTGTTTTATGGTCTTCTAGCGCAGTTCCGCGAAATTTTGAAACCGCGAAGCGTCAGGTTGGACAATCCGCACGGACGGCAGAGGAGATTTGCATCATGCAGGGTCGTGCCCGACGGATTTTTACTTTATGAAATCGGGACGCAAACAGTATCCAAACGGGCGGATCCATGACCACTGATACGACGCAAGCGGCTCATGCGACCGCGTTCCGCATTCTTCTGGCGATTTCAACGGGCCATATGCTCAATGATACGATCCAGTCCCTTATTCCCTCCATCTATCCGATCTTAAAAGACTCCTACGCGCTGTCTTTCACCGAAGTGGGTCTCATCACAATGACCTGGCAGGTGACCGCATCGATCTTGCAGCCCTTGGTGGGGCTTGCAACCGATCGCAAGCCGCAACCTTTTTCATTGGCCTTCGGCATGGGATCGACCTTGTTGGGCCTGTTGATGATGGCGGTTGCGCCATCATTCATTGCTTTGCTCGTGAGTGTCACATTTGTTGGGATAGGGTCTTCGATTTTTCATCCCGAAGCCTCGCGTGTGGCGCGTATGGCGTCGGGGGGCAAACACGGCATGGCACAATCGCTCTTTCAAGTCGGTGGTAATATCGGTTCAGCGATCGGTCCTTTATTGGCGGCTTTTATCATTCTTCCCTATGGCCAACCGGCGGTCGCGTGGTTTGCGTTGCTTGCGCTCGCAGCGATGTTATTGTTGACGCGTGTTGGTTTATGGACGCGCGCACAAACGGGCCGATCCGCAATCCTAAAAACCGTCGAGGCCGTTCGCCATTCGCCGCGTCGTGTTGTGCTCTCGCTCATCATTCTGGCCATACTGGTCTTTTCTAAATTTTTGTACATGGCCAATTTGTCGAGCTTTTATACGTTTTATTTGATTGAGACATTTGGCGTCTCGGTGCGTGACGCGCAGCTCTATTTGTTTGTGTTTCTTGGCGCGGTCGCTATTGGTACGATCACCGGCGGCCCGATTGGCGATCGCGTGGGGCGGCGCACGGTAATCTGGTTTTCAATTCTTGGTGTTCTACCGTTCACATTGCTTTTGCCCTATGCCAATCTTGGCGGAACAATTGCGTTAAGCATTGTCATCGGCCTTATTCTGTCATCCGCCTTTCCAGCAATCGTCGTATTCGCGCAAGAACTCGTTCCGAATAAAGTTGGTGCTGTTTCAGGATTGTTTTTCGGGTTTGCTTTTGGAATGGGCGGTCTTGGTGCCGCTTTGCTGGGCTATGTCGCGGATCGAACGAGCATTGATTTTGTCTATCATGTCGCTGCCTTTTTACCGACCATCGGCCTTCTCGCAATGTTTTTACCAAAAGACAAACGCGCTTAAAGCAAGAGCAACCATCATGACAATGGTGCTGTTTAGACTTGCTCTCGTCAGAAGCTCGTGGTGAAATTCGCTTATAAAAATAAGCCACTTTAGGGAGCGCGCGATGTCACGTAATTTTCTCAGTGCCTTGACAGGCTCCTTCGCGATGCCCGCGGCTGAAAATCCTACCGTGGCCATGGTCGAGGCAGCCTATCGCCATCATGGGCTCGATTGGCGTTACATCAATTGCGAAGTTAGTCCTGAGAATCTGGCCGGCGCGGTCGCCGGTGCGCGGGCGATGGGATGGGCGGGCTTTAATTGTTCTTTGCCGCATAAGGTGGCGGTCATCAAACATCTCGATGGGTTGGGTGACTCAGCAAAAGTCATTGGCGCTGTGAATTGTGCCGTGCGGCGCAACGGTGCCTATATTGGCGAGAACACCGATGGCAAAGGCTTTTTGCAATCGCTTTCGGCGGTGATTGATCCGAAAGGCCAATCGGCTGTGATGTTTGGTGCGGGTGGTGCCGCGCGCGCGTGCGCGGTTGAAATGGCGCTTGCCGGGCTCACATCCATCACCATCGTCAATCGCGATCCGGTGCGCGGCCAAACCCTTGTTGATCTCATCAACAGCGCCACCACGACCAAAGCACAGTTGCAAGTTTGGCATGCGACTTATTCAATTCCGTCCGATGTCGGCATCGTCGTCAACGCCACATCGATTGGCCTTTATCCCGATCTCGATGCGATGCTTGATCTTGATGTCGAATCGCTTCGGCCCGGTCTTGTTGTTGCTGATATCATTCCCAATCCGCCGCGCACGCGCCTTGTGCGTTTGGCCGAATCGCGCGGATGTCGCGTCATTGATGGTCTCGGCATGCTCGTCAATCAGGGCGTAATCGGAATCAAATATTGGACGGGTGTCGATGTCGATGCCGCCGTGATGCGCAAAACAGTTGAAGATATTTTCGGCGTGTAGATGTCTGCGGTGCGTTAAGCGAGTTCTGCGGCAAACTGCGTCGAGGTCAGAATAAATTTATCGAAAAAGGGCAGACACGCGCCACCAATCGCGCGTGCCTGATTGCCCACCGTGCCTTCCAAGATCGCTGGCGGCACAATGCCTTTGAGATTCATCTCGGCGAGATGGGCTTTGGTTGCCTTAACAATGCGGCTGCGCACCGCGGCCGGAAAACCGCCATCAATGATAATCGCCGGAAAATCGATTACCGAGCACGCGCCAAGACTGGCTTCCGCGAGAAAGGGCGCAATCGCGGCGATCCACTCATCGACAAAACCCGGAAAGCGCTCCCAACCATCCGCCTCGTCCCAAAGCGGTGTCGGGTCAAGGCCGGCCGCCCGAATCCGCGCTTCGAGCACCGAGGCGGAAGCGACATCGATCAATTGTTCCGCTTTGCCGGAATTGCGCCTGACGGGGAAGGAGCCGATCGCGCCGGCATTTCCCGTTGTGCCTGGCAAGAGGCTGCCATTCAGCACCACGCCGCCGCCGATGAAAAAGCCGATAAAGAGATAGAGATAGCTTTGAAAATCCTGTCCGCGCCCAAACACAAATTCCGCGCCACACGCGGCGGTTGCGTCATTTTGCAGGTAAACAGGGAAGGGGAGCTCGGCATCGATTTGGTGGACGAGATCGGCGGATCGCCACGCTTCCATGGCGCCGGGCGGGGCGCCAACGCCTTCTTCCCAGAGCCATAGCTCGAAGGGAGAGGAAATGCCGAGACCGGCAATCCGGTGCTGTTCATCGGGGCTGAGATCATCCATCAGCGTGGCGATGCTGCGCTTCAAAAAGGCCACAATCGCGTCCGGCATCGGCCAGCGATAGGTCTCCCGCAGCGTCCGGCGCGCGCGCCCCACAAAATCGATGAGCACGATTTCCACGCTGCGGCGGCCGATTTTGACGCCGAAAGACAGCGCGCCCTCGCCGTCCAGCGCCATGGGTGTCGAGGGTTGGCCCACGCGCCCGCGCTGCACCTTGCCGCGGCGTAAAAGTCCGTCATCTTCCAGTTTTCGGATAATCACCGAGATGGCCTGCGCCGAAAGACCCGTCATTCGGGCAATTTCAGCCTTGGAAAGCGTGCCATTGCGCCGGACAAGGGACAGCAACAACCGCTCATTGTGCGCCCGCACATCGGTTTGTTTCGAGCCCCGACCCGCGCCAGAGGGCCGGATCATCGGGCTGATATGCCCTTCGGCGAAGTCTGTCACGCCGCCCTCCCATCAGTCCGTCTCATCGGTCCGGACTGTCTGTCATTTGGTTCACAGCCAACCAAATCCTAATAACTAAATCAAGTTGATTTAATTATTGACAGGCGTTGAAATTCCCTATTGGCTAGGGGTTGAGAACAGGTCCGCAAGCTCCGCGCGCGGCTCCGCGAGTCTCGTCCTAAAGCGTGGGGCCAACCCGCGTTTGAAATCCCAAAGGGAGGTTTTTCATGAAGAAGACTCTGATTACGACTTTGCTTGGCGCAGCCGCGCTCGGCGTAATGATGGCCGCTCCGGCCCAGGCTGCTGGCATTTCGGCATGCTTAATCACCAAGACCGACACGAACCCCTTCTTCGTCAAGATGAAGGAAGGCGCGACGGCCAAGGCTAAGGAACTCGGCGTTACGCTGAAGGCCTATGCTGGTAAGGTCGATGGCGACAGCGAAAGCCAAGTCGCAGCGATTGAAGCCTGCATTGCAGACGGCGCAAAGGGCATTCTCATTGCCGCTTCCGACACCAAGGGCATCGTTCCTTCGGTCAAGAAGGCCCGTGATGCTGGCCTCGTTGTGATCGCGCTCGACACCCCGCTCGATCCAATCGACGCCGCTGACTCGACCTTCGCCACCGACAACCTCGTTGCCGGCAAGTTGATCGGCCAGTGGGCTGCAGCAACGCTCGGCGACAAGGCGAAGTCCGCCAAGATCGGCTTCCTCGATCTCGTTCCGTCCCAGCCAACCGTTGACGTTCTGCGCGACCAGGGCTTCATGATCGGCTTCGGAATCGATCCAAAGGATCCGAACAAGATCGGTGACGAAAATGATCCGCGCATCGTTGGTCACGACGTGACGAACGGTAACGAAGAAGGTGGCCGTAAGGCGATGGAAAACCTTCTCCAGAAGGATCCGAACATCAATGTGATCCACACGATCAACGAGCCAGCAGCCGTTGGCGCCTTCCAGGCACTCAAGGCTGTCGGCAAGGAAAAAGACGTGTTGATCGTTTCGGTTGACGGTGGCTGCCCAGGCGTGAAGTCGGTCAAGGAAGGCCAGATCGGTGCAACATCGCAGCAATATCCGCTGTTGATGGCATCGCTCGGCATCGAAGCCATTAAGAACTGGGCCGACAAGAAGGAAAAGCCGAAGAACACCGAAGGCAAGAACTTCTTCGACACCGGCGTGAACCTTGTCACCGACAAGCCAGCCAATGGCGTACCTTCAATCGACACGAAGGTCGGCACCGACAAGTGCTGGGGTTGATCCCCTCTACCTTTTTGGTGAACAATGGAAAGGCGGCCTTCGGGCCGCCTTTCTGACAGACGACAGAATGAGAGCCCGAAAAGGGGCCTGACCGGGAGGCGACGCATGGGTGCTGCGCAGGATTTCGAAAAAGTACTCGAGGAGAGCGACACGTCGGTGGCTTCATTTCATGAAGGCCATGGCCCGCTTCGCCGCATTCAGCATTTCTTGCATTCAACACCGGCGGCGGTTCCGCTGATTGTCCTTGTTCTGCTGATCGCCTTTTTTGCGATCGCGATCGGACCGAAATTTTTCTCGACCTATACGCTGACGCTGATTTTGCAGCAGATCGCGGTTGTGGGTATTTTGGGTGTCGCCCAAACTCTGGTCATTCTCACCGCCGGTATTGATCTTTCCATCGGTGTGGCGATGGTGTTCTCCGCCGTCATGATTGGCAATTGCGCGGTGACTTATGGCCTCCCGGTTTCCGTTTCGATTCTGATCGGCGGGTTGATCGGTTCGCTGTGCGGTTTGTTGAACGGCTTTCTTGTGGCGATTGTGCGCTTGCCGCCTTTCATCGTCACACTCGGCTCTTGGTATATCGTGATGGCGACGAATTTTATCTATTCCGCCAATCAGACAATCCGCGATGCCGATATTTCTGAAAAAGCGCCGGCGCTTCAATGGTTCGCAAGTTCATTCAAGTTCAGCGGCGCGGTGTTCACCTATGGCGTCGTGCTCATGGTAATCATTGTGATCGGCTTCTGGTATGTGTTGCAACACACCGCATGGGGTCGCCATGTTTACGCCGTGGGCGATGATCCTGATGCTGCCGAACTCGCGGGCATTCGCACCAAGCGTCTTCTCATTCAAGTCTATACTGTTGCCGGTGCGATTGCGGCGGTTGCGGCATGGGTTTCGATTGGGCGTAACGGCTCGATCTCGCCCTCATCCGCTTTGACCGATTTCAATCTGCAATCGATCACGGCGGCTGTGATTGGCGGCATCTCGCTCTTTGGCGGACGCGGTTCCATTCTTGGAACTTTTTTCGGAACACTCATCGTCGGTGTCATGTCGATGGGTCTGAATATGATGGGCGCCGACCCGCAATGGAAAGTGCTCCTCACCGGCGCCTTCATCATTGGCGCTGTCGCTGTTGACCAATGGATCAGAAAGGTGTCCGGCTGATGTCACGCGAACCGATCCTCACCGCACGTGGACTGAACAAACGCTATGGCCGCGTGGTCGCGCTTGATGGCGCCGATTTTGATCTCTATCCCGGAGAAATTCTGGGCGTGATTGGCGATAACGGCGCTGGTAAATCTACTTTGATCAAAGCGCTCGTGGGCGCCGTCGTTCCCGATGAAGGCGAAATTCGTCTCGATGGACAAGTGGTGAATTTCCGCTCGCCGATTGAAGCGCGCAATGCCGGCATTGAAACCGTGTTCCAAAATTTGGCGCTCTCACCGGCATTGTCGATTGTCGATAATCTCTTCATGGGCCGCGAGATGCGTAAGCCCGGCCTCATTGGTAAATTGTTTCGTACGCTTGATCAGAAGGGCATGCAGAATACGGCCCGCGCGAAATTGTCCGAACTTGGTTTGATGACAATTCAAAATATCGGGCAAGCGGTTGAAACACTCTCCGGCGGCCAACGTCAGGGTGTTGCTGTGGCACGCGCAGCCGCCTTCGGCTCGAAGGTCGTGATCATGGACGAGCCGACCGCAGCACTTGGTGTGAAGGAAAGCCGCCGCGTGCTCGAACTCATGAAGCTCTTGAAAAGCCGCGGTCTGCCGATTGTGCTGATTTCGCACAATATGCCGCATGTGTTCGAAGTGGCTGATCGCATCCACATTCATCGGTTGGGCAAACGCCATGCGCTCGTCGATCCGAAGAAGATTTCAATGTCGGATGCCGTGGCAATCATGACCGGCGCGAAAGAACCGCCACCCGAAGCGATGGTGGCTTAACCGCTCATGCGTTCAGCCGATGAACTCGCAGCCGAAATTGAAACAAGGCTGCGTGATCGGCTGGTCGGTGCAGGTCGGTTTCTGATCGCGCTTGCCGGACCACCGGGTGCCGGTAAATCCACCCTCGCCGATGCGCTTGTCGAGCGGTTGAACATAACGCTACCTGATGCGCCAGCGGTTGCGGTGCCGATGGATGGGTTCCACTATGACAATCTGATCCTTGATGCGCGGAATTTACGCACGCGCAAAGGCGCACCTGAAACCTTTGATGCGTCTGGATTTCTTGCCCTCGTGCAACGCTTGCGCAACGCGACGGATGATGTCGCCATTCCTGTCTTTGATCGAGCCAGTGATTTGTCGCGCGCTTCCGCCCGCATGATCGAGCCTCGTCATCGCCTTCTCGTTGTTGAGGGCAATTATCTCTTGCTGGATCGTCCGGTATGGCGCGATCTTGCGCCGCTCTTTGATATCACGATCTTTTTGAAGCCGACGATTGCAACCATCGAGGAGCGTCTCATTCAGCGCTGGCTTGATCACGGGTTTAATCGAGACGAGGCGCTTACCAAAGCGCGCGGCAATGATTTGGCTAATGCCGCCACCATTCTCAACGAGAGCCGCTCCGCGGATATCGTCTTGCAGGATTGACGAGGCCGGGGTTACCCCGGTGACGAAGAGTCGATAATTTGAAATTCATCTGATCTCGTTTGAACAGGAGTCCGATCATGGACCAGCGCGCACTCGGACAAAGCGGCCTTCTTGTTTCTGCTCTTGGGCTTGGCTGCATGGGCATGTCGGAATTTTACGGCGCGCATGATGATGCGCTCTCGACCCAAGTCATTCATCGCGCCATGGATTCGGGCGTCACATTTTTTGACACGGCCGATATGTATGGCGTGGGGCATAATGAAGAATTGCTCGGTCGCGCGATCAAAGGCCGCCGCGACGGGCTGATCATCGCCACCAAATTCGGCAATGTTCGGGGTCCGAATGGAGAGCGCCTCGGCATCTCCGGCAAACCCGCTTATGTAAAAAGCGCATGTGATGCGAGCCTTAAACGGTTGGGCATCGATGTGATCGATCTTTATTATCAACATCGCGTCGATCCGCAGACACCCATCGAAGACACAGTGGGAGCGATGGCCGATCTTGTGAAAGCGGGTAAGGTGCGTTATCTCGGCCTGTCGGAAGCCGCACCTCAAACCATCAAGCGTGCCCATGCGGTGCATCCCATCACGGCGTTGCAAACAGAGTATTCGCTCTGGAGTCGCGAACCCGAGGCGGAAATTTTTCCAACCTTGCGCGCCTTGGGCATTGGCTTTGTGCCATACTCGCCGCTTGGCCGTGGCTTTCTCACCGGTCGTTTTTCATCCAATGCCGATTTGCCGGACGGTGATTTTCGGAAAATCTCGCCGCGCTTTTCGGATGAGAATTTTGACAGCAACCGCGCGCTGGTGCGGATGGTTGAAGACATGGCTGCCGCAAAAAAAGCGACACCCGCGCAAATCGCCTTGGCTTGGGTTTTGGCCCAAGGCACTGACATTGTTCCAATCCCCGGTACAAAACGTATTTCTTATCTTGAAGATAATCTCGGCGCGCTTGCCATATCCTTGTCGCACGACGATCTTAAAACGCTTGACGCTGCCTTTCCGGCGGGCGTTGCCAAAGGCGATCGTTATCCTGCCGCCGCAATGGCTGCGCTCAATCTTTGATGTGACACTTAGGGGGAGTTCGCACGCATGATCCGCATTCTTTGTTATGGCGACTCCAACACGCATGGCACCGCGCCGATGCGCGATGAAAATGACGTGGTGCGCTTTGATGCCAAAACACGGTGGCCCGGAGTGATGCACGCGCATCTGGGTCAAAATTTCGAACTCATTGAAGAGGGTCACCCCGGCCGCACAACGGTGCATGATGATCCGGTTGAAGGCCCGCATAAAAATGGCCGCTCGCATCTGCGCGCCACTCTCGAAAGCCATTGGCCGCTTGATGTTGTGATCATTTCCCTTGGCACCAATGATTTGAAATCACGTCATGGCGTGAGCGCCTACGATATCGCATCGAGCATTGGCACATTGGTTGATCTTGTTCGCGCAACGCCGATGCGCGGCGGCCCAACGCCTAAAATTCTTGTTCTCGCGCCGCCGCCCATTATCGAAGCCGGATGGCTCGCTGATATGTTTGCGGGCGGCCAAGCGAAATCCGAACTGCTGGGTGCCTATGTGGCGCGCATGGCCGCGGGACGCCAGACCGCTTTTCTTGATCTCGCACCCTTGGCGAAATCGTCGCCCATCGATGGTATTCACTTTGACGAATCAACTCACCGTGTCATCGGCAAAGCGGTTGCAGAGGCGGTTGAACAGCTCATCGCCTAATTTTTCAGGATGAAATAAATTTATGACATCGTCGCGCAGCGCTGAATTTATTCTTCTCGTGGCGCTGCTCAACGCCATTGTTGCCATGTCGATCGATACGATGTTGCCGGCCATTGGCGTCATTGCACATGATCTTGGTGCCGATGATCCCAATAGTCGCCAATTCATCATCACCACTTTTTTTGCCGGCATGACTTTGGGCACGCTGCTCTTCGGGCCCGTTTCTGATTCGACCGGTCGCAAGCCCGCGATTTTTGTCGGCATTCTCATTTACAGCGCAGGCTCCTTGATGTGCCTTCTGTCGACCAGCTTCACAGCCATGATGATCGGCCGCTTCATAGCAGGCTTTGGCGCCTCGTCACCGCGCATCGTATCGATGGCGATGGTGCGTGATGGTATGGCGGGCTCATCCATGGCACGCGTCATGAGTTTCGTCATGACGGTGTTCATGCTCGTGCCGATCCTTGCCCCGTCGATTGGTCAAGTGGTGTTGATCGCCTTTAGTTGGCGTGTGATTTTTGCAGGCCTTCTGGTGATGTCGGTCATTGCGGGTGTGTGGCTTGCGATCCGTCAGGAAGAGACGTTGCCGCCTGAACGGCGGCGGCCCTTTTCGTTCGCAGCACTCGTTCATGCCGGTGTTGAATCCTGCAAACATCCGGTCACCATGGGTTACACACTCGCGAGCGGTTTTATTTTCGGGGCGTTGATCGGCTATCTTGGGACATCGCAACAAATCTTTGCCGAGCAATATCAGCAGGGCCCGCTTTTCGCCTTGTGGTTCGCTTGTTTTGCGTCAGCCATTGCTCTGGCGATGATTTTGAATGGCCGCTTTGTCATGAAGCTCGGCATGCGGCGCATCACCAAAGGGGCCATACGCGTATCCGTGGCAATCTCTCTTGTCATGCTTGTGTTTGTTTATGGTTACGCCGGCCAACCGCCGCTCGCGATGCTTGGCGTTTATTGCTTCATCATTTTCTTTTGCAACGGTTTGATGTTTGGCAATTACAACGCGCTCGCACTTGAGCCCATGGGCCATATTGCGGGCATGGCCTCTTCTGTATCAGGTTTTTTATATTCGCTGATTTCGTTTGTCGGCGGCAGCTTTATTGGGCAAGCCTATCAGGGCACGGTCACACCGATGGTGTTGGGCTTTGCCGGGTTCGGCGTGCTTGCCCTGCTCGCCACCGAATGGGGCGAGGCGCGTCGTCACCGCGTCTCTTGATGCGTCGTCAAGGCTTTCACGATCGCATCAAATTCGCGCGCATCAGTGCAGGTGTTCGTCTCATCATAAGAGACACCATAATTGCAGACGAATTTGGCTTCATCGCTTTCAGGATTTTTCTTGCCGCGTGATTGCGTCAGCGCCGCATAAATCACGCGCGATTCAGGATCGGTCACATAGCGGTTGATGATGGTCGTGCCGTTTTGCACAATATGAAATTGCATATCGACAAGACACCGACCGACAGTCGCATTAAAATAAATTTTATGCCGCGTGCCGGTCACCGTGCCACCGGCCAATTCATAGATCACTTTTTCTTCCGTGAGCCGCGTATCGACCGCGGCTTTGGCTTCGGCCTCACAGGCGCGCGCGTCAAGCGTCTCAGCCTGATCGGCAAGGGCGCTGTGCCCCACAGTCAGAGCCGCCAGGAGAACCAGAGCACTCGTGAATCGGCGCCGAAGCGATTGCATGATCATCGATAGTCCAGAACATCAGAAATGGTGCCGCTTAGGTGACTCGAACACCTGACCCCAGCTTTACGAAAGCTGTGCTCTACCAACTGAGCTAAAGCGGCGACGGCGCGGTTCTTACATGAGTTCGGTCTGATTTCCTACCCCCCATTTGAGGAGATCGGTTCACCTGCCGCCCTATTCCTGCCGCCCGCTACCCTCGCGCTCTAACGCATCACGCCTTCTTTGATAAACGTGCCGTTTTGCAATTCGCGCACGGCGGTCATCAGCTCTTCGCGCGTATTCATCACGATCGGCCCATGCCAGGCCACCGGCTCGCGGATCGGCGCGCCCGAGACGAGCAGAAACCGCACGCCATGGTCACCCGCCTGCACGACAATCTCGTCGCCCGCACCAAATACGACAAGCGTGCGATTGCCGCTCATATCGCGCACATGCACTTCCTCGCCGCCGATTTCCTTTTCAACAAGGACGCCGAACGGGTCTGACGCATCGCGGAACGTGGCGGATCCTTCAAAAATATAAGCGAAGGCGGAGCGATACGTATCCACCGGCAAAACCTTGCGCTTGCCCGGCGGCACGAAAATATCGAGATATTGCGGATCGGCCGCAATGCCGTCGACCGGACCCTTTTTGCCCCAGAACTCACCCACCACAACGCGCACTGCCGTGCCGTCATCATCGACGATTTCCGGAATCTCTTTTGATTTCACGTCTTGATAGCGCGGGCTCGTCATTTTCAGGTTTGACGGCAGATTGGCCCAAAGCTGGAACCCGTGCATACGGCCTTTGCTGTCGCCCTTCGGCATTTCCTGATGGAGAATGCCCGATCCCGCCGTCATCCATTGCACATCGCCTGCACCCAAAGTGCCGCGATTGCCGAGGCTGTCGCCATGTTCGACTTCACCGGCAAGGACATAGGTAATCGTCTCGATGCCGCGATGCGGATGCCACGGGAAGCCTTTGACATAGTTTTCCGGCCGGTCATTGCGGAAATCATCCATCATCAAAAACGGATCGGTCAGGCTCGGGTCACCAAAGCCGAACACGCGCTGCAGGCTCACGCCTGCGCCTTCAAGATGCGGCGTGGTGCCTGAAATGTGTCGCACGGGGCGGATGGACATGGCGGGGACCCTCAAAAGTTACAAGAATGATGTGCTTGATATAGGCCTCAGCCTTCTTCTTTGGAAGCGCTGCGGATTGCCGCGCTGCAAGCGGTCTCTCGCATCACCGAAAGCGGGCGGCGTATCAGGCCTTTTTGCGCGGCGGGCGTGCGGCAAAATAAGTCCCGGCTGAGACGAGGATCATGCCGATGATGAGCGGCATCGATAGCGGCTCACCGAGCAGAGGCACGGCGGCAAGGCCGGAAATGATCGGGACGAGGCCGATCAACACGCCCGTGCGCTCGGCGCCCAATTGCTCAACCGCGCGCAAGAAAAACAGCATCGCGAGAATGGTTGGTCCGATACCCTGATAAAGCCCCTGCAAAAGAATCATCGACCAAGACACGTCCATGATCCCCTTCGGCGCAAAGAGGAGATAAAGCGGCAGATACACGAGTGCAGAGGCAAGACAGAGAAACCGCGTCAACAACCACGGCTCATAGGCCCATTTCTTCGCGTAAACACTATAAACGGCCCAGACGACCGAAGCGCTTAACAAAAGCGCGTCACCCGTGAGAATTTCGATATTGATATTGGCACCAAAAAAATTAGGTGCGGCGACACAGATCACACCCAGCGCAATGGGCAGTAGCGCGATCACGCGGGCGCGATCAGGCCGCGCGCCCAGGATGAAAAAGGCCGCGATCGTCACAATAAAGGGCTGCGTGCCCGGCGCGAGGATTCCGCCATGCGCTGCAGGCGCCAATTTCAACGCCGAATAGATCAGCACCAAGAAGCCGACACCGCCGAGCATTGCGAGCGTCCACAAACGCGTGTCACGCCACACGGCAAGGGGAATGTTGAACGAAAATGGCAGAAGAAAAAAAGCCCCGAAGGCCAAGCGCAACGCGGCAATATCCCACCCCGTCAGCGCCGATTTTCCGCCAAGACGCGAGATCACCATAAAGCCCGCCCAAATCGCCACTGTCCCCAATGCGGCGCCATAGCCAAGCCACATCGCGCGGGAGGAAGACGCGCGCGTGTCATCAAGCGCGACGGGGTCGTTATGCGAGGCTGACATGGTGAAAGGCTTTCAAATGGAGGTCGATCAGACGTCGTGCTCTTTTGCACGATCACTGACCACAACGCCATCGCTTGTGATGCCCGGTCCCGGATCGTCGGGCGAACGGGGCAGCGGAAACACAACAGAGCCGCGATTGACGCTCGGCTTGGACGGCGTTTGATCCTCATGCGACGAGGGCGTGTCGTTCACAAGTCCCTGTTCTGCCAGAAACGTCTTTGCGGACAGGCTCGACCGCGGCGCGGCGAGCGGCGCATGCGGTGTCGGCATACTGCGCAACGCCGTATCGAGAATATGGGCGATGCGCCCTGCATCATGCGCATCGGGTGGAACCATCCAGCGACACCGATCAAGCTGTCCGGTAACCGGCGATGCCGGTAACCAGATATCGCTGGTCACACCATCCGCGACCCATGTTTCATCACGCGGTGCGTGGGCGGCACGTGTCAGCCATTCGCGCGCCAGACCCAAATTATTCTGATCACGCTCTTCAAGCTCGGCCATCAACAGACAGGCGCGCACCCGTGGTCGATCTTGGATAAGCGGCATCATTACATCACGCGCACGATCAAAATCACGCGCATCAAGTGCGGCGCGCGCAAGAACCAGACGACTCTCTTCATGTCCGGGTTGGAGTGCGTGCAAGCGTTCCGCCCGTTTTACTTTTTCGCGTGCCGCATCACCGCTACGCACAGCAAGATAGGCGTCTGCAAGATCAGGATGCGGCATCTGCGACCATGCCGATTCAAGACCGCGCGAGGCTTTGCGCACATCACCGCGGCGTGCGCGCAAACGACCGAGTGCGGCTTGTGCGGGAACAAGATCCGGCGCGCGGTTGCATGCGTCTTGTAAGGCGTGAAGCGCATCTTCCGGTGTGCCCAATTCCTGTTGCAATCCGAGCGCGGTGAGCAACACCGCACGCTTGCGGTTGAGGTCCTTTTTCTCAAAGCCAGCGCGTCCGCGATCAAGCGTTACCAAGGCTTTGTCGAAGTCTTTTTCAGCCACGAGCATTTCAATCAGCGCTTCGGTGGCCCATGCTGCTTTCAGGGACAAAGCCAATGCATCATCCGCGCATTGCCGCGCAACGGCAAGATCGCCCGCACGTTTGGCTTCGATAAATAAGCCGCGCAAACCGAGGAGTCGTGTTTCGGGATTGGATAACATCGCGCGGAACGCGCGATCCGCTCCCGCGCGATTATTTTCCATTTGCGCGGCTTGCGCGCTCAACAAAAGCGATAAAGGTTCATGACCCAAAAGACGCTTGGCTTCATTGGCGCTTTTGCGCGCGAGCAGCGTATCACCCGCGCCCACCGCAATCATGCCGCGCGAAACAGCCAGATGCCCTTTATGGCGGCGACGCGCTGAGAAGCCCAATGAAATAAGATCGGGAATTCGAAAGATGAATCGCAAGGCGGACCAGACGCTCATCAAAACCAGTGTGAGTACAAGAACCGCACTCACACCCACAACAAGAGTCGTTTCGATTTTGGAGCCTAGAACGGTAACAGCGATGGTGCCGTTCAAATCCGCCACCGTCGCAAGGCCAAGGGCCGCAACCGTAAGAAGAACGAGAAGAAGGACAAGCCGCATCATGGTGCAGCGCTTTCTTCCACGAGTCGCGCCGTCAGGTCATCAATCAATCGATCAACCGCCACAAGACTTGCATTTTGTTTTGAGGATTTGGATGTGTCGGCCGGTTTGTCAGCCGGTGAAATTGTCACGAGACGTGACAACAGAGTCCAAAATTTCGATACCACATCATTGGAAAGCTGCGACTCGGTTGGCACACTCTCGCTTTTTTCAACAGGGCGCGTTGACTCAAGTGCAGAACGCAACGACGTCAGCGAAAGTCCGTCGATCTGCAATGCGTCAAGTGCCGCAAGATCGCGTTCAAGCGCAAGTCCCGCTTGCATCTTCTCGTGAATGCGCAACGCAAGACTTAAGCCCCCCGCAACACGGGCGATCATCGCGGTCTGATCATGAGCGGGCTTCGCACTCAGCGTTTCAAGAGCAAGCGTGAGTGTATCGATACGCGCTGACAGGGCCGCAAGGTCAGCGTCGATGTGATTGCGCGGCAAAGCGGCGAGCGCCGCTTTCACCGACGAGACCTCATTTTCAAGGCTTAAAAGTTTTTCATCAAGCGTCGCGGTCTTTTGCGCCGTGAGCGTATTTTTTTGATCAAGCGCATTTATCTTTTGATCAAGGGCCACATCTTGCGCAGGCGTCTGGGTTTGGTGCGTTTCAAGCGTGGCGAGCCTTTTGGCAAGATCCTCGGGCGCGCGCGTGACAAGCGAATATATCAGCAGCACCGTGATGGCCCCTGCCACCGCACCGGCCAGCGCGCCAATACCCAACGCTTTCAGCATGATCGGCGGCAAGGTCTTGTGCGCGTCTGCTTTATGAGGCTCTGGCGTCGCTTCAAGATCAATCACCGGCGGCACGCTGCGCGCGCGCTGTCCCGTGGTCGCGCCTTGCGGCGACGGGCCTTGGTCTGCAGCAGATTCGGAGGGGGCTTCTGGGCTCATGCTGCCGGTCTCTGATCCGTTTAGAACACTCGCTTGTTCAAACTTTCATGGGGCGCGCAAACCAGAATCCCGATTTTGCCCTGAAAGCCCAACACTTTGAAAAAACACTATGGCACGCGAAAGTTTAGGCTTTCTTGCTGGAAAGAAGCGCGAGCATAGCATCTTCGGTCGGCTTTGCGGCCACGTCGATGCGTTGAAATCCTGAGGCGTGGAGTGGAGCGGCCACATCGGCAGACAGACAGAGATGGGGAATGGCGGCGAGATGCGCCGTCAATCCGGCGCGTTCGGCGGCATGCAGCAGCGCCTCGACGCTCGCGCGCGAGAAATGCATGGCCATCATGGTGCCTTCAACCGCATGCCGATGATCACCGGGCCAGCCGGCTACAGCGCGCGACTCATAAAGTTCAACCACGCTCGGCTCAAAACCGAGCGCATGGAGGGCCGCCTCAACATGCGGCTTGCGCGGGGTTCCGGTCAGATAGAGGAGTTTTGCGGGTGGAGAAAAGCGCGCGCTCAGGCGTTCAACCAAGGCGCGCCCGTCGCCGTCTCCGCGGGTGATCGCGGTAAATCCCGCCTGCTGCGCCACGGAGGCGGTTTTTTCGCCGACACAATAAAGCGGCACCGCGTGAAGCCGTTGTGCCGCGGCGATGTCGAGATGGCGGATCGCATTGCCGCTTGTGACAATCACCGCATCGAAGGTGCCCTCCGGAAGGGGATGGCCGGTCGCCGCAATCATCGTTGCCGGCACAAGCACCACCTGATGCCCCGCATCACTCAGCCGTTGCGCGGTGGCTGCGCCATCCTCAAGAGGACGCGTGACGAGTATCCTCACGCGGCCCCAATCCGGAGTGAGGCGGGCAAGACAGCGAGAATGTCGCGTGCCGCTTTGTCGCCGATTTGGGCGGCCTCGCTCACCGGTCCGGAGCCGGACGCGGTGAATACTTGCTGGCCATCATCGCTCAAAAACATGCCCGAGAAGGAGACAGTGCCATTTTGGATCGTCGCATGTCCGGCAATCGGCGTCCGGCATGATCCGTCGAGCCGTTTGAGAAAGGCCCGTTCCGCAGCGAGCGCCAGTCCCGTATCGACACAGCCAATCGCGGCCACCGCGGCAGCGGCGCGTGCGTCGCCTGTGCGAGCGGTGATGGAGACCGCGCCTTGTCCCACCGCGGGGGGAAACTGCTCGATTGAGAGAATGGCGGCGGCTTTATCAGCAAGACCCAGCCGTTTTAAGCCGGCCAGCGCCAAAAGCGTCGCATCGACTTCCCCCTCGGCCGATTTGCGCAGTCTCGTGTCAACATTGCCGCGCAGCACCGAGGTGCGGATATCGGGGCGAATGCGTTTGACCAAAGCCGAACGCCGCAAACTCGCGGTGCCGATATGGGCGTTGGGAGGCAAATCTTCGATGGAGGTGAACCGCGCCGAAATCAGGCAATCGCGCACATCCTCGCGCGGCAAATAGCCGATAATGTCGATCCCGTCAGGGAACGAGGTCGGCATATCCTTCGCCGAATGGACCGCCAGATCGATGCGGCCATCCAGCATCGCCTCGTCGATTTCTTTGGTGAACGCACCTTTGCCGCCCACCAGTGCCTGTCCGCTCGCCTGGCTCATATCGCCGGAGGTGCGAATAATGTCGAGTTTCACATCATCTTCGGCAAGCGAGAGCGCGCGTCGCAAGCGTGCTGCGACTTCATTGGCCTGCCAGAGGGCGAGGGGACTGCCACGTGTCCCGATTATGAACGATTTTGTCGCCGTCACCTTCGATCTTGCCCTCATTCTCCCATCATGCGATGTCGGGCGCACCCGCCACCGTTTCATGCGATTATAGGGGCTCACCCCGCCGGGCGATAGGGTTTTCAGGGTCGACACGATGCGTATCCTCGGAATTGAGACGACCTGTGACGAAACCGCCACCGCGGTTGTCGAACTTGGTCCGGAGGGCCGGGGCCTTATTCTCTCGAATGAAGTCTTGAGCCAGATCGAGGATCACGCCGCCTATGGCGGGGTCGTGCCCGAAATTGCCGCGCGTGCCCATGTCGATGTGATGGATCAGCTGGTGCGTCGCGCCTTGCAGACCGCCGGCGTCACTTTGGCAGAACTCGACGGCATTGCCGCTGCGGCTGGCCCCGGTCTGATCGGCGGTGTGATGGTGGGGCTGACCACGGCCAAAGCGCTGGCGCTGGTGGCCGGCAAACCGTTTTTGGCGGTCAATCATTTGGAGGCGCACGCGCTTTCCCCGCGTCTGACGGATGGCATCGCGTTTCCCTATCTGCTGCTCCTCGCGTCCGGAGGCCACACGCAATTGCTCGTTGTGAAAGGTGTTGGCGATTATCTTCGTCTGGGCACAACGATCGATGATGCGATTGGCGAAGCCTTCGACAAAGTTGCGAAAATGCTGGGCCTTCCCTATCCGGGCGGGCCGCAGGTCGAGCGCATGGCGCGTTCGGGTAATCCGTCGCGTTTCACGCTCCCCCGTCCTTTGCTCGGTCGCAAAGAACCGGATTTTTCGCTTTCGGGTCTTAAAACCGCCGTGCGCATCGAGGCCGAGAAAATCGCACCTTTGTCGGAGGATGATGTGTGCGATCTCTGCGCCTCCTTCCAGGCCGCGATTGTCGATACGGTGATTGACCGCACGCGCATGGCCTTTGCGCGTCTTTCGGAAATGCCCTGTCCCGTCACCGCCTTGGTGATCGCCGGGGGTGTTGCCGCCAATCAGGCCTTGCGCTCGGGGCTTGAACGTCTTGCGGCGTATAATGCTTTGCCGTTGATTGCGCCGCCGCCTGCGCTGTGCACCGATAATGGCGCGATGATCGCGTGGGCTGGTCTTGAGCGTTTAAGCCTCGGCCTCACCGACGGGCTAGATTTTGCGCCCCGCGCGCGGTGGCCTTTGACGGTCAAAACCGACCATGAGGAGCGCGCGCATGTTTGATGAGATCGCCGTCATCGGCGCAGGAGCATGGGGCACCGCCTTGGCGCTTGCGGCGGCCAATGCAGGCCGTCATGTCGCATTGTGGAGTCGTGATGTTGATCAGGTTCAGTCAATGCTTGAATCGCGCGAAAACACGCGCCGTCTTCCGGGCATTCAGTTGTCTCAATCCATTCATCCGACATCGTCTTTGAAAGAGGCTTTATCGATAGCGCGCGCAATCATTCTCGCTGTGCCTGCGCAACATGTGCGTGAGATCGCCGATGCGATGGCGCTTGTGATGAAGAGCGGGCTTCCTGTTATTCTTGCCGCAAAAGGCATTGATCGGCGCTCGGGTGAATTCATGAGCGAAATCGTAGCCGATGCCTTGCCCGGTGCCATGCCTGCTGTGCTGTCGGGTCCGAGTTTTGCCGATGATGTCGCGCGCGGTTTGCCGACCGCTGTTGTGCTTGCTGCACCTGTTGACGAGATTGCGGCGGCGCTTGCGCGCGCGCTCTCCTCATCGCGCTTTCGGGTTTATCATTCAAGCGATGTGCGCGGTGTTGAAATTGGCGGAGCGGCTAAAAACGTGCTCGCTATCGCTGCTGGTATTGTTCAAGGCCGCGGCCTTGGAGAGAGCGCGCGTGCCGCGTTAATCGCGCGCGGTTTTGCCGAATTACAGCGCTTTGCAAAAACCTATGATGCCAAACCCGATACGCTTGTAGGCCTTGCAGGACTTGGCGATCTTGTCTTGACGGCAAGCTCGCTTCACTCGCGAAATTTTGCATTCGGACATGATCTCGGATCCGGCAAATCCGTATTAGAAGCAGGCGGCGGCAAATTGGCAGAAGGTGTGTTTACCGCGCGTATTCTTGATCAGATGGCTAAAGCGCGCGGGGTCGATATGCCCATCGTTGCCGCAATGTCCGCGATTTTGGATGGAAAATTATCGGTCGATGACGCTGTGAACATGTTGATGAATAGACCGATCAAAGGAGAGTAATTCATCATGGCTCATTGGCTTTACAAATCCGAACCTTTCAAATGGTCATGGGATCAACAGGTGAAAGCGGGCGCGAAAGGCACGCATTGGGATGGCGTGCGTAATCATTTGGCCAAGCTCCATTTGATGGCGATGAAGAAAGGCGAACAGGGATTTTTTTATCATTCCAATGAAGGCAAGGAGATTGTCGGCATTGTCGAAGTGATCCGCGAAGCCTATCCCGACCCGACCGCCGAGCCGGGCGAGCCTTGGGTGGTTGTTGATTTGAAAGCGGTGAAGCCCTTCAAACATCCGGTGACGTTGGCTGAAGTCAAAGCCGATCCGAAACTCGCGAAAATGGCGCTCGTCACCTCAATGCGCCTCTCCGTGCAGCCGGTGACAGACGCCGAATGGGCTCATATCTGCAAATTGGGTGGGGTTTAGAAATTGTTATTGCGAGCGAACACGAAGACTCCATTTCGTCATGACCGGGTTTATCCCGGTCATCCACGACTTTCTTAAAAACAGTTGAGTTACGCCTCAAGTCGTGGATGGCCGCCAAATACTCTCAAAGAAAAAAGATTGGGCGGCCATGACGATAAGAGAGCTCGCCCGCAACAACAAAATTCAAGTCAAAAAAATCAATAATGAAACCGGCATTGCGCGATGAGCAGTCGGTCATCCTCAGCGCGATAAACAAGACGATGTTCCCGTGTAATGCGGCGTGACCAAAATCCTTTCAAAGGCCCGCGCAGGGGCTCCGGTTTACCGCGTCCTGAAAAGGGCGTTCGCAAACATTCTTTGATCAGCGCGTTGATCCGTTTGACGAGATCGGCATCGTGGTCCTGCCAATAAAGATAATCGTCCCACGCGCGCTCGTCGAAAACCGGCTTCACTCAATCAAGTCCCGTTCGGTTCCCCGACCGGACGCAAGACTCTTGATCGCCGCCTTCAGGCGGGTGGCATTAGCAGGACTTTTGAGAAGATACTCGGTTTCCTCATAAGAGGCGAAATCCTCAAGCGACAAGATCACAACCGGCGATTTGCCGCCCTCCCGCGTAACGAGGATCGGCTCATGGTCGTCCACCACCCGATCAAGCGTGGAGGCGAGGTTGCGGCGCAAACTGGAAACAGAGGCGGATTTCATTCAGATTAAGTACATGATTTTGTACCAAATTTCAAGCGCGTCTCACCAAGCGACCCAGAAACGACGTCCTTCCGGCACGCTGATTTGACCGACCAAAGTGTGACACGGTCCGGCCTTGTCCCGCCCCCTTGTCTGATCATAATAGAGGCAGAGGCGCCGGGGCCGGTTAAAAGGCCTTTTGCCATTCAAAACGCGATCCGTCCGCTTGAACCAAAATCGGGTGCGACGCCAGGAGAGGAAAGTCCAATGTCCGACAAGCTCTATCCCGTGTCCGGTGACTGGGCCAAGCGCGCCTATGTGGATGATGCGCAATACAAGGCGATGTATGACGCCTCGATCAAGAATCCGGAAGCGTTTTGGGGCGAGCATGGCAAGCGCATCGATTGGCTCAAGCCTTTCACCAAAGTGAAAAACACGAGCTATGCGCCCGGCAATGTTTCAATCAAATGGTTTGAAGACGGCATCACCAATGTGTCGATGAATTGCATCGATCGCCATTTACCCAAGCGCGCGAACCAGACCGCGATCATCTGGGAAGGCGATGATCCTTCCGAATCCAAACACATCACCTATCAGGAATTGCATGATGAAGTGTGCCGTTTCGCGAATGTGCTCAAAGCGCATGGCGTGCACAAAGGCGATACGGTCACGATTTATCTGCCCATGATTCCGGAAGCC
>CANGPA010000005.1 GCA_947455645.1 Hyphomicrobiales bacterium | reverse complement strand
TATGTCTAAAAACGGGCCATCAGCCCGGGATTGAAAATACGCTTCGGATCAAGTGCTGCGCGCACACGTTCCGACAGTGCTTGAACGGACGGTGTCAGCGGTTCGAAACTGTCGCATGTGGATCGGATTTCGTCGGATGCGCGCACGAGTGTCGCGTAACCGCCTGTGCCGTGAAGCGCTTGACGGATCACGGCCTGTCCGGCGTCACCAATGCATTGCGTTTGAATCCAGACAAGACCGCCACCCCAATCAAGCATATGGCGGAAGGAGAGTCCCGCCTCACGCAATGCTTTCAAGACAGGCGGTGTTTTTGACGGCGCGATCGAGAGTTTCCAGATCACATCTGCTTTCGGTTCGACGAGCGGTGCCACATCGCGCACGCGCGCCCACACATTGTGTGATGTTGCGGGATCAAGCCGTTCTGCACGGCCAAAATCTTTCAACTCATTTGTCAGGCGGTCACAGCGATAAGACACCGAGTCTGTAAATCCTTCGAGCCGGATGAGTGTTGTCGCCACGCGCTCAACACTTGCGGGCAGATGTGCCGCGCCCGTCACATCAAAGGGAGAGCCAAGCGCTTTGGCCATAGCAGCGACCGCGCGTTGATCATCAAGACCATGGAGAACCAGTGTTTGTGTGGTTTCCGGTTTTGGCAAAATCTTGAAGGTGACTTCGGTAATAAAGCCGATCGTGCCCCATGAGCCGCAGAGCAATTTTACGAGATCAAGACCGGTGACGTTTTTCATCACACGACCGCCGGATTTGATCATCTCGCCATCGCCATTGATAAACCGCACGCCGATCAGACTGTCGCGACACGCTCCGGCTTGAATGCGGCGCGGCCCTGATAAATTGGTTGCGGCCAATCCGCCAATCGTCGGCTCACCCTTTGTACCCAACAGCGCACGCAAATCGGGAGGCTCGAACGGGAGCATCTGATTTTTATCAGAAAGGCGTTGGATGACATCTTTCACCGGCGTACCGGCGCGCGCACCGATCACCATTTCGGAAGGTTCATACAGCGTGATGCCTTGTAACGCATGCGATGACAGCGTCGATAAGGATGTTACGGGCCGACCGACAGAGTTTTTTGTACCGCCACCGACAATTCTGATGGTGGTGCCATTGCGCGAGGCGTTGCGAATGGTGGCAACGAAATCATCTTCGGCAAAGAGCGAGGCTTCATCACTCATGAAGAAGGCCGCCCTTCAAGCGGGAATACTTTTGCCGGATTCAAAAGCCATTCGGAATCGAATGCCGCCCGCACGCGCATTTGCTGATGAAGATCGGCAGTGGTGAATTGCCGCGTCATCAGATCACGCTTTTCAATGCCAACACCATGTTCGCCGGTGAGACAGCCGCCGACATCGACGCAGAGTTTCAAAATATCATTGCCCGCTTCTTCCGCTTTGGCGGCTTCGACAGGGTCGTTGCAGTTATAAAGGATCAACGGATGGAGATTGCCATCACCGGCGTGGAACACATTGGCGACGCGTAACCCATAGGTTTTCACAATCTCGTCAATACGTTTCAACACAAAAGGAAGTTGGCCGGTGGGAATGGTGCCATCCATGCAGATATAATCGGCGATGCGTCCGGTTGCGCCGAAGGCCGATTTGCGACCTTTCCAGATTGCCGCCGTTTCCATCGCGGATTTTGATTCGCGCACGGTTTTCACATGATGGTCTTTGGCAATCTCCACGATGCGCTGAAGCGTTGCATCCATCTCGGCGTCGGAACCTTCCACTTCGATGATCAAGAGCGCTTCGACATCGGTGGGATAACCGGCATGGGCGAAGGCTTCGCAAATCTCGATTGCAGGCTTGTCCATAAATTCCATCGCAACCGGAATAATGCCAGCACCGATGATCGCTGCCACACAAGCGCCCGCCGCTTCACTTGTATCAAAGCCGAAGAGCACCGGACGCGCGCCTTCCGCTTGACGCAAAATGCGCACGGTTGCTTCGGTGACGATGCCGAGCTGGCCTTCCGAACCGATGATCACACCGAGAAGATCAAGGCCCGGCGCATCCATCGCGTCCGA
The DNA here is from genome assembly GCA_947455645.1 of Hyphomicrobiales bacterium. Taxonomy (GTDB): domain Bacteria; phylum Pseudomonadota; class Alphaproteobacteria; order Rhizobiales; family Beijerinckiaceae; genus CAIUPE01. The sequence goes on along the minus strand of CANGPA010000005.1, from coordinate 63,912 downwards.
TCCGATATCGACAATCGTGCCATCGATCAAAACCATGCGCACGCCCAAAATGTTATTGGTCGTGACGCCATATTTGAGGCAATGCGCGCCGCCTGAATTCATGCCGATATTGCCAGCAATCGTACAAGCCAATTGCGAGGAGGGATCGGGCGCATAGAAAAATCCTTCATGCGCGACCGCATTGGAAATGCCGAGATTGGTCAGGCCTGATTGCACGCGCATCGTGCGATCGGCGAAATTCACATCAAGCACTTTCGACATTTTGCCGATGCCGACAATGATGGCGTCTTCTTGCGGAATTGCGCCACCCGCAAGCGATGTGCCCGCACCGCGAGGCACAATTTTAACGCCGTTCTCATGGCAATAGCGCAAGACGGCGGACACTTCTTCGGTTGACGTGGGCAACACGACGGCCAGCGGCATTTTCCGATAGGCGGTCAGCGCGTCGGTTTCAAAAGCGCGTCGCTCATCTTCGGAGATGATCAGCGAAGTCGGCGGCACAAGCGCGGCCAAGCCCTCGATAATCGCATCGCGGCGCGCGAGAATGGCTTCGTCGGGCGTTGGGAAAGCAATTCCCATGGGTCTGGTCCCTCACAAACGGTTCAAATCAGTTTGTGTAAGATTTCACCCGATTTGCAAGCCTAATGGGTGCCGAGGTGGGTTGCGGATCAATCAGACCCTAATTGGCGAGCACACGCGTCGGCGGGAAGGTGATCTCAACCAGCGTGCCGTTATTGCGCGCGCTTTTGATGGTGAAAGCGGCGCGATTGGCTTCCACAAGCGCTTTGGTGAGGGGCAAACCCAAGCCGGTTCCGCCGGTCTTGCGGGAGGTCGGCAATTGCCGGAACGGTTCAAGCGCGGTGGCAAGCTCCTGCTCGGTCATGCCGAGGCCCGTATCTTTTACGCGGATGACGAGTTCGCCTTCTGCTGTGCGGGCCGAGGAGACGATCACCTGCCCGCCTTCGGGCGTGAATTTGATCGCATTCGAGATCAGATTGAGAATGATCTGGTTGAGCGCGCGCTCATCCGCCACAACGGCAGGCAGACGGGAATCGAGGCTCATCCGCATCACGACCCGCGCGCGGCGGGCCTCTTCCTGCAAAATCGAGGAGGCATTGACGAGAACGGCATTGACGTCGACTTCGCGAAATTCGAGATCGGCCCGTCCCGCCTCGATTTTTGAGAGATCAAGCAGATCATTGACCAAATCCACGACATGCGCGCCCGATGTCAGGATATCGTTGAGATAATCCTTGTAGCGGCTGCTGCCGAGCGGACCGAAGCGCTCTTCTTGCATGATTTCGGCAAAGCCGATGATCGCGGAGAGCGGCGTGCGGATTTCATGGCTGATGCGGGCGAGAAAATCGGATTTGCGGGCGCTGGCGGTTTCAGCCGCCCGGCGTGCATCGACCAGATCGCGCTCATTGCGTTTGAAGGGCGAAATATCCCGCAGGACCACGCAGAATTTGGCATTGGGCGTGTCACCCAAACGGCCGATGGTGACAAAGAGGGGTAAGGTGCCACCCTGACGCGTCAAGGCGGTGATTTCGCGGCCATCATTGAGCAGGCTTTGAACGCCCGTGCCTTTGAGACCTTCGAGATAATCGAGAATGCGCGCGCGGCTTTCTTCGTTCAAAAGCGCGACGAACCGCTCGCCTTCGACATCGGCCGAGTCATAGCCGAATAAAGCTTCGGCCGAGCGGTTGAGCATCAGAATGCGGCCTTCGCCGTCGAGCACCATCACCCCGTCGGTGGCTGTCTCAAGGATCGCCGCCATCTCGCTGTGGGAGACGGGTGCGGTTTCTGCGACGGGCTCATGATCGGTTTCGGGTTCTTGCGCACGGGCGCGCTCGAACAGCATCAGGCTCGCGGGAAGGTCGCCCCAGGCAATGGTTTGCAATTCGACCGATAGCCCGATCGTATCGCCATCGCGGCGGCGGACCAGCATCGCATCCTCATCAAGCGGCGAGCGCCGCCCCGGATGACGTCCGCCAAACATGGTCTCAATGCCGCCGGCCTCGTAAAAAGCGTCAACCGAGTCATAATCAAGCCAGTCAAGCAGCGTCTGGTTCATCAGAATGGGCACAGCGCCCCGGCTCAAGAGCACGCCGATCGGGAGGCGGTCCAGCAGCGCCTCGATGGCGGGCTCAGGCAGGACCGATGCGGTCTCGTCGGCGGCAGCGACGGTTTGAGTATCAGGGGTCGTGTTGGAATCAGAGACGGCGGCAAATGGTGCAGCAATGGGTTCAGCGCCGCGTGACGTGATTTCGGGCGCGCGTTCCGATGCTGTGTCCGTTGCGGTTTCCGATGCCGGACGGGCGGTCCGGCTTGGTCGCTCCCCGAGCGCGCGGGCGATATCGCGGAAGGCCTGACGTTCAACTTCCGACAGGCCGGGTGCCGCGTCGGTCTCCGGCGTGCGCCGCGCCGCGGAAGTGGGCTCTGCGCTAGGCTTTGATAGCGGTTCAGCTTGGGGTGGAGCGACGGTCTCAGGCAAGGCATCCGCCGTGCCAAAGCCGCGGAAACCGTCAAACACGCCGCTTTTGTTTGTGATCGGCGTGCCTGAGACTGAAACGTCAAGAGTGCCCTTTTGGGTCTCAAGGCGTGCCGCAAGCCCGACAAAGGTCTTTTGTTGGCGCAAAGCGGCGGCCACGCCGTCATTTTGCGGCCAAGTGCGCCCGTCAATCGCGCTACGCAACGCATCGAGCCGTGGATCCTCAGTCAGGAACCGGATTGTGCCCGTGGCATCCGACGTCCAAACAAAACGCAGCCTTCCGCGGGCCGAGGCCTGCGCGGGGCGCGTCTCCTGCGAGGCGGGATCTCCGCTTCGGGTCATGTCGGGTCCTAACGGTTCGTCTGTTTCGTCAATTCGGCGTTCGCTCGAATTAAACCAAAACATTCAAGGAAATTTTAAGATCGAGACAAATTTAGAGGATCGGAGGGGGTCCCGTCCAAGGCTTTCTCCCCCGAAGGTCGAAGAGATCGCAAACAGGGTTAACCAGTCTTTCGATTGACGATTGTGCAATGCAACATTATATTGCACTGCGAAATAACCGGCTTGAGTTCAGGCGTTTTGCCGGCCTCCCCAGATTTTCATCCAGAGGTTTTATCATGTCAAAATCGATCCCATCTTACGAAATTCCTGCCGAAATGCGTGATTTTGCTGAAAAAAGCGTCGATCAAGCCCGCAAGGCTTTTGACGGTTTTCTCGGTGCGGCGCATAAGGCCGTTTCCGCGGCGGACACGCAGGCACTGACCGCGCAGTCGAGCTCGCGTGATCTCGCCGAGAAGGCGATTGGCTATGCCGAGAAGAACATCACGGCAGCGTTCGACCTCGCCAATCGTCTGGTTCATGCCAAGGACGTGCAGGATGTCGTGCATATCCAGACCGAATTTGTGAAGGCGCAGGTCGCGGCTCTTCAGACGCAAATGACGGATTTCGGCGCGGTGGTGCAGACCAATGCCCGCAAGGCCGCCGAAAGCGCCCAATCGACCGTCGAGGGTGCAGCCGCTGAAATGCGCAAGGCGGCGTCTGACGTCACCAAGCGCAAATAAATTTAGCCCCTTTCACGCTCCCCTTTCTCACCGTTTGAGGACACCGTCATGGCATCCGATCCGACCCTCCCTTCTGATCCGAAAGCCGGTTCCGCCGCCGATGCATCCGCTCCGGCGCTCACGGCTCTGGTCAAAGCCCGCCCCGCAACGCCTGTGGTTCCGCTTGAACGGGTCAATCCCGTGGCGCCAACCAAGGCGGGCTCTGAAAAAGCCAAACCCGTGGCAAAAGCCAAATCAGCCGCCAAAACCAATGCGGCACCGTCGAAGGCCGTTGCACCGGTGAAGGCGTCGCCCAAATCCACCACGGCCGATAAGGATGCGGTCTCCGCTTTGCGCGGCATGGCCGAGCAGTCGCTCGAACAGGCCCGCGCCACCTTCGCGCGCTCGCAAGATGCTTCTTTGTCCCTTGCACGCGGTTTTGAGGCGAGCGGCCAGGTCGTTCAATCCGGCTTGAAGGAAATGCAGGCGCGGGTTGCCGATGCGCTTGAGGCTCAGGCCCATGCAACCTTCGGCTTCTTCCGCGCGGTCACGCAAGTGCGCACCCTTTCGGACATGATCGATTTGCAAGCGAGCCAGATGCGCAAGCAGTTCGAACGCGGTTTTGACGAGGCGCGCGAATTGTCCTCGCTGGCAACGGCTGTGGCGACCAAAGCCTCAGAGCCGGTGCGCAAAGCGTTTAATCATGCGCTCGATGCGCAACGTCCCGGGCACTGAAGGCCTTTCCGGGCTTCGGGCACTTGAAAAGAGAAGCGGTCGGGCTTAGGACGTGATCCGCAAGGGCACGTTTCTGAGCCCTTTCGTTGTGGGCAGCTATAGCTCAGTTGGTTAGAGCGCTAGATTGTGGATCTAGAGGTCCCCCGTTCGAGCCGGGGTAGCTGTACCATTTCCTTCTTCCAGATCTTAGGAAGAAGGCCGCGCGGTCGGACACGTCTCCGCCGCCACACTTGATGTAAATCAAGGATCGCTTGCACGCTCTGGTCAAAATCGCGTGCATGAACGATCACAAACATCACCGCTCGACCACGATCCTGCTTCCCGCCGATGGTGCTCACCAAACCTGCTTGGTGAAAGAGCCGCCGATCAAAGACGTTTCGCCTCAAGAGACGGTCCTTAAAAAAACGTGGCTTCAGCATCTTGATGCGCGGGTGCCGCGCTATACGAGCTATCCGACCGCGCCGCATTTTCATGGCGGTGTGACGGCGGCAACCGTCAATTCCTGGCTCGAGCGCACGGATCTTTCCGAGCCTTTGTCGCTTTATGTGCATGTGCCGTTTTGCGCGAAGCTGTGTTGGTATTGCGGCTGCAATACGACCGTCACCAAAACTTATGCGCCGGTGAAGCCTTATCTCGAAACGCTGCTTGCTGAACTCCAGCTCGTTGTCGAACGTTTGCCAGGACGCGCAACCTTGTCGCATTTGCATTTTGGCGGCGGCACGCCGAGCCTGTTATCGCCCGATGATTTTCATCGTGTCATGGCTGTGCTGCGGCGGCATTTTGATTTTTCAAAGGGTGCCGGAATTTCCATTGAGATTGATCCGCGCGGGTTTACCGCATCGCGCGCGAAAGCCTATGGCGAAGAAGGTGTGACGCGCGCTTCCATCGGCGTGCAGGATTTTGACGCGGATGTCCAAAAGGCCATTCATCGCATTCAGCCTTATGAGGTGGTTGCCAAAACATTTGAAGCGTTACGCCGCAATGGTGTGATGCCGATCAATGTCGATCTGATTTATGGATTGCCCTGCCAGACCGATGAGACGATCACAGCGAGTGTTGAAGCGACAATAAGATTGGGCGCTGATCGTGTGGCCTTGTTTGGTTATGCGCATGTGCCGTGGATGAAGAAATATCAAAAAGCCCTCGAGCGTCATGGTCTTCCCGATGCGAAAGCGCGCATGAGTTTGGCAAGCGCGGCGCGTGCAGCGCTTGAAGCGCATTATAGGCCCATCGGTCTTGATCATTTTGCTTTATCGACCGACCCGATGGCGATGGCTACAAAAACGCTGACCCTGCATCGCAATTTTCAAGGCTACACGACTGATACGGCAACGACGTTGATTGCGATTGGTCCGAGTGCGATCAGCGCGACGGGATGGGGTTATGCACAAAATGAGAGTGATCCGACGCTTTGGGCGCAAAGCGTGGAAGAAGGGCGTTTACCCATTCATCGCGGTCTTGTCTTGAGTGCCGATGATCTTTTACGTCGTGACGTGATTGAAAAATTGATGTGCAATCTCACGGTCGATCTTGAAGCGGTAGCGCATCATCATGGCGTTGATCCCGCGGTGTTTCTCGATGATCTTGATCGGCTTGATCAATTGCAACGCGAAGGCATGGTTCAAATCACCGGTTGGGTGGTGACGATCCCTGATGATGCGCGGATTGCTATGCGCACGGTGGCATCCGTGTTTGATGCGTGGCTGTCATCCGGTAAAGGCCGCCACGCCGCCGCAGTGTGATCTGTATTGTTTGATCCGATCACATCCACGCCATGATCATCGCAACCACCGCCAACATGGTTCCGGTGATGCGGTTGATGATGGTTCGCGCCCTTATGCTCGTGAACAAGAGTCGGGCGCGGCTTGCCGCACCGGCATACATCAACAGGCAAAATGAAATAATCACCGCAATGGTGAGTGTGAGAATGCCGTAATCAACCAGCGTCAAGGTTGACAGATCCAGCAGCGCTGGCAGCAGCGCCACGAAGAACAAAATCGGTTTCGGATTGCTGATGGTCAGTGAATAGGTTGAAAGAAAAAGCGCCCAAGGAGATTCAGACGCGTGGGCGGCTTCCGCATCAAGATGCGCATCCACTGGCGTTGTCCAAAGTTTATAAGCGAGCCAGACCAGATAGGCGGCGCCACCCCAACGCACGGCAATAAGAAGGGGCGCATAAGCCTCCGCCACCACGGCAAGACCCGCCGCAGCGATGATGAATAGCGTGAGGTCACCCGCAATAAAGCCGGCCAGAAACGCGGGCATACCGTGAAGACCGCGACCCAGCGCCCGCGCGATAATGGCCGCAAGGCCAGGTCCCGGTGTGATGACCGCGATGAAATAGGTCAGAGCGAAGATGAGATAGCGGGAAAGCGTCATGGCTTGAGGTCTACCTGTCCGTTTGCGACGGTGTATTGACGTGCGCCTTCGGGCAACATCGTGAAAGCCAAAGCATCGGCACCCGTCATAAAAACCTGCGAGCCGAGCTTTGCCAGCGTTTCGAACAAAGCCATGCGCCGTTTCGGGTCGAGATGCGCGGCCACTTCATCCAGAAGAACGAGCGGTGCGAGACCACTCATATCGGCGACGAGTTGGGCATGTGCCAGAACAAGACCAATCAACAAGGCTTTTTGCTCGCCGGTTGATGCGCGATCGGCGGCAACGGATTTTGGTCCATGCAGCACAATTAAATCCGAGGCTTGTGGGCCGATCAAAGCGCGACCGGCGGCACGATCCCGTCCGCGATTCTCGCGCAACAAAGCGCGATAGGAATCCTCAACATCGATTGCCGGTTGCGTGAGCAAAGCGGATTCAATCCATCCTTCAAGGCGGATGTCGGCCCAGGGGAAGGGTGATGCATCATCGCGTGCGGCGAGAATGAGTCCGGCCAAGCGCCCGACAGTTTCTTGGCGTGCGGCGGCAACCGCAACAGCGGTTTCAGCTGCCTCACGTTCAATCGCATCAAGCCATGCGGGATCGGATGAATGGTCTTCCAATAATTTATTGCGTGCGCGCAACGCGCGTTCCAGTGCCGAGACGCGCCCTGCATGAGCCGGATCAAGCGCGAGAACCAGACGATCGATAAAGCGGCGACGATCACCCGCAGGTCCTGAAAACAATCCATCAAGCGCAGGGGTCAACCAAACAATGCGAAGATAATCGGCGAAATCCTGCGCCGATCCCGTTGTTGTTCCATTGATGCGATAGCGACGCGCGGGTGTTCCCTCGGGAGCATGCGCATCAAAGCCCGTGCCTAAACGCGTGATGTCCTCATCGGTGTCGAGCATGATGGAAATGGCAAAACTGCCCGTGCCCTGTTCACGCGGCATGTCATTCATATCGGCGCGGCGTAAGCCGCGACCCGGCGCGAATAAAGAGAGTGCTTCAAGCAGATTTGTTTTGCCGGCGCCATTCTCGCCGATAAACGCAACCATACGACCTGCGATCTCAAGATCGAGCGCGGAATAGGAGCGAAAATCCTGAAGGATCAATCGGGAAATGCGCGGCGTTTTCAGCGTTGACGTGACGCGACCCAATTTATTGGCGGTCACACGCGCATCGGCATCAGAACATAGAGGGCGCTTGCGCCTTCCCGATCCTGCACGAGTGTGGGGGATCCCGCATCGGCCAGTTTGATCAGCGCGGTATCGCCATCAAGCTCGGCGGCGATATCGAGCAGATAGCGTGCGTTAAAGCCGATTTCGATCGCGTCTTGATCATAATCGACTTCGATCTCTTCAATGGCCGAGCCCGAGTCTGGATTGGTGACAGAGAGCGTCAATTTGCCATCCGCCACGGCCAGTTTAACCGCACGCGTCCGCTCGGACGAGATGGTGGATACGCGATCAACCGCTGCGACGAAATCCGCTTTCTCAACGGTGAGCAGTTTGTCATTCGCCGTCGGGATCACACGCTGATAATCGGGGAAGGTGCCGTCAATCAATTTCGAAGTCAGCACGACTTCACCAAATGTGAGCCGGATTTTTGAAGCGGATACTTCGATTGCGACTGTTTCGACACCCGTCTCGACGAGTTTCAGAATTTCGCTGACCGCTTTGCGCGGCACAATAATGCCGGGCATGCCGGATGAACCTTGCGGCGCATCGGCTTCCACACGCGCCAACCGATGACCGTCGGTTGCCACTGCGCGCAACATCGTGTGGCCCATCACATCAATCGTGTGCAGATAGATGCCGTTGAGATAATAGCGCGTCTCTTCTGTTGAGATTGCAAATTGGGTCTTTTCAATCAGGCGACGCAGTTCCGCGGCGGGAAGCGAGAAGCTGTGATCGAGCGTTCCAGTGGCCAGATCGGGAAAATCACTGTCGGGCAAAGCCTGCAGCGTGAAGCGCGACCGACCGGAGCGGATCACGAGTTGCGTGGCATCGCCCGAATTGTCGAGCGAGACCTGCGCGCCATCGGGCAGTTTGCGAATAATCTCGTAGAGCATATGGGCTGGCACGGTGGTGCCGCCGGCAAGCGCGATATCGGCCGGAAACCGTTCGGTCACCTCAAGATCAAGATCGGTCGCCTTCAGATGGAGATTGCCATCCGCCGCCTTGAGCAGAATGTTGGAGAGGATCGGAATCGTGTTCCGCCGCTCAACCACCCGATGGACATGGCCCAATGACCTAAGAAGAGCCGCTTTTTCGACCGTGACCTTCATCGCCGACCTTGCATCAATGGAAGAAAACCGAGCCCCAACAGAACTGCGGGGCCGTTAAAAATGCCAGATTGGGCCCCTATCACGCAAGTGAAAGCCCAACTTGACCCGTGATTTACTGAGGTTGGTCCACAGAATTCCCGCCTGAGGCGGGTCTTAGTCCTGCAACATCCGTTTCAAGAGCTCGACGTCATCGCGCAGACCGGAATCGGCCGAAACGGCGCCCTCGATCTTGCGTACGGCATGAAGCACGGTCGTGTGATCGCGCCCGCCAAAGCGACGCCCGATTTCAGGCAGCGACCTCAGTGTCAGAACTTTAGCGAGATACATCGCGATCTGGCGCGGCTTCACCACACCGGCCGAACGACGCGAGGAAAGAATATCAGCGCGGCTGACATTGAAATGCGTCGCCACGAGTTTCTGAATGTCTTCGATCTTGACCTTACGAGGTTCGCGGGCACGGACCAGATCACGGATCGCTGTTTCCGCGGCCTCGACCGTGAGCGCGCCACCGGTCAGCGTCGAATGCGCCAAAAGCCGGTTCACAGCACCATCAAGATCGCGGCCATTCGAGATAATGGCTTGTGCGACATAGCTGATAACGGCGGGGCTCACATCGAAGCTCGGCTGATGTTGCCGAGCGCTCGCGATGCGCGCTTCGATGATGCGGACACGCAAGGATTCATCAAGCGGACCCATCTCAACCGCAAGCCCACCCGCAAGGCGTGACTTCACGCGCTCGTCGAGGCTTTCAAGATCGGATGGCGGACGATCTGCAGCGATCACGATCTGCCGACCGGAATCGATGAGCGCGTTTAATGTGTGGCAGAATTCCTGCTGGATTGATTTGCCCTGCAAGAATTGCACGTCATCGATCACAAGAAGATCAATGCCGCGCAGACGCTCTTTGAAATTGAGCGCCGTTTGCGCTTTGAGTGCCGCGACAAAGCCATACATGAACCGGTCAGCGGTGAGATAAATCACGCGACGGCCTTGCGCCATTGTCTCATGCGCGATCGCATGCAGAAGATGCGTTTTGCCGAGGCCGACACCGGCATGAACATAGAGCGGATTGTAAAGCGGTGTCTCGCCCTGCGTATGGCGTGCCACACGCTCGGCGGCCGCATGCGCCAATTGATTTGATTTACCGACAAGAAAATTGGTGAAGGTCAAACGACGATCAAGCGGCGCGCCACCCAGTGAATCGGTTTCACTCGTGACGACGCGTTCTGGCTGAGTTGGCGCATCAGATAACATCCGCTCGGACGGCGCACGTTCACGCGTTGTTGTATCATGTCCGGCTGCGCTGTGAGGCTTTTGAACCGGCTTTATTGCAGCGCTGCGCACGGCGACTTGAATTTCAGACAGCCCGATGAACTCTTCGAAAACCAGCGACCGTAAACGATCCATATAATGCGACTGGATCCAGCTTTTCAAAAAGCGCGTTGGAACGGTGAGATGCGCCATTTCGCCGGCAAGGCCTAAAAGTTCAAGTCGTCCAAACCAACTTGAAAACACATCATCGCCAAGTTCGGCGCGCAGACGACGACGGACACGATCCCACGCTGCATCATCGTCTACCGTTTTTGAAACGGGCGCATCGGCAGCAAGGATGACATGAGAATTCGACATTATGGGGTCTCGGGCGGCAGCAGGATAAATTGGATGCGTAATGGCAGCTGGTGGATCAGCTGTTCCGCTTCGGACAATCGAACAATGAACACTTGCCGCTTGCGTTGATGATCCGCATCTTGGACCGGCTTGCGTCAAAGACAATCGTCATGTCTCGCGTCCCTCTTCCTAACCTGCCAATCGTGACGTGGTCCCTTGTTGCATGGACTCTGTCGCCGCGTTGGGCCCTTCACACCTGACCGTGATTGTTTCAACCACGATCGACTCTCATCACGCATACTCGAAAGATACAAAACCGCTCCGTCCCCAAACCAAGGGGATTGACCGAACAATCATCCGAGGAAGCCGTTCACCGACAGGCAGTGAACGAAGAGGACGTTACACAGCCAGCCCCACCCATGCAACGCGAGCTTCGCAACCTGAGGTCGAAGTTTTATGCGATTCATCGGATTCCGCCCGACGAAAAATCTCTTCATTACGGCCAAGGCCTTGGCTTTGTTAACATTTCCTCAATCTAATTTTTGACGATTTTTTTTTCAATTTTTTTTCATCTCAACCGGTCTTGGCGGGTGGATTCGACGCATTCGAGCGTTCTCCTCTCCCTTATCGATTAAAGCATTGATTTTAATGCGTATATTTTGTGCAATAGGCGGGTCAAAATCAGTCGCTTTCACGCTGTTTTTGAAGGATCAGTGTCAAGAAAAAAATCGTCACAAGATTGAAATAATTCGCTTGCGGAGGCGACGGTTTGCGCGGGTGAGCGCTCATCGCGGTCGATGCGTGCTGATAAAGAAAAACCCCGCCGGAGCGGGGTTTCTTGCATCTTCAGGTTGAACCCAAACAGAGGTTCAAACGCCGATGATTACTGGCTGATTGCGGTGATCGCCTTTGACATGCGCGACACTTTACGTGCGGCTGTCTTCTTGTGCATCACACCTTTTTGCGCGGCGCGCATCAATTCAGGTTCGGCGTGCTTGAACGCTTCCGTTGCGGCAGCCTTGTCACCCGTCTTCAAAGCCTCTTCGAGCTTCTTAACGTAAGTGCGCACGCGTGAACGACGGCTGCGGTTTACCGCAGTGCGCGTTTCGATTTTGCGGGCGGCTTTTTTAGCCGATTTCGTATTCGCCATGGTCGGTCCTCAAAACATGACCCAAGCCCGTAAGAGGCGTTGGACAGTCATGCCTTTGGTTTGAAAGTCATTCGGTCAAGGTACGAGCACATCGCTTGACCCTTGCGTGGGCGGGTTCATAGCGGCTTGGGCCTTGCGCGTCAATGACCCTCACCCCGGAATGCGAAGATTCACCAAAAGCCCGTGCAGCGGGTTTGTCGGGTCGAGCAGCATCCGGATGGAGAGCGCGCAGCAGGTAATCACGATCAGGGGGCGGATGATCCGCGCCCCCTTGCGCACCGCGAGCCGCGAGCCGATCTGGGCTCCGGTGATCGAAGCGGCGCCCATCGCAAGCCCGAGCGGCCAATGGACGGCCCCCGTGAGCGTGAACAGGAAGAGGGAGCCGAGATTGCTCCCGCCATTCAACAGCTTCGACATGGCGGTCATCCGCGTGATGCCAAAGCCCAAAAGCGCGATGAGCGCGGCCGCGTAGAAGGAGCCGGCGCCGGGGCCTAAAAACCCGTCATAGAGGGCGATGGGCGGAACCACGACCAGAATGAAGCCGAGCCGGGTCATGCGGGCCTTGCGGTCCGCATCTCCCACGCCCCGCATGAGGCCGAAATAAAGCGCAACCGCGATCAAAAGCACCGGAATCAGGGCAGCAATGGCCGCGCGGGAGAAGAATTGGATCAAAAGAGCGCCGCAAATCCCGAAACAGAAGGCCACAAGCCCCAGAGGCAGGCCCACCCGCCACTCAATCAGCCCCTTGCGGCCATAGGTGACGAGGGCGGAGACGATTGAGAGCGTGCCTTGCACCTTGTTGGTTGCGACCGCGGTGACGGGATCAATCCCGGCCACGAGCAATGCCGGCACGGTCAAAAGGCCCCCGCCGCCGGCGATGGAGTCAATAAAGCCCGCGGCAAAGGCGGTCGCCGTCAAAAGCGCGATCGTATCCCAGTCCAGTCCTAACATGGAGGTTCGTGGGTTCGCGTCAGCGGTTGGTAAAGCGGGGCGCGCGCTTATCGATAAAGGCGGCCATGCCTTCCTTCTGGTCAGCGGTTGCAAAAAGGGATTGGAACAGCCGCCGCTCGACCCGGATGCCTTCCGAAAGCGTCGTTTCAAACGCCCGATTGACCACTTCCTTGGTCATCAACACGCTCGTGCGTGACAGATCGGCGATCAGCGCGGCGGTTTTGATCGCCTCCTCGACCAGGTCGGCGACCGGTATAATGCGCGAGACAAGGCCTGCGCGTTCGGCCTCGGCGGCGTCCATCATTCGGCCGGTCAGGCACATGTCCATGGCCTTGGCCTTGCCGACGGCACGCGTCAGACGTTGCGATCCGCCCGCGCCCGGCATGATGCCGAGCTTGATTTCGGGCTGCCCGAATTTGGCGGTATCGGACGCCAGAATGAAATCGCACATCATCGCGAGCTCGCACCCGCCACCGAGCGCGAAGCCGGAGACAGCGGCGATGAGGGGCTTGCGACGGGCGGCAACGCGGTCCCAAGAGGAAATGAAGTCTTCGAGATAGGTCGAGGGGAAGGAGAGATCCTTCATCTCCTTGATGTCTGCACCGGCGGCGAAGGCTTTGTCTGATCCGGTGACGACAACGGCGCCGATGGTCTCGTCGGCTTCAAATCCGTCGAGCGCGCTGTTCAATTCGCGGATCAAGGTGCTGTTGAGCGCATTCAACGCATCGGGCCGATGAAGCGTCACGAGGCCGACTTTGCCGCGTGTTTCCACTTTGATGGTTTCATAGGCCATGACGCATACCCCCTCGTATCCAAGACCGAACGAGCCGATCGTCGATCTCAGCGAGTGCTACCTTGCCTTGGGGACGCATTCAAGGTGAACCGGACCGGACAGCGGTCAGGGCCCGATGATCGTCAATCGGCTTATCTCTGACATTGCGGACAGAAAAAACTCGAGCGCCCGCTTTGGGTGATGCGCTTGATGATGCCGGTGCAGGCTTTGGTGGAGCAAGCCTCACCTTCACGATCATAAACGCGGAATCGATGCTGGAAATAGCCCAGCGATCCGTCGGTTTGCGCAAAATCGCGCAAGGATGATCCGCCGGCTTCAACCGCCTCGGTGAGGACGTCGCGGATGATCTGCGCGAGGTCGTCGGCTTTGTCTTTCATCGCACCGCGCGCCGCTGACAGCGTGCCGGCCTTGCGTTTGGGTGACAGTCCGGCGCGATAAAGCGCCTCGCACACATAGATATTGCCAAGACCCGCAATGAGGCGTTGATCGAGAAGGGCCGCTTTCAGCGGCGCCTTTTTGCCGGCAAACAAGGCGCGGATGATGTCACCATCAAGCGCGTTGCCGAGCGGTTCGATGCCCATGGATTTGAAGTGGCGCGAGGTTTCGAGCTCCGATCGCGGCACCAAATCCATAAAGCCGAACCGGCGCGGATCATTATAGACAATGCGTGTGCCGGTCTCGAGATGGAAGATCACATGGTCATGCACATCCGACCCGCCGGTCTGATGGTGAAAGGCGCCGGGCTTTTGTTGGGTGGCCGGATTGTCGATGGTGAAACGGCCGCTCATGCCGAGATGCATGATGAGCACCTCGCCGGAGGAGAGATCGGCGAGGAGATATTTGGCGCGCCGCCCGAGGCTTTCGATGCGCTGCCCCTCGAGGCGCGCGCGGAATTTCACTGGGAAGGGAAAGCGCAAATCGGGACGATTGACGTCCAGACGACTGATTTTATGCCCCATCATGGCAGGCTCCAACCCGCGGCGGACGGTCTCAACTTCGGGAAGTTCGGGCATGGTTTGTCCTCTCGCGCTTGGCATAGCGTCTTGACGCGCCCTGCGCTATGGTCTTGATCGCGAGCGGAAAGCGATTGGAAGATGATGGAAAGTCAAGGAAATCCCGGATCGACCGACCGGACCGACGAGGCCACCGAGACGCATTTCGGTTTTTCTTCGGTGCGTCTGGGCCAGAAACAGGCGCTCGTCGATGACGTGTTCCATAAGGTCGCGCGCCGCTATGACCTCATGAATGATCTCATGTCCTTCGGCCTTCACCGGGCATGGAAGGATGCGATGGTTTCGGCTTTGCGCCCTCCGAAAGGACGACCCTTTCATTTGCTCGATGTGGCAGGCGGCACGGGGGATATTTCGTTTCGGGTGATGGAGGCGGCCGGTTCGCGCGGCCAAGCCACGGTGCTCGATATTAATGGCGATATGCTGGCGGTCGGCCGCGACCGCACCCCGAAGGCGCTGCAAGCGCAAGTCGATTTTGTGCAAGGCAATGCGGAAGACCTTCCGTTGCCGGATAAAAGTTTCGACGCCTATACAATCGCCTTCGGCATTCGCAATGTGCCGCGCATTGATCGCGCGCTTGCAGAAGCCCATCGCGTGTTGAAACATGGCGGGCGGTTTTTGTGTCTTGAGTTTTCGGCTGTCGATGTACCCGGCCTTGATAAAATTTATGATCTCTTCTCGTTCAAATTGATCCCGCCCATGGGACGTCTCGTCACCGGTGATGCAGAGCCCTATCAATATCTCGTCGAGTCGATCCGCAAATTTCCAACACCGGCGCGGTTCTCGTCGATGATTGAAGCGGCAGGGTTTGGTCGTGTGAGCGCGCGTCCGATGTCGGGTGGCATTGTACAGTTGCACTCGGCGTGGAAATTATAGGTCTCATCCCGTGCGGTTTGCTCCGATCCATCTGCTGCGATTGATCCGTGTCGGCTTTGTGCTCGCGCGGGAAGGCGCGTTTGCGCTGGTCGATCCGGTTGATTTGCCTGCGGGTGTTGCGGCACTTTTGCGTCTGGCGCGGTTGGTTGAAAAGCGTGGTGCTTCTTCGAGTGCGGAAGGTTTGGTTGCCGCGCTGACGCGCCTTGGCCCGTCTTACATCAAGCTCGGTCAATTCATGGCGACGCGGCCCGATGTTGTGGGCGTGCGCGTCGCGCGTGATCTCGAAAAATTGCAAGACCGCATTCCACCCTTCGGACAGACGGAAGCAGTGCACACGCTCGAGACCGCTTTCGGCAAACCGATTGAGGCGCTGTTTTCCGAATTCAGCGAACCGATTGCGGCCGCTTCCATTGCGCAAGTGCATCGCGCGATCACCCATAATGGTGAAACGCTTGCGGTGAAAGTGTTGCGCCCCGGCGTGCGTGCACGGTTCAGACGTGATCTGGCGGCGATGGCCTATGCGGCTGAAACCATGGAAGACCTCTCGGCAGAAGCGCGGCGGTTGAAATTTGTTGATGTGGTTGAAACGCTCGCACGCTCAGTCACCATGGAAATGGATTTGCGGCTTGAAGCGGCAGCACTTTCAGAAATGGCTGAAAACACGCGCGAGGATGCAGAGTTTCGCGTTCCCTCTGTGAATTGGGATTTGACGGCGCGCGAAGTGCTGACGATGGAATGGATCGACGGCATTCCGTTGCATGATATCGAGCAGATTGCGGCACAAGGCCATGACCGCATCGCTTTGGGTCGCATTGTCATCCAGAGTTTCTTGCGTCACGCGTTGCGTGATGGATTTTTCCATGCGGATATGCATCCGGGCAATTTGTTTGTGGATGAGGCGAGTAGACTCTGCGCGGTTGATTTCGGCATTATGGGGCGCCTTGGCATGAAAGAGCGCCGCTTTCTTGCCGAGATTTTGTTGGGCTTTATCACGCGCGATTATCGCCGCGTTGCCGAAGTGCATTTCGAAGCTGGCTATGTGCCGCCGCGCCATTCGGTGGATGATTTCGCGCAAGCGATCCGCGCGATTGGTGAACCCATTCATCAGCGTTCCGCCGATCAGATTTCGATGGCGAAATTGTTGACGCTTTTGTTTGAAGTCACGGGTCTCTTCGACATGCGCACGCGCACCGAACTTGTGATGCTACAAAAGACGATGGTGGTTGTGGAAGGTGTGGCGCGTTCGCTCGATCCGCAACTCAATATGTGGACGACGGCAGAGCCCGTGGTGCGCGGCTGGATCGAACGCAATCTCGGCCCCATCGGCAAGATTGAAGAATTGGGTCGCGGTGCGGTGTCACTCGCCGGTATGATCGGTCAATTGCCGACGCTCGTTCATCGCGCCGAAACGCTGACGCAGCTTTTGTCGGATGCGAGCGAGAAGGGCTTCCCGCTGGATGCGCGTTCCATCGAAAATATCGGCCGCGCCGAAGCCCGCCGTAACCGCTGGGGCAATCTTGCACTATGGATTATTGCGGCTGTTTTGGTGGCGTTTGCTTTACACGTTTTATAATTCCATCTTGATCCTGAGTTGATCATTCTTTTGAGTTCGTCGGATTTAAAGAGTTAGGTCGAGATCAATGTCTTTATCTGGAAAATCCGTCCTCCTCATCATCGGCGGCGGAATTGCGGCCTATAAATCGCTTGAGCTCATCCGCGAGATCAAAAAACGTGGTGGGGCGGTGCACGCCATTCTCACCAAAGCGGGGTCGGAATTTGTCACGCCGCTTTCAGTGGCAAGTCTTGCGGGCGAAAAGGTTTTCACCGATCTCTTTTCGCTGACGGATGAAGCCGAGATGGGCCATATCGAATTATCGCGTTCGGCTGATCTGGTTGTGGTTGCGCCAGCGACCGCTGATCTTCTCGCGAAAATGGCCCATGGTTTGGCGAATGATCTCGCCTCCACCGCATTGCTCGCCACCGACAAGCGCGTGCTTGTGGCCCCTGCGATGAATGTGCGGATGTGGACCCACGCCGCGACCACCCGCAATCTGGCGACGCTTAAAAAGGACGGTGTGTTGTTTGTCGGGCCTGACGAGGGCGAGATGGCCTGTGGCGAATTCGGCCCCGGCCGTATGGCGGAGCCCTTAGCCATTGCCGATGCGATTGAGACCGCGCTCGGCAGCAAGCCTTCAGGCAAAGGCCCGCTTTCGGGCAAACATGTCGTGATCACATCCGGCCCGACGCATGAGCCGATTGATCCGGTGCGCTACATCGCTAACCGCTCTTCGGGCAAACAGGGCCATGCTCTTGCGGCGGCGGCGGCGGCCGCGGGTGCGAAAGTTACCCTCATATCCGGTCCTGTGTCCCTTCCTGATCCGCATGGCGTGAAAACGGTTCATGTCGAGACCGCCGCTGACATGCTCGGCGCAGTAGAACACGCGATGCCGGCCGATCTCGCGATTTTTTGCGCGGCCGTTGCCGATTGGCGGGTGAAAACCGAGGCCAAGGATAAAATCAAGAAACAGAAGGGCGCCCCCCCGCCGAGCCTCGCGCTGGATCCCAACCCCGATATTCTGGCGACAATCGCCACCCGCAAGAAGGGCCGCCCCGCTTTGGTTGTCGGCTTTGCCGCTGAAACTACGGATGTTCTGACCTATGCCAAGGGCAAACTTGCCTCCAAAGGCTGCGATGTGATTGTCGCCAATGATGTCGGGGCGGGTACTGAGGTGATGGGCGGCGATGCTAATATCGTCCATCTGGTCACGGTACGGGGCGTTGAAACCTGGCCAAAACTCCCCAAAACCGAGGTGGCTACGCGCTTAATCGCCGAATTTGCCCGCCTTCTCCCCAAAAAGTCCTGAATTATGACGATTGTGATCGGCGTTCGACGCTTGCCGCATGCAGAGGGCCTGCCCCTCCCGCGCTATGAAACCGCAGGGGCCGCCGGCATGGATTTGCTTGCGGCGATTCCAGAAACCCCTATATTCACAATTTCTGCTGGGAAACGTGCATTAATCCATACAGGATTGTGTATTGAGCTTCCGGCGGGATTTGAGGCGCAGGTTCGCCCGCGTTCGGGCCTCGCTTTGAAACATGGTGTGACGGTGTTGAACGCACCGGGGACCATCGATGCGGATTACCGCGGCGAGGTGGCGGTGTTGCTCATCAATCATGGTGAGGAACCCTTCACGGTGACGCGGGGCATGCGGATCGCCCAGCTTGTCGTCGCACCGGTGACTCAAGCGGCGATGGAAGAGCGTGTGAGTCTCACTGAAACGGGGCGCGGCGCGGGTGGTTACGGCTCGACAGGCGTGTAAACCACGTCTTTCCCGGGCCTTGGGCTTTAGGGAAGGACGTTTGACATGAATTTGCTCTCCCGCCGCAGTATGCTGGCGATTGCCGCCGTTGTGGATGTCGCTATCCATGCGCGACCCGATCCGGTTCCGGCCAAAGCGCTGTCCGAGCGGCATCAATTGCCGCCGCGCCATCTCGAAACGCTGCTGCAGGCGCTGGTGCGCGCGGGAATTCTCAAAGGCGTGCGTGGACCGCGTGGCGGTTATGAATTGGCCACCGAGCGCCGCCGGATCACTGCCGGAAACATTGTGCGCGCGGCCATGGCATCCGATGATGACGCCCAATCCATTCCCGAGCCTCATTCCTTGCTGGTTGATCGCGTGATTGAGCCGGAAGTCAAAATCGCAAGCCAAGCCTTTCTGGCGCATCTCGATGCGATCACGGTCGATGATCTTTGCATGTCCGCGGACAAGGCCGGCTTCAACGCCGCCAAGGAAACGGCCGATTTCTCAATTTAAATCTGTGAATTAAATTAATTATCGACAGTCTCTGTGAATTAGACTAGCCTTCGTGTGATCTTAGGTGTTCAGGAGTCTCATCCCATGTCAGCATCCGCACATAAGCCCGGCCGTGGCCGCATCTATAATTCCATTACGGACACGATTGGCGACACGCCGATTGTGCGGCTCGACCGGATCGCAAAAGACAAGGGCGTGCACGCCCATCTCCTCGCCAAGCTCGAATTTTTCAATCCGATTGCGAGTGTGAAAGACCGCATCGGCGTCAATATGATTGATGCGCTCGAACAAGCGGGCGCGATCAAGCCGGGCGCGACTTTGATTGAGCCCACGTCTGGCAATACGGGTATTGCGCTCGCATTCGTTGCTGCTGCGCGCGGCTATCGTTTAATTCTCGTGATGCCGGAATCAATGTCGATCGAGCGCCGCAAAATGCTGGCACTTCTTGGTGCTGAACTCGAATTGACACCGGCACCACTCGGCATGAAAGGCGCGATTGCAAAGGCTGAGGAATTGAAAGCGTCGATTCCGGGCTCTGTCATTCCGCAGCAATTCAAGAATCCCGCCAATCCCGATATTCATCGCCGCACAACGGCTGAAGAAATCTGGAACGACACACATGGCAATGTGGATGTCTTTATTTCGGGTGTGGGCACAGGCGGCACGATCACCGGCGTGGGCCAAGTGTTGAAGGCGCGTAATCCGAATGTGAAAGTGGTTGCGGTTGAGCCTGAAGATTCACCTGTGCTCTCGGGCGGCAATCCCGGCCCGCATAAAATTCAAGGTATTGGTGCGGGCTTTGTGCCGGATATTCTTGATCGCTCCATCATTGATGAAGTGGTGCGTATCGGTAATCAAACCGCATTTGATACCGCACGCTTGCTCGCGCGCATTGAAGGCATTCCCACGGGCATTTCATCAGGCGCGTCTGTTGCCGCTGCGTTGGAAATCGCCGCGCGGCCTGAGTCAAAAGGCAAGAATATCGTCATCATCATTCCAAGCTTCGCCGAGCGTTATCTGTCGACGGCTTTGTTTGAAGGGCTGTGATAAAGACGGCAATCGGCAATCGGAATTCGTCAATCGTTGATTGAGCGATCTTTATCGCGGCGGATAATCAATTGCCAATTGCCGACCACTCACACCATCGACGCGATGACGCGATCTTGCGGGCGGTGGCCGTCCATGAAGGTGCGGATATTGATGATCACCTTCTCACCCATTTCGACACGTCCTTCGACGGTTGCCGAACCCATGTGAGGCAGCACAACAATTTTATGCTGCTTGGCGAGTTTGAGCATACGCGGTGACACCGCGGGTTCATGCTCGAACACATCAAGGCCGGCACCGGCAAGCTCGCCCGCTTCAAGCATTTTGATGAGCGCGGTTTCATCGATGATTTCACCGCGCGCGGTGTTCACGAGGATCGCATCGCGCTTCAAGAGTTTCAGGCGACGGCCCGACAGGAGATGATAGGTCGCCGGGGTGTGGGGGCAGTTGACCGACACAATATCCATGCGCGTCAACATTTGATCGAGCGAGTCCCAGTAGGTGGCTTCAAGCTCTTGTTCGATTGCGGGGGCGACCGGACGACGATTATGATAATGCACCTGCAGGCCGAAGGCTTTCGCACGACGCGCAAGCGCCTGTCCGATCCGGCCCATGCCGACAATGCCGATGCGCTTTCCGGTGATGCGATGGCCCAGCATCCAGGTCGGAGACCAACCGTGGAAATGGCCTTCGGGGATCACGCGTGCCCCTTCTGCAATGCGGCGGGATACGGCGAGGATCAATGCCATGGTCATGTCGGCGGTGTCATCCGTCAAAACGCCGGGCGTGTTGGTGACGCTGATGCCGCGCGCTTGCGCGGCGGCAACATCAATATGGTCCACACCATTGCCAAAATTGGCGATGAGTTTGAGGTGCTCTCCGGCCGCCGCGATCACATCGGCGTCGATCTCGTCGGTAACGGTGGGAACCAGAACATGGGCTTTTTTGACCGCTTCGATCAGCTCGTCTTTGCTCATCGCGTGATCATCGATATTGAGAGACGCATTGAACAATTCCCGCATGCGGGTCTCAACGCTTTCGGGCAAGCGACGCGTGACAACAACAAGCGGCTTTTGGTGGGGCATACCCAAATTTCCCTTTTCGCTTGCGCGTCTTCTTCACTTCAGCGTTTTGGCCGCGCGAGTCTTATTCTTTACCAAGTCTTAACCGACCAAGTCCCAAACAAGAAACACGTCTCACACATAAAAAATGTGCCTTGGCTGTTGAAACGCATCGTCTTGTTTGTTCTCTCTAGCGAGGCGGACGGCGAAAAACAACGGGTGTGGGCAGGCGTCTTGACGAGGGAATCTATGCTCCGGTTGGTGGTCGCGGTTTTGATGCTCGCATCCCTCGTCGAGGGCGGTCAGAGCGCGCGCGCAGCGGCGCCAGAACCCGGCGTCGGCGCAGCCAGCAATCTGCCACTGCCGCGCTTTGCGAGCCTGAAATCGGACCGCGTCAATCTCCGGGAAGGGCCGAGCAAAGAGCAGCGGACCAAATGGATCTATGAAAAAGCGGGTCTTCCGGTCGAAATTGTCGCGGAATCGGATAATTGGCGCCGGATTCGGGATTCCGAGGGTGCCGAGGGGTGGGTTTTGCACAGCCTCTTGTCCGGGCGCCGCACGGCGCTGATCGCCCCTTGGGGCAAGGATAGACCGGTCCCTTTGCGGACCCGCGCCGAAGATGCCGCCCCGATGTCAGCGGCGCTGATGCCCAATGTGCTGGCGACCGTGCGCACATGTGACACCAAATGGTGCCGGATCGTGGGCGAGGGGGCAGAGGGGATCAAATTTGACGGTTATGTCCCGCAAAACCAGCTTTGGGGCGTCTATCCCGACGAAAAATTCGAGTAATCGGGCCAATCAGGCCTTGCGGCGGAGGCGGACAACCACATCCACGCGGGCGATTTCCATACCGTCGGGCACGTTGGGCAGGGTTGCGACCGCAATATCGCTGCCTTCAATGTCGATGAGCCGGTTTTCACCCTCGATGAAGAAATGGTGGTGATTGGCCGCATTCGTATCGAAATAGGTCTTTGATCCCTCAACCGCGACTTCGCGGATCAGACCGGCCTCGGTGAATTGGTGGAGCGTATTATAGACTGTGGCCAATGAGACCGGTACGCGTGCCTTGCGCGCCTCCTCATAAAGCCCTTCGGCCGTTAAATGGCGATCGCCTTGGGCAAATAAGAGCCAACCCAGCCCCATGCGCTGGCGCGTTGGCCGCAATCCGGCCGCCTGAAGCCGCGATTTCACCCGACTGACAACGCAACCTGTGCCGCCGACGGAGGCCGTCGCGGGGCGGGTCGCAGTCTGTGTGTCTTGAGCGGCCAAGATCTTATCCACGGTGCTATTGAACCAATTACCAGAGAATAGGCGTTAGAACCCGTTCCTGCAACCGGACTGTGGCCTTTCAGTGGCTGTTCCGCTGTGTTACGGAACAAGTTAAGAGGGAATGAGGGCGTGATTTGAGCGCCCTTTGGTGCGGAAACGATGGGACACAACGGGGCGGAGTATGGATAGGCGTTCTTCTTTTGAGTATGAGGACCTTCTCGCTTGCGGACGTGGCGAGCTGTTTGGTCCGGGCAACGCCCAATTGCCGCTTCCCCCGATGCTGATGTTTGACCGGATTGCCGAAGTCTCGGAAACCGGCGGCGAATTCGGCAAGGGTCTCATCCGCGCGGAATTCGCGATCAGACCCGATCTCTGGTTCTTTCCCTGCCATTTTCAGGGCGATCCCGTAATGCCGGGCTGCCTCGGGCTCGATGCGCTCTGGCAGCTTTGCGGCTTTTTCCTGGGCTGGCTCGGGGCCGAAGGCCGTGGCCGCGCGCTGGGCGTCGGCGAAGTGAAATTCGTTGATCAGGTTCTGCCCACAGTGAAACAAGTGGTCTATACGGTGAATTTGAAACGGGTGTTCCGCTCTAAACTCGTTCTGGGTATCGCGGATGGCACCCTTGAAGCCGATGGCCGCAAGATTTATGAGGCCCATGATCTTCGGGTCGGACTGTTCAAGACCGCGTAACACGCGGCATTTCTCACATCGGGATGATGCAGCGCGCTGCGCGCTTCCTCATCATAAAGGAGACCAGCATGAGACGCGTCGTCGTCACCGGCATGGGCATTGTGTCCTCGATCGGCAACAACACGCAGGAAGTTCTCGCCTCTCTCTATGAGGCGAAGTCCGGCGTGATCCGTGCAGACCGCTATGCCGAACTCGGCTTTCGTTGTCAGGTTCATGGCGCGCCGAGCCTCGATCCTGCAGAGATTGTCGATCGTCGCGCCATGCGGTTTCATGCGCTGGGCTCGGCTTGGAATCATGTCGCCATGGATCAGGCGATTTTGGATGCCGGTCTTGAAGAGCGCGATATTTCGAATGAACGCACCGGCATTGTGATGGGCTCGGGTGGTCCGTCCGCCCGCACCATCGTGGAAGCCGCAGACATTACGCGCGAAAAGGGCGGGCCTAAGCGCATCGGACCCTTCGCGGTGCCGAAGGCGATGTCGTCCACGGCATCGGCAACGCTCGCCACTTGGTTCAAAATCAAGGGCGTGAATTATTCGATCTCGTCGGCCTGCGCGACGTCCAATCACTGCATCGGCAATGCCTATGAGCTCATTCAATGGGGCAAACAGGATATGGTCTTCGCAGGCGGCTGCGAAGAGCTTGATTGGACTTTATCGGAATTGTTCGACGCGATGGGCGCAATGTCATCGAAATATAATGACACGCCGAAAACCGCGTCGCGCGCCTATGACAAAAATCGCGACGGCTTTGTGATCGCGGGTGGTGCGGGTGTTGTTGTGCTTGAAGAACTCGAGCATGCGAAAGCCCGCGGCGCAAAAATCTATGCCGAGATTGTTGGCTATGGCGCAACATCGGATGGCTATGACATGGTTGCGCCGTCGGGTGAGGGCGCGGTGCGTTGCATGAAGCAAGCGCTCGCAACCGTTCGCGTGCCGATTGATTACATCAATCCCCATGCCACATCGACACCCGTCGGCGACATCAAAGAAATCGAAGCGATCCGCGAAGTGTTTGGTGCGAACTGCCCACCGATTTCAGCGACGAAATCGCTGACCGGTCATTCGCTCGGTGCAACCGGTGTGCAGGAAGCGATCTATTCGATGCTGATGATGAATAATGGCTTCATCTGCGAGAGCGCGAATATCGAAGAAATTGATCCGGACATTGCCGATATGCCGATTGTTCGCAAGCGCATCGACAATGCAAAGATCGGGGCGGTCTTGTCGAATTCATTCGGCTTTGGCGGCACCAATGCAACGATTGTTCTGAAGCGGCTTGAGGCTTGATCTTTCATCAGTCGTTGCGACACGAGGAGCGGGTTCATGAGCGGATTGATGGCAGGAAAACGCGGCCTTGTGATGGGCGTTGCGAATGATCATTCGATTGCGTGGGGCATAGCCAAAACCTTGGCTGACCATGGCGCTGAATTGGCCTTCACCTATCAAGGTGATGCGCTCAAAAAGCGCGTGGAACCGCTGGCTTCCGAAGTCGGATCAAAATTTTTGCTGCCTTGCGATGTTGAGGATCTGGCATCCGTTGATGCCGTATTCGACACGATCAAAAACACCTGGGGCAAAATCGATTTTCTCGTTCATGCGATCGCTTTCTCTGACAAGTCGGAATTGAAGGGCCGTTTTGCCGATACGACGCGCGAAAATTTCTCACGCACCATGCTGATTTCGTGTTTCTCTTTTGTTGAGATCGCCAAGCGTGCCGCTCCTTTGATGACGGCCGGCGGCGCGATGGTGACGCTCACTTATGGTGGTGCCACGCGCGTGATGCCCAATTACAATGTCATGGGTGTAGCAAAGGCCGCACTTGAAGCCTCTGTTCGTTATCTCGCAGGCGATTTTGGTCCCGATAATATCCGCGTGAATGCGATTTCGGCAGGCCCTGTGCGCACATTAGCCGGTGCGGGCATCGCGGATGCGCGTTTGATGTTCAATTATCAAAAGCGTCATGCGCCTTTGCGTCGTACGGTTTCAATCGACGAGATCGGCGGCTCTGCGCTTTATCTTCTCTCGGATCTGTCGACGGGCGTCACCGGCGAAATCCATTTTGTTGATTCCGGATACAACATCATTTCGATGCCGCATCCGGAAGCGTTGAAGACCGTTGATGATGCCGAAACCGCAGCCGAAGCACGGCTTGCCGGTCACGCGGCAGAGTGATGATCATGGCGGTGTCCGGCTCCGATGGCATTCTGCCCTCGCAAGATATTCGGGCCTTGCATGCCGCAGGCGCGATCATAACGGATCGTCCCTTTGCGGAAGGTCAGATTCAACCTGCAAGTCTTGATCTGCGCTTGGGCCAGCGTGTGTGGCGTTTGCGTGCGAGTTTTCTACCCGGACAAAATCACACGGTGCGTGACCGGCTTGATCGCGTCGCTTTGCATGAGATCGATCTGACGAATGGCGCGGTGCTCGAGACCGGCGCGGTGTATATCGCCGAATGCCTGGAATCGCTCGCGCTGCCGCAAGGGCTTCCGGCATCGGCCAATCCGAAAAGTTCAACCGGACGGCTTGATGTGTTCACGCGGTTGATTGCCGACCGCGCGCGCGAATTTGATCAGATCGAGCCGGGCTATAAAGGTCCGCTCTATCTTGAAATTTCACCACGCACGTTTCCGGTGCTCGTGCGCACGGGCTCGCGTCTGTCGCAAGTGCGGTTCCGCAAAGGTCAGCCACGGTTGGATGATGAGGCGCTGCGCGCGCTTCACAGACGCGATCCGCTCGTTACCTCATCCGAACCATCGATCCAGAACGGCATTGCTGTGAGCGTCGATCTCAAAGGGTTCGGCGCACAAAATCTGATTGGTTATCGCGCCAAGCGCCATACGGCGTTGATTGATGTTGATCGCGTCGGCACCTGTGCCGTGGATGAGTATTGGGATCCGCTTTACGCCAATGCGGCGCGCGATCTCATTCTCGATCCGGGCCAGTTTTATATCCTCGCCTCGAAAGAGGCGGTGCAGGTGCCACCCGATCATGCAGCCGAGATGACGCCGTTTGATCCGCTGGTGGGCGAGTTCCGCGTCCATTATGCCGGTTTTTTTGATCCGGGCTTTGGACATGCGGAAAGCGGCGGGGCCGGTAGCCGCGCCGTGCTAGAAGTCCGTTCGCGCGATGTGCCCTTCATCATCGAGGACGGGCAGACGGTGGGCCGTCTTGTCTATGAACATATGATAGCGCTGCCGGATGTGCTTTATGGCAAGGGGCTGGGGTCAAATTACCAGGCGCAAGGCTTGAAGCTCTCCAAGCATTTCAAAACGGCATAGATCGGCATTCGCCCTCAGCGCGTCAGAATAACGGCAAGGTGCTTGGCATAGTCGAGCAAATGCGCGCGTCCGTGATCGGTCATAACGATGATCTTCGCGCGGCGATCTTCGGTCACGTCCACCGTCTCGATCAGCCTTAACCGTTCAAGCGCGCGCAGATGCTGGCGCACCGATACATCGGTTGCTTTGGTTTGCTCATAAATATCCGACAGACGTGCTGAAAAATCACTTTCGGCAAGCAAAGTTAGGATTTCAATGCTGGTATTGGTGCGGCTTTTGAAAAAGCTGCGTTCGATTTCGATCAACATACGCCGACGTCGCGCGAGATCGCTTATATTTATCTCGCCTTTACTCTGACTCATGATCGACCGATTGCTGTCCTCATACGTTTAGCTTAGGCGTAACCATAAAACGGTACGAAGAAATCCAAAAAATTTTCGGATATTGAGAAAAAGCCGCTGCCGTGAGAGATGGCATCCCTATTCATTGGTATTTCTGCGATCAAAAATCGTGAAAAGCCGCGAACTCGCGTTGAACAGCGAGTGAGGGTTAACGGGCGCAAGATAAACCGCCTAAAATTTGAACAGGCGCGCAGTTGAAGTTTTTTGGGGACGAGGACGCGCTGCGCTTAATTCTGGGCGCTGAACGGCTTTTTCATTGATCGGGCGGCTCATCCCGACTATCTCCGCCTGAGGCATGAGGCCGGTATCTCCCGCATCGGTGCGGGGGATCGCGCGCCCGACATGACCCCTGAGCAAATATGACCTTAGAGACCGAGGCTGGGCGGCGGCGGACATTCGCGATTATTTCGCATCCGGACGCGGGCAAGACGACTTTGACCGAGAAGCTCCTGCTCATGGGCGGGGCAATCCAGCTTGCCGGTGAGGTCAAGGCGCGCCGCGGCGGCGCACAGACCCGCTCGGACTGGATGGGGATCGAGCGGGCGCGCGGCATCTCGGTCGTCACCTCCGTGATGACCTTCGAATATGCCGATTGCGTGTTCAACCTGCTCGATACGCCCGGCCATGAGGATTTCTCCGAAGACACCTACCGGACGCTGACGGCGGTCGACTCCGCCGTGATGGTGATCGATGCCGCCAAGGGTATCGAGGCGCGCACGCGCAAATTGTTCGAAGTCTGCCGCTTGCGCGACATCCCCATCGTGACGTTCATCAACAAGATGGACCGCGAAACGCGTGATCCGTTCGATCTTCTGGACGAGATCGAAAAGACATTGGCGCTTGATACGGCGCCGGCGACATGGCCGATTGGCCGCGGTAAAAATTTCGCCGGAACTTATGATTTCACCCGGCGCGTGATCCGCAAAGTGGACAAGGATTCCGAGGCTCTGCCTGTGGACGGTCCGGATGATCCGCGTCTGGCCGATCTCTTGCCGGCGCATGAGCGCGACGCGTTTCGCGAGGAGATTGCGCTTGCCGCCGATGCATGCCGTCCCTTTGATCTTGAGGCGTTTCGCGAGGGTCATTTGACGCCGGTATTTTTCGGCTCGGCTTTGCGTGAATTTGGCGTGCGGGATCTGATTGATGCGATGGCCGCGATTGCACCGCCGCCGCGCGCGCAAGCCGCCGCCACGCGTGTTGTGGATGCGCAAGAAGCAAAGATGACCGGATTCGTGTTCAAGATTCAGGCGAATATGGATCCCAATCATCGCGACCGCATCGCCTTTATTCGCGTCTGCTCGGGCCGGTTGGAGCGCGGGATGAAAGCCAAGCTCGTGCGCACCGGAAAAGCTGTGCCGGTGAATGCACCGCAATTCTTTTTCGCGCGCGATCGCTTGCTCGCAGAAGAAGCCTTTGCGGGTGATGTGGTTGGTCTTCCCAATCACGGCACATTGCGCATTGGCGATACGCTGACCGAAGGTGAAGATCTGGTGTTTCGCGGTGTGCCGAGCTTCGCGCCGGAAATTTTGCGGCGCGTGCGTTTGAAAGACGCGATGAAGGCCAAGAAACTCAAAGAAGCCCTGCAACAATTGGCTGAAGAAGGCGTTGTGCAGCTCTTTAATCCGCTCGATGGATCGGGTGCGATTGTGGGCGTTGTCGGTGCGTTGCAGTTGGATGTGTTGATTGAGCGCTTGCACGCGGAATATGGATTGCCGATTGAACTTGAACCCACGCGCTTTTCAATCTGTCGCTGGATTTCAAGCCAAGACAAAATTGAATTGCAGAAATTTATTGATTCGCATGGTTCATCGATTGCGCATGATTTGGATGGCGCGCCGGTGTTCCTCGCACCCTCTGCCTTTACGTTGAATTATGAACATGAACGCTGGCCTCAGATCACGATCACCGATGTGAAAGACTATCAAGTCAAAGATGAGGCGGCGTAATTCGTCGAGCCAATCAGAGTGGACAAAGACCATGGCAAGCCAAGAAAATTCAACAAAACAAGAAAAAAGAATTCGCGCTGACAATCTGAAAGCGGTGGCGCGGAAAATCTTTGCCGTTGCCGGATCGAACGCGCGCGAATGCGATCTTCTCGCCGACCATTTGATCGAAGCGAATCTGAAGGGTCATGACTCGCATGGTATCGGAATGATTCCGGCCTATATCGCGTCGCTGTCCGTCAGAGAACTCGTTCTCAATGCGACGCCTGAAATCATTTCTGAAACCGGCACAACGCTTGTGGTGGAAGGTGGGTCGGGTCTTGGCCAGACCATTGCGCATGATGCCATGGATCTCGGTATCGCGCGCGCCAAACAAAGCGGGTCTTCAATCGTCGCGTTGCGCAACAGCCATCACATCGGCCGCATCGGTCATTGGGCGGAGCAATGCGCGGCTCAAGGTCTTGTCTCCATCCATTTTGTGAATGTGGTGGCTGAACCGGTGGTCGCGCCTTTTGGCGGCACGCAAGCGCGCGTCGTGACCAATCCGATTGCCATCGGTATTCCACGCGATGGCCACGAGCCGGTCATCGTTGATTTTGCGACGAGCCGCTTGGCGCATGGCAAAATTCGCGTCGCGTATAACAAAGGCGTCGCCGTTCCTCCGGGAACTTTGATCGATGCGGCGGGGCATCCGACCAATGATCCGGCGGTGTTGTTTGAAGACCCACGCGGCGCGATTTTGCCCTTCGGCGAGCATAAGGGCTGGACTTTGGCTTTCGCCTGCGAGGCGCTGGCGGGCGCCTTGACCGGCGGTCAGGCGATCAAAGGGCCGGTGACGCAGAAGGCGATCATCAACAATATGCTGTCCATCCTGATCGCACCGGACCGGATCGGCACCGCGCCGAGCTATTTGGCCGAGCTCGAATCCATGATCCGCTGGGTGCAGACACCGGCGCCGGGCGCGTCGCCAAGCGTGTTATTGCCGGGTGATCCGGAGCGTCAGACCCGCGCGGAGCGGCTGAAAGACGGGATTCCGGTCGATCCCGCCAGCTGGGCGCAGATTGTCGCCGCCGGTGTTCAATTGGGCATTGCTGCGGATGTTCTTGAGGCACTGGCATCCGGTTGAGCCCGGGCTTGCCTTGCTTTCGCCGCTTCGAGCGGCCATAGAACGGGCTCCGCCCCGCTCGAGGGCCCTTGCGTCGACGCTATGCCGGACCCTCACCCGTCTCATTCCCCCTCATCCCATCCGTCGCCTCTGCCCGAGGACGGGAAAAACATGGGCAAGTCTGGTCGGCATAAGTCGCTGTTTGGCGCGCTGGCCAGCATCGCGCTCTTTCTCGCCGCGCTTTATGTGCTTTACCGCATCGCGGGCGAGGTCAAACCGGATGATGTCGTCGAAGCGTTTCGCAAAGCCGGACGCGAGCAGATCGGTCTGGCCATTCTCTTCACCGCGCTGAGCTATGTTTTCCTGACGGGTTACGACGCGCTCGCGATGCGGCAATTAAACATCACAGCGCATCCGGCGCGGATCGCTTTCGCTTCTTTCACAAGCTATGCGATTTCCTTCACGCTCGGCTTTCCGTGGCTGACGGCGGGTACTGTGCGCTACTGGATTTATTCCGCCGCCAATATTCCCTCATCCAAAGTCGTCAGTCTCACCCTGATTGCGGGCATGACGTTTATTCTCGGCATGGCGGTGGTCGTGGGCATCGGCTTGATGTGGCAATCCGAAGCGATCTCTTTGATTAATCAGGCCACGGCTTCGCTCAATCAATTGTTCGGCATGGCGGTGCTGTCGGGGATTCTGGTCTATCTCGTCTGGACGGCCGCAAAGCGGCGTCATATGCGCATTCGCAGCTTTCTGATCGAATTGCCCACGCTCAGCGTGTCGCTCGGTCAATTGGCGCTTGGGGCTGCCGATGTCTGCGCGGCGGCAGCGGTGCTTTATGTGTTGCTGCCCGAGGGGCATGGCATCGCGTTTGAAACCTTTGCCGCGGTCTATGCCTTCGCTTGTATTTTAGGCGTTGTGAGCAATGCGCCCGGTGGCCTTGGCGTGTTTGAGGCCACCATGCTCCTCGCCTTTCATTCGCTGCCGCGCGAGGGCTTGATCGGCGCCTTGCTGCTGTTTCGCCTGTGTTACTATCTGGGTCCGTTTATTCTCGCCGTTGTAA
Source organism: Hyphomicrobiales bacterium (assembly GCA_947455645.1). GTDB lineage: Bacteria > Pseudomonadota > Alphaproteobacteria > Rhizobiales > Beijerinckiaceae > CAIUPE01. Next base: position 32,917 of record CANGPA010000005.1, on the reverse strand, counting down.
CGCTCGGCATCTATGAAATCGTCATGCGCCTGTCACGGACTCGTGCCCGTGTTTCAGGCCATGAGACAGACCATTAAACAAAGCGAGTACGGGATCATGGATCAATCCTCATCCCTGCTTTCTGAAGCGCTTGAAGCGTTACCGGATCCCGTCATTCTGGTGGATGGGCGCAAAGTCATCGTGTTCATCAATCAGGCTGCGCGCCTTGTTTGGCCTGCGCTCGTTGTGGGCGCGCCCTTGTCATTTACCTTGCGCGCGCCTGATCTGATCGATGCGCTCGATGCCGTTTTGCGGGATGGGGCGCTCGAACGAGAAGGGGCGTTTTCGGAGCGCCTTCCGGTTGAACGCGACTTCTCATTTCGCGTGCGCGCTTTTTCGACCAGTCCCGCCGCAACACCGCGCACGGCACCGGCGGCGATCCTCATCTTGCGGGATCTTACAGAGATGCGCCGCATCGAATCCATGCGCGTCGATTTCGTGGCCAATGCCAGTCATGAATTGCGCACGCCGCTCGCGTCGCTGATCGGTTTCATCGAGACGCTGCAGGGCCCTGCGCGATCAGATCCCGACGCGCAAACGCGCTTTTTGGGCATTATGCGCGAGCAAGGCCGACGTATGGCGCGCTTGATCGATGATCTCTTGTCGCTCTCGCGCGTCGAGATGAGCGAGCATCGCCGTCCGGCTGACCTCATCGATCTCGGTCCCGTGGTTCAGCAGGCGGTCGATACACTCAGACCGCTCGCGTCTTCGCGCGGGGTGACGCTCGACCTTCAAGCATCGGAGACGCCGCTTATCATTCCGGCTGATCGCGATGAGATGATGCGCGTGGTCGAAAATCTCGTAGAGAATGCCATTAAATATGGCCAGGCCGGTAAGCGGGTCGAGATATCAACCCGAGCGTCCGAGGGCAGCGATGACGTGACCATTGCTATTCGGGACTATGGGTCCGGCATTGCCTCCGAGCATCTGCCCCGTTTGACCGAGCGCTTTTATCGCGTCGATGCGTCGGCCAGCCGTGAAAGTGGCGGCACGGGGTTGGGATTGGCCATCGTCAAGCACATTATCAACCGGCATCGGGGTCGGCTGGTGGTTGAGAGTGAGCCCGGTAAGGGCTCCGTATTTCGCGTGATTTTGCCGCGTTCGATCGGCCTCATTCCGTAGTTTTCCCCATCTTCGCAGAACCGTCGTCTGACTGTCACAAATGTGTCATTGCACCCGCCTATGAGAGGCGCCATCGGTGCATCGGTGCCGTGTCGTTGATCCCTGCTGATCCCCCTTGGGGGTGTCGGCTCGGGGGGTTCATCGGTTCCCTTTCCAGGAGGCAGTACAGTGAAGATTTCAACTCTTATTGCGGCCGGCCTTGTTGCCGCCGTTTCGTTTACGGCAGCAGTTGCCAAGGACATTTCAGGCGCGGGCGCAACGTTCCCAGCTCCTGTTTATTTGAAGTGGGCTGATGCCTATAAAAAGGCCACAGGCGCCGCTGTGAACTATCAGGGCGTTGGCTCGGGCGCTGGTCGCAAGCAGATCGAAGCGCGCACCGTGACTTTTGCTGGTTCGGACATTCCGCAAAAGGGCGAATGGCTTGATCAGCGCGGCCTCGTGCAGTGGCCGATGGTCATGGGCGGCATTGTGCCGATCGTGAACATTGAAGGCGTGGGCCCATCCGATCTCGTTCTCGATGGCCAGACCCTCGGCGACATCTATTCGGGCAAGATCAAGCGTTGGAATGATGCAGCCTTGAAGGCGCTCAACCCGAAGGCAAGCCTCCCCGATCTTCCGATCATCGTGATCCGCCGTTCAGACGGTTCGGGCACGACCTATAACTTCACCTATTACCTCTCGGCCGTGAATGAAGACTTCAAGAAAAAAGTCGGCACGGGTGAAGCGGTTGAATGGCCTGTCGGCATCGGCGGCAAGGGCAATGATGGCGTCGCCAACAATGTCATGCAGACCAAGGGTTCGATTGGTTATGTTGAGCTCGCCTTCGCAATCCAGAACGGCCTTGCTTACACCGACATGATCAACTCAGCTGGCAAGCGCGTGAAGCCAAAATTCGACAGCTTCCAGGCGGCTGCACAGAATGCCGATTGGTCCAAGGCTGATCACTTCAACCTTGTCCTCGCCAATCAACCAGGCGCCAGCGCTTGGCCGATGACGGTTGCGACTTTCATCCTCATGCCAACCGAATCTGATGATGCGGAAGCCGCAGCAGCTGCGATCAAGTTCTTCGATTGGGCCTATGCCAATGGCGGCTCGATGGCAAAAGAACTCGATTATATCCCGATGCCTGACTCGGTTGTCGCAAAGGTCAAGTCTGCGGTATGGTCGAAAATCGCTAAGTAAGCTGATTTTCACCGAAACATGCCTCTCACAGGGAGGGCGATTTTGTCCTCCCTGTGTCAATAAAAACTTTGTGACAAAAGGTTTTCGCCAGCAATAGGAGCGTGGCTGTGTCAGTATCCGAACACCGCGTATCCCTTCTTGCCCAAAGCGCGGCGGATCGCGCCAAGGTGCTGGTGTCCATGGCCACGGGCGACCGGATCTTTTCGACGGTAACGCGCGTTTGTGCCTATGGTGTGCTTCTCCTTCTGGCGGGGATTATGCTTTCCCTCGTCATTGGCGCTTGGCCCGCGATTCAGGCCTTCGGACTAGAATTTCTCGTTACACGCCGTTGGGCGCCGCAGCTTGATGAGCCGGTTCTCGGCGCGCTTGCTCCGATCTATGGCACGCTGCTGACATCCTTCATTGCGATGATCATTGCGGTGCCGTTCGGATTGGGTGTTGCGATATTTCTAACTGAGCTTTGCCCGATCCCGCTGCGGCGACCGATCCGCGTGGCGATTGAACTTCTCGCCGGTGTGCCCTCAATCATTTATGGCATGTGGGGCTTTTTCGTTCTGGGCCCCTTTCTCGCGCAACATGTTGAACCGGCGATTGTGTGGGCCGTGCAAGATATTCCGGTGTTGAATACGATTTTCGGCGCCGAGGTGATTTCAAATATCAGCCTGTTCAACGCGTCGCTCATTTTGGCGATTATGATTTTACCGTTCATCACCGCCATTGCGGTGGATGTGTTCGGAACGGTGCCGCCCGTGCTGAAAGAATCCGCTTACGGTATCGGGTGCACGACATGGGAAGTTGTCAAAAACGTCGTCATCCCGTTTACGCGGGTGGGCCTCGTCGGTGGCATTATGCTGGCGCTCGGGCGTGCGCTGGGTGAAACCATGGCGGTGACCTTCATCATCGGTAACAGTTTCCAAATTGATGGATCAATCTTCTCGCCGGGCACAACAATATCGGCTGCGATTGCGAGTGAGTTTGCTGAAAGCTCCGATGTGCATCGCGCCGCGCTGATGTATCTCGGTCTTCTCTTGTTCATTTTGACATTCATTGTTTTGGCCGCCGCGCGCTTGATGCTTGCGCGGCTTGATAAACGGGCGGGGGCGTAACATGTCCAACTATTCCCGCAGACGTTATCGGAACGCTATGGCGATGAGCCTGTGCTTGGCGGCAACCGTCATCGGTATCGTGTGGCTGTTTTTGATTTTGTTCTCGCTTGTGTGGAATGGTGTGCCGCATCTGTCACTCAGCACCTTTATCGAACAAACACCGCCGCCGGGTGAGCAGGATGGCGGTCTCGCGAATGCGATTTTTGGTACATTGTTGATGACCGTCATCGGTGTGGGCATTGGCGCACCCATTGGCATTCTCGCGGGCACCTATCTAGCCGAATATGGCCGCTACGAAAAATTGTCGCCGACGGTCCGTTTCATCAATGATATTTTGTTGTCTGCGCCGTCGATCATCATTGGTCTTTTCATTTACGGTGCGGTTGTTGTGCCGATGAAGCATTTCTCCGCGCTTGCCGGTTCGCTGGCGCTCGCCGTGATTGTCATTCCCGTTGTTGTGCGCACAACCGAAGATATGTTGTCGCTCGTGCCCAACACGCTGCGCGAGGCGGCATCGGCTTTGGGCCTGCCGCGCGCGCATGTGGTGTGGCATGTATCCTATCGCGCGGCGCGTTCAGGTATCATCACCGGTGTTTTGCTGGCGGTGGCACGTATCGCGGGTGAAACCGCGCCGCTCTTGTTCACCGCCTTCTCCAATAATTTCTGGAGCTCAAATCTTCTCAAGCCGATGGCAAGCCTTCCGGCCACGATCAACACCTTTATCAATACGCCCGACACCAATATGAAGCAGCTCGCTTGGACAGGCGCGTTGCTGATCACTGTGGCGGTGCTCACGCTCAACATTGCCGCACGCGCTCTGAGCAATTCGAAACATGACAAATGACCGCGTTCCTCATCACCCGATTGATCCTTCACCCGCGAGAGCTTGAACACGCATGACTGAGAAGATTTCGGTTCGAAACCTCAAATTCTTCTATGGCGCGACTTTGGCGCTCAAGGGAATATCGATTCCGCTTTATGCGAATAAAGTAACGGCCTTTATTGGTCCGTCAGGCTGCGGCAAATCCACTTTGTTGCGGGTGTTGAACCGCATGTATGATCTATATCCCGGCCAACGCGCCGAGGGTGAAGTGATCTTTGATGGCAAAAACATTCTCGAGCCCGGTCAGGATTTGAATCTTCTGCGCGCCCGCGTCGGAATGGTGTTTCAAAAGCCGACACCGTTCCCCATGACGATTTATGAGAACATCGCTTTTGGTCTCAAGCTCTATGAAAACCTCTCGAAATCCGAACTCGATGGCCGCGTTGAAGACGCGTTGAAGCGGGCGGCACTCTGGACCGAAGTGAAAGACAAGCTCGGTGCCAACGGGTTGAGCCTTTCAGGCGGCCAGCAGCAACGGCTTTGCATTGCGCGCACAGTGGCCATTCGTCCGGAAGTCATTCTCTTTGACGAGCCCTGCTCGGCGCTTGATCCGATCTCGACAGCAAAGATCGAAGAACTCATCGATGAGTTGAAACACGATTACACCATCGCGATTGTCACCCATAATATGCAGCAGGCCGCGCGCGTATCCGAGCGGACAGCCTTTATGTATCTGGGCGAGCTGATCGAATTTGGCGAAACATCCAAGATATTCACCGCGCCGAGTGACCCGCGCACACAAGATTACATCACCGGTCGCTTCGGCTGACCGGACCCCGAGATGACGGAGAACAGAGAATGAGCGATCATACCGTCCGTGCTTATGACGATGAATTGATGGAGATCGGTCGCAAGATCACCGAAATGGGTGGCATTGCTGAAACCATGCTCACCCATGCCATTGAAGCGCTTGTGAAAGGCGATACCGAACTGGCGCAACGCGTGATCGCTACCGATCCCAAACTTGATGCGCTTGAACGCGAGATCGAGGAAAAAGCGATTCTCACTATTGCGCGGCGTCAGCCTATGGCGATTGATTTGCGTGCTCTGGTCTCAGCCATCCGCATTGCGAGCGATATTGAACGCATCGGCGATCTCGCGAAAAATGTCGGCAAGCGTGTGGTGGCGATGGATGGACAATTTGCGCCGCAGAAAATCGTCGGCGGCGTGGTTCATATCAGCGATTTGGCGCTGGAGCGGTTGCATCGCGTGTTGGATGCTTATGCGCATCGTGATGTCGCTGCGGCTCTGGATGTGTGGGAGCATGATGAAGAAATCGATCAGCTCTATAATTCACTCTTCCGTGAATTGCTGACCTATATGATGGAAGACCCGCGCAATATCGGCTTCTGCGCCCATCTTCTCTTCTCCACGAAGAACATCGAACGGATTGGTGATCACGCCACCAATATCGCCGAAACAATTCATTATCTCGTAACGGGTGAAGCGATTGTCGCGGATCGTCCGCGCAATGCCGATGCCTATACGCCTTTGACAACAGGCTGAGTATCTATCCTTTCGGAATCAGGTTTGTGGTATGACAGCGCGTCCTCATATTCTGGTGGTTGAAGATGAAGAGCCGCTTGGCCTTCTCTTGCGATACAATCTTGAATCGGAAGGCTACAAGGTTGACATCGCGATGCGCGGCGATGATGCGGAATTGATGCTGCGCGAGCAAGTCCCCGATCTCGTTTTGCTGGATTGGATGTTGCCGGGCCTGTCCGGAATTGAACTGTGCCGCCGCATCAGGCAGCGGCCGGAAACGCAAAGCCTGCCGATCATTCTGTTGACGGCGCGCGGCGAAGAAAGCGAGCGCGTGCGTGGCCTTGCCACCGGTGCTGATGATTACATTGTTAAACCCTTTTCAGTTCCGGAATTGCTCGCGCGTGTACGGGCCCTATTGCGGCGCGCATCGCCCAATCGTGTGGCCACGTCGCTTGAAGCGGGCGAACTAATGCTCGATCGCGTAAGTCATCGCGTTAAACGGGGATCGCGCGATCTGCATCTCGGTCCCACCGAATTCCGCCTGCTTGAATTTTTAATGGAGCGGCCCGGCCGCGTCTTCACGCGTGGTCAATTGCTTGATCATGTCTGGGGCATGGATTCCGACATTGATGAGCGCACGGTTGACGTGCATGTCGGTCGCTTGCGCAAAGCGCTCAACAAACCGCGTGAACGCGATCCGGTGCGGACCGTGCGCGGGGCAGGCTATTCCTTCGACGAAAATTTTGGACGCAAGGCCTGAAAAGAAACCGCGAGCTGTCAGTTCTTTTTGCGGCGGTCGCTTGAGGGCTGATAAGCAATGCGCGAATGAAACGCGCAATAGGGCGTGCCCACGGGCGACTCCGCACCGCAGAAGCGGAAATCCGGCGAAGACGGATCGCCAAAGGGCCACCGGCAGGTTGCCTCGCGCAATTCCATAATCGAAATCCGTTCCGACATCGGGACCACAACATCCTCGAAGGGTTCCGGATTATAGGCCGCGACCGGCTCGACGGCGGGGCTTACTGCGGCGCTGGCGCTCAGCGCGAGATTGCCGCGCACGGCCGCTTGGCCTGCTGCTGCGGAGGAATAGGCACCCAGTGTCGCGCGGTTGGGAGAATGGGTGAGCGGATGGCTCGGCGCGCGCGTGATTTTGCGAGGACGCGCCACTTGAGAGGACGGCGTCTTAGCGCGGCCCGAAAGACCCAAACGATGCACTTTGCCGATCACCGCATTGCGCGTGATGCCGTTTGCGAGTTCGGCCGCGATTTGGCTGGCGCTGAGGCCCTGGTTCCAAAGCTTGCGGAGCAATTCAACCCGTTCATCGGTCCAGGACATCGATTTCCTCACTTCTTCCAAAGCGCCCCTGCAAGCATCAGGTGGAATCCATCAACGCTCCCCTTTTCGACGGCTTTGAGGCCAAAAAGAGGTGCCGGAAAACAACACCAGATGTCGTGTTTGACGCGAGCACAACCTACAATATGGGCTGACTCGGCGGCAAGAGTCGGAGAGTCAGCGATTCGGTTTTCCCCAAGGATGAGCAGTGGATAAACCCGGCAAGACCCGAATTGGGTCCATCGGACCCGACCCGCCTCCGTTTGCATTGACAGTTTGACGCTTGGCCATGTTATAAAGCGCTCTCAATGTGCCGTCCCTTGAGGGCGGCCATTTTTGTTTTTTCACGCCGCTTTCCGGGAGCCAGTCACCATGGCCGGGACCAATTCCGCCTCATCATCTTCGCCATCCGCGTTGTTACCGACCTTTGCGCGTCTTGATATCGGCTTTGAGCGCGGCGAAGGCGCGTGGCTCTTTGATACAAAGGGCGATCGCTATCTCGATTTCGGTTCCGGCATTGCGGTGAATGCGTTGGGTCATGCCCATCCGCATCTTGTTGCGGCGCTCAAGGCGCAAGCCGAGAAACTCTGGCACACGTCCAATCTCTACCAGATACCGGACGGTGAGCGGCTGGCGCAGCGTCTGGTGGAGCATAGCTTCGCCGATACGGTGTTCTTTACCAATTCGGGCGCCGAAGCGCTTGAATGTGCGATTAAAATGGCTCGTAAATATCACGCCGCAAGCGGACATCCGGAGAAATTCCGTATCGTCACTTTTGAAGGCGCGTTTCACGGCCGGACCTTGGCAACGCTCGCAGCAGGCGGTCAGCAGAAATATCTTGAAGGGTTCGGCCCCAAAGTGGACGGCTTTGACCAAGTGCCTTTCGCCGATCACGAGGCGATTGAAAAAGCCATTACACCGGAGACAGCCGCCATCCTGATCGAGCCCATTCAGGGCGAAGGCGGTGTGCGCGTTGTGCCCACCCAATGTTTGCGCGGGTTGCGCGCGTTGTGCGACCAGCATGGTCTCCTGTTGATTTTTGATGAAGTCCAATGCGGCATGGGGAGGACGGGTCACCTCTTCGCGCATCAGCGCAGCGGCGTGACGCCTGACATTATGGCGCTGGCCAAAGGCATTGGCGGCGGTTTTCCGATGGGCGCGTGCCTTGCCACGCGCGAAGCCGGCAAAGGCATGACCGCGGGTTCGCATGGCACAACCTTTGGCGGCAATCCTCTCGCTATGGCTGTTGGCAATGCGGTGATGGATGTGATGCTCGCGCCGGGTTTTCTTGATCATGTGTCGGCGATGGCGCTTCTGTTCAAACAGAAACTTGCCGCGTTGAAAGACCGCCATCCGCGCGTGATTGCCGAAATCCGCGGCGAAGGTCTGTTGATGGGGATTAAAACCGCGATACCCAATACTGAACTCACCGCAGCCCTTCTGAAGGGCAAGATGCTGGCGGTGGGCGCGGGCGATAATGTCGTGCGCCTTTTGCCACCGCTGATCATTGACGAGTCTTTGATTGATGAGGCCATTCGGCGGCTTGATGCCGCTGCGATGCGCCTTGAACATGAGCGCGGATTATCCGGCGCAGGGAGCACAGCCTGATCATGGCATCCAAATCGACACCCCAGCATTTTCTGGATCTGAGTGATTTTTCGACCGCCACATTGCGCAGCATTCTCGATGGCGCATCGCGCATCAAAACCGCGCGCACGACAGATCGCGCCACAATGCCCAAGCCCTTGGCCGGCAAAGTCTTGGCGATGATTTTTGATAAGCCCTCAACGCGCACGCGTGTGTCGTTTGATGTCGGCATGCGGGAACTTGGCGGCGAAACAATCATGCTCACCGGTGCCGAAATGCAGTTGGGTCGCGGCGAGACCATCGCCGATACGGCGCGTGTGCTCTCGCGCTATGTCGATGCGATTATGATCCGCACATTGGATCACGCCAAAGTGCGTGAGCTTGCGGAGAATGCGTCGGTGCCCGTCATCAACGGCCTCACGAAAGTCTCGCATCCCTGTCAGGTCATGGCGGATGTCATGACCTATGAGGAACATCGCGGGTCCATCCAAGGCAAAAAAGTCGCTTGGATGGGTGACTCAAACAATGTGCTGGCCTCATGGGTTCATGCTGCGGCGCGGTTTGATTTCCAGCTTGTGATCGCCGCACCCGAAGAATTGTCCCCATCGGCGGAATTGATTGCATGGGCGCGTAAAGAAGGCGCGCGGGTGACCGTGACACGTAGCCCCCATGATGCGGCCGACGGTGCCGATTGCATCGTGACCGATTGCTGGGTGTCGATGGGCGATGAAGATGCCGGCCGCCGCCATAATTTATTGCTGCCCTATCAGGTCAACACGAAACTCATGCAACGCGCCTCATCGAAGGCGCTGTTCATGCATTGTCTGCCCGCGCATCGCGGTGAGGAAGTCACTGATGAGGTGATGGACGGCGCGCAAAGCGTTGTGTTTGATGAAGCAGAAAATCGCCTTCATGCCCAAAAGGGCGTGCTGGCCTGGTGCTTCGGAGCGCTCGCCTGATCATGCAAGACAATGCTGTTCTGCCTTATGCGGTCGAAACACTCGATTTGCGCGGCCGCGTCGTTCGTCTCGGTTCGGCGATTGATACGATTCTCACCGGACATGATTATCCGGATGTTGTCTCCGAAGTGCTTGCGCAAGCGGTATCGCTCGCCGTGCTTTTGGGCAGTGCGTTGAAATTTGAAGGGCGCTTTCAAATTCAAACACGCACCGACGGGCCGGTGGCGATGATTGTGGTGGATTATGAAGCGCCCGATCGCGTGCGCGGCTATGCGAGTTTTGAGCGGGATCGCCTTGTGACCGGCATGTCGTTGGCTGACGCTTTGGGGCGTGGTCAATTGGGCCTCACCATCGATCAAGGTGCCGACATGTCGCGCTATCAAGGCATTGTCGCGCTAGACGGGCAGGGGCTTGAAGCCGCCGCGCAACAATATTTTCGGCAATCCGAGCAAATTCCGACGCGCGTGCGTTTGGCTGTGGGCCGCGTGATGCATGCCGACCCTTCCGGTGAGGCAAGACCCGGATGGCGCGCCGGCGGATTGATGGCGCAATTCATGCCCACCTCGCCCGAGCGGCAAAGACAGGCCGATCTGCATCCGGGAGATGCGCCCGAGGGCGCCACGATTTTACAATCCGGCGACGACGATGCATGGGTTGAAGCGCGTGCGCTGATCGACACGATTGAAGATCATGAATTGATTGATCCAATGCTTGCGAGCGAAGGGCTTCTGTATCGCCTCTTTCATGAAAATGGCGTGCGTGTGTTTGATGCCGAGCCGGTGACGGCCAAATGCCGCTGCTCGCGCGAGCGCATTCTCACAATGTTGCAAAGCTTCCCCGTCGAAGACCGCAAAGCCATGATCGCAGATGACGGCACCATCGGCGTCACCTGCGAATTCTGCTCCACCCGTTACACCGTGCCGCCGAGCGAAGCGGGGCTTTAGACCGAAGCCTTGGCGCAAAGGGCGCAAAGCAAAACCCGCCGAAAGGCGGGTTTTTTGTTGTTCTGTAAGATGCCCCTTAAACCCGTCTCTCCACCATCATCTTCTTGATTTCGGCGATGGCCTTTGCGGGGTTCAAGCCCTTCGGGCAGGTGTTCGCGCAATTCATGATTGTGTGGCAGCGATAGAGCCGGAACGGATCTTCGAGACGATCAAGGCGTTCGCCTGTGGCTTCATCACGGGAATCGATCAACCAACGATAGGCTTGCAACAAAGTCGCGGGGCCGAGATAGCGATCACCATTCCACCAATAGCTCGGGCACGAGGTCGAGCAACTCGCGCAGAGAATGCACTCATAAAGACCATCGAGTTTCTCGCGGTCTTCGCGCGATTGCTTCCATTCTTTTTCAGGCGCAGGCGTTGACGTGTGCAGCCACGGTTCAATGGAGGCGTGTTGCGCGTAGAAATTCGTAAGATCAGGCACAAGGTCCTTGATCACCGGCATATGCGGCAGCGGATGGATGCGGATCGGATGCGCGACGTCATCCATGCCCTTTGTGCAGGCGAGCGTATTCAATCCGTCGATATTCATCGCGCATGAACCGCAAATGCCTTCGCGGCAGGAGCGGCGGAAGGTCAGCGTCGGATCGATCTTCGATTTGATCCAGATAATGCCATCAAGCACCATCGGCCCGCAATCATCGCGATCAACATAATACGTATCAACGCGCGGATTGTTTTCACCATCCGGATCATAACGATAAATCCTGAATTCGGTGAGGCGTTTCGCCCCTTGCGGCTTCGGCCAGATCTTGCCTTCCACCACGCGTGAATTTTTGGGAAGCGTGAGTTCAACCATGGTTCAATCCTCCGCTTCGTCTCAATACACACGCGCTTTCGGCGCGATATATTCAATGTCGTTCGACATCGTATAAGTGTGCACCGGACGATAATCGATGATGGTTTCTTGCTTAGCAGAATCGATGAAGCTCAACGTGTGTTTCATCCATTCCTTGTCGTCGCGGTTCGGGAAATCCTCGCGCGCGTGGGCGCCGCGACTTTCCTGCCGATTGGCGGCTGAATCCATCGTGGTCACCGCTTGCACAATGAGATTGTCGAATTCAAGCGTCTCAAGGAGGTCAGTATTCCAGATGAGCGAACGATCCGTCACTTTGATGTCAGCGGCCGAACGCCACACATCGTGAATGAGTTTCTGGCCCTCGGATAATACATCACCCGTGCGATAGACCGCGCAATTGGTCTGCATTGTTTTCTGCATCCGCAAGCGCAATTCAGCGGTTGTTGTTGAGCCCGCCGCATGGCGGAAATGATCAAGCCGCGCAAGCGCTTGATCGGCCGAGTCCTTTGGCAATTCGGCTTGCTTTTCACCCGGTGTCACAAGCTCTGCGGCGCGTTGGCCTGCCGCGCGACCAAACACGACAAGATCGATCAGCGAGTTTGAACCCAAACGATTGGCGCCATGCACCGACACGCAGGCCGCTTCACCAATTGCCATCAAACCGGGAACGATTGTATCGGCATTGCCGTTTTTCTTGGTGAGCACTTCGCCGTGATAATTCGTCGGAATGCCGCCCATATTATAGTGCACGGTCGGCAGAACCGGAATCGGTTCCTTCGTTACATCGACGCCCGCAAAAATTTTGGCGCTTTCTGAGATGCCCGGCAGACGTTCATGCAAAATTTTCGGATCAAGATGATCAAGATGCAGATAGATGTGATCCTTGCCTTTACCCACTCCGCGACCATCGCGAATTTCCATCGTCATCGCGCGGGATACAACATCGCGTGAGGCGAGATCTTTGGCGGAAGGCGCATAACGCTCCATAAAGCGCTCCCCTTCGGAATTGGTCAGATAGCCGCCTTCGCCGCGCGCGCCTTCGGTAATCAAACAGCCGGCGCCATAAATGCCGGTGGGGTGAAATTGCACGAATTCCATATCCTGCAGCGGAAGACCTGCGCGCAGCACCATCGCATTACCGTCACCCGTGCATGTATGCGCGGAGGTTGCCGAGAAATAAGCGCGACCATAGCCGCCCGTTGCGAGAATGGTTTCATTCGCGCGGAAACGATGGATCGTGCCATCATCCATTTTAAGCGCGATCACACCACGGCACCGGCCTTCCTCATCCATGATGAGATCAAGCGCAAAATATTCGATGAAGAATTCGGTGTTCGAGCGCAACGCCTGTCCATAAAGCGTGTGCAATATCGCATGGCCTGTGCGGTCAGCGGCCGCGCATGTACGTTGCGCAATGCCCTTGCCGAATTCGGTCGTCATACCGCCGAACGGACGCTGATAGATTTTGCCTTCTTCGGTGCGCGAGAAGGGCACGCCCCAATGTTCAAGCTCGTAAACCGCTTCCGGCGCGTTGCGGCACAGATATTCGATCGCATCTTGATCGCCGAGCCAGTCGGAGCCCTTGACCGTGTCATACATGTGCCAGCGCCAATCATCCGGCCCCATATTGCCGAGCGACGCCGAAATACCGCCTTGCGCGGCAACCGTATGCGAGCGCGTCGGGAATACTTTCGTGATGCAGGCCGTGCGCAGACCCGCTTGTGCGCATCCGACCGTCGCGCGCAAACCCGCGCCCCCCGCGCCGACAACAACGACGTCGAAGGAATGATCGGTGATTGGATAGGCCTTGCCGTTCTGTTGCGGAGACGCAGTCGCCATCATCAAGCTCCAAAGGTCAATTTGAGAACGGCAAACACGCAAGCTGCGGCGATGCCAAAAGAGAACAGCGTATTGAGCGCGAGCAGTGCGAGTTTGCGGCCTTCGCCATGCACATAGTCTTCGATGATCACTTGCATGCCGAGCCGCATATGGATCGCACCGGAAATCACGAAGAGCGCGACAATAAACGCATCGAAGGGCCGTGCGAGCACCGCCCGCGCACCGGCGGCGTCTTTGCCGAGCGCGGCATAGACCACGCAGAGAAAGCCTATGGTCAGGGGCACATTGGCCAAAGCGGTCAGACGTTGCAGCCAGAAATGCTCCGTGCCGGATTTGGCCGAGCCGAGGCCGCGCACGCTTTTCAGAGGGGTCTTCATGGAAGAGGTGGATGTCATGATCTTAGCGCACCCAATAACCGAGGATCCAAAGGCCGAGCGTGATCGCGAGCGAACCGATCAGCGTCAGGCGGGAAAGCATCATCCGTTCAGGCCCAAGGCCCGCGCCCATATCCCAGATGAAGTGGCGCAAGCCGCCCAGCGCGTGATGAACCAGCGCCCATGTGTAACCGAGCAGGATCACCCGGCCGAGGATCGAGCCCCAAAACCATTGCACCGTCGCAAAGGCCTCTGGATGGGTCGCCGCCGTTACAAGCCAGAGCGCAAGGAGCACCGTGCCGACATAAAGCGCCGCGCCGGTGAGGCGATGAAAGATCGACATCATCATCGTGATGGTCGGCTTATAAATCGACAAATGGGGTGAAAGCGGACGAGTCCGGGGAGCTGCCATCTCGTGAACCTTCGTTTTTCTTCTTAAAATGCCGTTAAGCGGCACGGAGTCGGAAGTGTTTTTAGCCAGAAAGGGGCTTTGCCGCAATGCGGCATAAACCACGACCATGGTCTTAGGGTGTTAATGTCGCAGGCTTAATTTTGCGTGTCACTCATTCATCCGATTGCGGGCGCCCGCGCAGGCCTTTGATTCCGCCGCGTCTGACCTTGGATTCGACCCGTCTTTTCTTGGAGGCGAGGGTGGGGCGGGTCGCACGGCGGATGATCGGACGCTTGGCGGCCTGCCAGATGAGTTCAAACAACCGCTCGCGCGCATCCGCCCGGTTCATCTCCTGCGTGCGGTGTTTTTGCGCAAACAGAACAATCACGCCCTCAAGCGTGAGGCGTCGTCCGGCGAGCTTGGCGAGGCGTTCCTTAATATCGGCATCAAGCCCGGGGGCGTTCAACACATCGAAGCGTAATTCGACCGCGGTTGCGAGCTTGTTGACATTCTGCCCGCCCGGCCCCGAGGCGCGAACAAAATTTTCAATCAATTCGCTCTCTTCAAGGCAAGCACCGGGCGCAAGGCGGATCATGGTGCGACGCTTTCTTCGAGCTTGAGCATGAGGTGTTGAGGATTGCCCTTGATCCGAAGCGTCTTGATGCGTGATGTCGCGCCGGCGGCGATGGCAATCATTGATATCGGACAGGCGAGCGTTTCTGCAACGAGCTTGATCAGCGCCGCATTGGCTTTGCCGTCTTCGGGAACTGTGCGCACGCGCGCTTTCAAAACGGCTTTGCCATCGGCGAGCGTTTCAATCCCTTCCAGCGCGTCACGTCTCCCTTTGGGCGTCAGACGAACGGTCAGTAAAAGTCCGTCATCGGTTGCGCGCCAAGGTGTCTGCGTCATCAAAAGACGTTGGGATAAATATACATCCGGATCACGCGCTCAATCAGCATGATCAGCAAAAGAAGAATGATCGGTGAAATATCCATCGTGCCGAGACTGGGCAGGACACGACGGATCGGACGCAGCGCTGGTTCGGTGATTTGATACAAACCCATCGCGATCGCGCGCACAGCATTGTTGCGCATATTCACAACATTGAAGGCGATCAACCAGCTCGCTGCGGCAGAGAGAATGACGGCCCAGCTATAAAGATCAAGCGCAATCAGAATGACATCAAGAAGAGCGCGCATCATTCAACTCCGGTCGGTTCTCAATCCTTGGCGCGTTCGACGTAAGAGCCATCTTCCGTCATGATCACGACGCGGGTGCCCGGCGCAATATGCGGAGGCACCATCGTGCGGGCGCCATTCGAGAGAATAGCGGGCTTATAGGATGAAGATGCGGTCTGGCCCTTCACCGTCGGCTCGGTCTCGATGATTTCAAGCGTCACGCGCGCGGGCAATTGAATGGCCACGCAACGGCCTTCATACATCGACAAGACGCAAGTCATGTTTTCTTGCAGATAGACCGCTTGATCGCCGATCACATCTTCGGACACCGGAACCTGTTCGAAGGTCTCATTGTTCATGAAGTTGAAGCCGTCGGCATCCTTGTACAGGAAATTGAAATCGCGGTCTTCGACGAAAGCGCGTTCGACGTTTTCGGTTGTGCGATAGCGCTCGGCGATCTTCACCCCGTCCGAAATGCGGCGCATGGCGAGCTGGGTCACAGGCGTGCCCTTGCCGGGATGGATGTTTTCAGCGGTCAGAACAACATAAAGCTGGTTGTCTTTTTCGATGATATTGCCCTTGCGGATCGAACTGGCGATGACTTGCACGGATAAAACCCTGTATGAAGGGGCGCAGCGGCGCCCGGAAACCGGAATGGCCGCGCTTGTCTCACACTTGGCGCCGATGCGCTAGACCCGATGAAAAGACGCGAGACCCGATCCAACAACCCCCGACTTGATGCAAAGATCCGGAACTGAATGACAAACGACCAAGACTGGTGGCGGCCCGACCGCCATAGCGACCGGCGACCGGCGCTTCTGGCGCGCGGGCGGATCACGGCCGCAGTGCGGGCCCATTTTGCCGCCGAAGGCTTTCTCGAGGTCGAATGTGGGCAGATCCAGCGCTCGCCGGGCAATGAAACCCATCTCCATGCCCTTGAGGCGCGGATCGGCACGCCCGAAGGCGGGGTCGAGACCCGCTATCTCCATACCTCGCCCGAGTTTGCGATGAAAAAGCTCATTGCGGCGGGAGAAACGCGGATTTTCGACTTTGCCCGTGTGTTTCGCGGCCGTGAGCGGAGCGCGCTCCACGCGCCGGAATTCACGATGCTTGAATGGTATCGGGCGCATGAGCCCTATGAGGCGCTGATGGCGGATTGCGCGGCTTTGATGCAAATCGCCGCGCGCAGCGCCGGGGTCGATCATTTCGCCTTTCGGGGACAGATTTGCGATCCCTTTGCCGAACCCGAGCGGCTCACAGTGGCCGAGGCCTTTGAGCGCTTTGCCGGTATTGATCTCATGGCCACCACGCCCGATGGCACGCCGGACCGCACGGCGCTGGCGCGGGCCGTTGAGCGCGCGAAGATCCGCATGGCGCCCGATGATTCCTGGGCGGATTTGTTCACCCGCGTCATGGTCGAAAAAATCGATCCCCATCTCGGCATCGGCCGCCCGACGATCTTGTGCGACTATCCGGTGGCCGAGGCGGCACTTGCGCGCCCCAAACCGTCTGATCCCCGCGTCGCGGAGCGGTTCGAACTTTTTGCGTGTGGCGTCGAGCTCGCCAATGCATTCGGAGAGCTCACCGATCCGGTGGAACAACGACACCGCTTTGAAGCGGATATGGATTTGAAACATCGCCTTTATGGCGTGCGTTACCCGATTGATGAGGCTTTGCTGCAAGCCCTCGCCCTCATGCCGCTGACATCGGGCATTGCGTTAGGGTTTGATCGCTTGGTGATGCTGGCAACCCATGCGCCCCATATCGACCAAGTTCTTTGGACACCTTTTGCGTGATCACCCAAATCTGAGCGCGGCAAGGCCCAAGGCGACAAAGGCAGCGGCGATATAGCGGGAGCGGCCGAATTTTTCCTTGAGCAGCACGGCGCCAAAAACGGTTGCGAAAAACACCGATGATTCACGCACCGCCGCGACATGGCCAATCGGCGCTTGCGACATGGCCCAAATCGCAATCCCATAAGAGGCGAAAGCGGCCCCGCCGCCGAGAAGGCCTGTCTTCCATTGCGTGACAAGGGCGCGGGCCAGTGGCTTGCCGCGCAGCCACAAAGCGGCGGGAAGAAACAACACACCGTCGAGAAATTCGAGCCAGATATTGTAGCTCACCGAATGACCTGACAGCCGCCCGCCAATCCCGTCGACCAGCGTGTAAAGCGCAATGATGCCGGCATTCACAAGCGCGACGATCAAGGTTGTGCGATCAAGCCCGCCTTTGCGGATCCCGTCGGTTGCCAGCCACAAAATGCCGAAACTCAAAGACAGCGCGCCGCCAAGCGCGAGGCCGGTGGGAATTTCGCCCAAAGTGACAGCGGCCAAAAGCGTCGCAAGCAAAGGGGCTGAGCCGCGTGTGACCGGATAGGCCACCGACAAATCCGCGTTGCGGTACAGAAGCACGATCGCCGTAAAATACCCCACATGGATGATGGCGGAAGCGATGAGATAAGGCGTCGCCGCGAGATCGGGCAAAGGCGCAATGAAGATCAGGGGCAAGGCGATGACGCCGCCGCCCGCGGCCACGAGGCTTGTCGAGATCAGCTTGTCTGAACTTGCTTTGACGAGTGTGTTCCAGCCCGCATGCAGCATGGCGCCCAACAGGACGGCGGCAAAAACATGGATCTCCAAAGACCCGCCCTCCCTGAACCGGCCACACACCCACCCCCTCTATGACAGTTTGATGACAAACAGAAGCCTGAACGCAGCCCCAGCAGATCTGCTGGCGCGAGGCATGGAAATTGCCTACAGAATACAATCGAGAGTTGTTTAAGGGGCTTGTTACTCCGATGAATACCACCCGTTGGACGATTGCCATTGTCACCGCCGTATTTCTCGCCATTTTCGGCGTGATGCTGGTCATTCCCTTTATGACCAAGACCCTGTCGGACGGCGTTACGTCCTACAGTCAAGGTGATTTCAAGACGGCGATGACGACGCTGGCGCCGATGGCGGATGAGGGTGATCCCACGGCTCAATATATGTTGGGCGAAATGTATCGGCTCGGGCAGGGCGTCAAGAAGGACGAACCAAAAGCGCTGAAATGGTACAAAAAGGCCGCTGAAAACGGCTCTCCCGAAGGCCAATTCGCGCTTGGCATGTGTTACGCCACGGGCATCGGAACTGATCCCGACCCGATCTCGGCCTATCAATGGCTGAGCCTGTCCGTTTTACGCCTCGCCTCGTGGCAAAGTGAACGGCGCACATTGGCGAGCGAAACGCGCGCTAAAATTGTCACGTCGATGAGCCCTGCCGATGTCGAAAAGGCCAAGGCGCTGGTCGCCACTTGGGATCGCAAATTCGGCAGCGTAACGTACTAAAGCATTTTGGATACAAAATGCGTCAAAAGATAAACGCGAGCATTTTGGATACAAAATGCGTCAAAAGATAAACGCGAGCATTTTGGATACAAAATGCGTCAAACCATAAACGCGAGCATTTTGGACACAAAATGCGTCAAATCATAAATGCGAGCATTTTGCGATGAAGCGCCTGCGCGCTTGAGGTCGTTCTCCGGTTTTGGCACAAAGGTGCAAACGGGTTTGGGAGGACGACATGAGCGATCGCACATATCTCGGCTTTGACATTGGCACGTCGTCGATCAAAGCGCTTCTTGTCGATGCGGCGCAAAAAATCATTGCCGAAGCCAATATCCCGGTCTCGATCTCAAGGCCTCACCCGCTCTGGTCCGAACAAGATCCGGAGGAATGGTGGCAGGCCTGTTTGAAAGCGGTTGCCCATTTGCGTGCGGAGGCGCCCGAGGCTTTTACCCGGCTCCACGGCATCGGATTGTCCGGTCAACAACATGGCGCAGTGTTGCTGGATGAAGCAGGTCGTGTCTTGCGCCCTGCAATTTTGTGGAATGACGGCCGCTGTGGGCGCGAGGCGGAAGAACTGCAAGCGAGCCTGCCCGATTTCGTTGAGCGCGCCTCAAACATCGCGATGGTCGGCTTTACCGCGCCAAAAATTATGTGGGTGAAACGCCACGAGCCCGAAATTTTTGCAAAGACGAAAAAAATTCTTCTGCCGAAAGATTACATCCGCTTCCGCTTGTCCGGCGAGTATGTGCAGGAAATGTCCGATGCGGGTGGCACTTTGTGGCACGATGTTGCGGGTCGCCGCTGGGATGACACGCTGCTCGCCGCCGGTGGAATTGATCGGTCCTATGTCGGGCGTTTGGTTGAGGGGTCGGAGGCCGCGGCCCTGCTCTCCGATACGCTTTGCCGTGAGTGGGGGTTGAAGCCGTCGAGCGTGACGATTGCCGGAGGCGCCGGCGATAATGCCGCTGCAGCGGTGGGCATTGGCGCGGTGAAAGGCGGCGAAGGCATTCTCTCGATGGGCACATCGGGCGTGCTGTTTGCGGTCACCGATCGGTTGGTGACAAAACCGCATCGAGCATTGAATGCCATGTGTCATGCCTTGCCCAATCGCTGGCATGTAATGGGTGTGACGCTATCGGCGGCCTCTGCTTTGTCATGGTTTGCCGAAACGATTGGGCGTGGCGATAAAGTGGGTGACTTGATCGCGGAAGTGGAAGCCTTTGCGGCCCATGCCGATCAACGGCGTCACGCGCCGATTTTTGTTCCCTATCTCACAGGCGAACGCACGCCGCATAATGATCCGGAAGCGAATGGCATTTTTGCGGGTATTCGCGCGCAGCATGGCGCGGTTGCCATGGCCTATGCGGTGATGGAGGGCGTGGCCTTTTGCTTTGCCGATGATTTCGATGTGCTGGCGGATGCGCATGCGGGCCTTCAGAGTTGCTTCCTCGTGGGCGGCGGTGCGCGGTCGCGCTTCTGGGGGCAGATGCTCGCTGATGTGATCAACTTCCCGCTTGATCTTCCCGATGGCGCGGAAACCGGCGGCGCACAAGGAGCCGCTCGGCTTGGCATGTTGGCATCGGGCGCGGGAACCGAGGCTGAAATTTGCATCAAGCCCGGCGTCAAATTGCGCTATCAGCCGAATTCCGAAGGACCATCGATCTATGGAGAAAGGCTCGCCCGTTTCCGCGCGCTCTATCGCGGCGAGCGCAGCATGCGCGGGCTTTAGAGACAGGGTTGGTTTTGGCGGAAACCTTACGTGTGATGACGCGCTCGCAACACTGGGCATCGCTGTTTATAGGAGTGCTGGCCCATCTGCGCTCTATCCAATCCATGCGCTTGAGGCCTTTACCCAATTTAGCAAGGACAAGGCTGCGGCCTGATCTTCGAAAAGGAACTTTGTTATGTCGTTTGCAACACTGATCGCGCGCCTTTTGGGCTCATCAAGTGTCCCGGCGATTGAGCATGAGGATATGCAGAAAGCCGTTGAATCGGGTGAATGCCATATTGTCGACGTGCGCGAGCCGCAAGAATATCAATCAGGCCATGTACCGGGCGCGCTCAATCATCCGCTCTCGGCCTTTGATCCATCAAACCTGCCGCAGGGAAAACCTTTGATCTTTATTTGTCAGGCAGGCGGACGCTCAGCAAAAGCGCTTGCGGCCACTCATAGTGCCGGACGCGCGGATGCCGTGCATTACGCGCCGGGTACTGGCGGATGGAAACGGCGCGGCGGTAGCATCGCGCTTTAAGTCTAAAGCGCGATCATTTCGTAAACCGGCAAAGTTTTATTTCTTTTTTGCTTGTTTTTGTGCGCTACGCTGCAGCATCGCCGGTGTGAGGTCGGTTTGGCTTGGGCCTGTGACGTTTACCGTCGCAATGGCAATTGAACAGCCGGACTGACCATTTTTAACGCCGCAAACCTCAATCGAAAACTTGTCCGGTCCCTGATAAGATTTGAACGCCCAATATTGAAAAGAGAAATCCTCAGTGGTTGCAACTGCGCCGTGTAAAGCCTGCTCAGATACTTTGAGCGATTGCAGCAAAATTGAATCGCGACCACCAAGGCTGAAGTTCAAACCGCACGCCCCATTATCAGTATCGATATTGAAATGAACCGTGTCACCGCGGAATTCGGGAAAGGAACCATAGGGGCGACAATCGGCATGCGCTGTCGCCGGCAGGAGAAAGAATACAAGCAATGATAGGAGAGCCGTTATGCGCATTGTATGTCCCTTATCGTTTCTGATTGACGTAAGGTAAACACACTGATTTTACGAAGTCGAGTCGTCTGCGTCGTTCCTCATTAAGATTGACGATTTAAGGCGCACGCAGATCCGCTCATCCGTTCAAGTCAACCACAACAAAATCGCGCACTTCGTCGCCTTTGACGATGGTTTTAATCGTGCCGAGTGTGGCGATGTCGTCAGTGCGATGCGTGAACCGATAGCCCGGTGTGCCGGGGTGAATCGCATCCATCAGCAGATGATCAATTGGAACGGCGGCGCGCATCGCAGAAAGCGTGGCGTCAATCGACGCCATATCGACCATGTGTATCCAGTTAACGAGGATCAAAACGTCGATCTTGGCGAACCCAGCGTCTTTGATCGCGGCAATCAGCGTCTCGGGTTTTGAAAAATCAGCAACGGCAAGAGAGACATCTGAACCCATGCACCAGCGCGCGGCCTTGAGCACCGCGGCGTCGAGATCAATCCCGAGCCTTTGGGGCGCATGAACGCGTCCCAAAATGTCGCCCAAGCCCACGCCGATTTCGACCACGCTTTGATGCGGCACGGTCGCGATTAAATCGACAACCTTTGCTTTGTAGGGCCGCGCGTAAAAATTTCCCGTCACATGCCAAGGGTCAAAGCCGTAGATGAGATGCAATGCTTTATTGCGGGCGGTTTCAATGACGGCGCTAAATGCCCGCCCTACGCCAATAGAACGGATCTTCTGTGCGAGTCGGGCGGGGAGGTTAAGGGTCATGGACAACATCGCTCACTAAACTGAAAACGCAGAAAAAAATAGCAAAGGACCCGCGCGCTGCGTGTTTGGATTGCTGTTCGTCAGATTGGCTTATGTTTTTTGAGCCAGTCTTTCAATGCGGCATCCATACGCGTCTGCCATCCTGCTCCGCTTGCCCGAAACGTGGCAACAACATCGGGCGAAAGACGAATTGTGATGCGCTCTTTTGTGATTTCCGCTTTTGGCCGACCGCGGATGATGGCTTTGACCGATTTCGGGAGTGAAGAAAACGATTTGAAATCTTTTCGCGATAAAACTGTAAGGTCCGGCACTTCGCCGTCCTCATTGATGACGCTTTTGTGGGAGGTCAAATTTTTCTGCTTCGCGTTCATTCGCTTTCCTGAAACTGATGACACGGAGACTGTCCTCCTCTTCCGCGAATACGACAACATGCAAGCGCTCATCGAGATAGCCGATGGCTATGAATCGCTGTTCCGCATAATCAAATCGCTCATCGGTATAAATAATGGCCGTCTCGAAATCGAAGTCATGCACCCGCTCGAATGGCAAATCGCGCTCGCGCCGATTGCGTTCACTCTTTGCGGGGTCAAAACTGAGCTTCATATATCGTATGCACAAAAAATTGAGATGTCAATTCTTGTGCATACGATATATCGAAATGCCGCTAGGTCAATTATTCTGCTCATTTTGAAAGGGCCGCGCGGTCGATTGTTTTGAGGTCGATAAACGTCGCGGCGACTTTCTGATCTATTGATCAAAGTGCTTCGATTTCATTTTTGCTGATTTAGAAGCTGAAAGAAAAATGGCGGAGAGGGGGAGATTCGAACTCCCGATAGGCTTGCACCTATGCCGCATTTCGAGTGCGGTGCATTCGACCACTCTGCCACCTCTCCGCGGGGCGAGCATACTGCTCTTGTGGTGCGCCGCTCGATAGCATGGGGTTAGGCCTTTCACAAGCGGTGTCGGGGAGGCCGCGCGCCTTGAGCTGGGGTCGGGTTTGTGCTTGATCATTAGGCGTCCACCGGCCCAAAAAGCGGCGGTTCTACAGGGTTTCGCATTGACTCTTGGCCATCGGGCCTGTAGCTACCCGCTTCTGGCGCGGGCAATGTCTCCGCGCTTCTTTCGTTGGACGAACGCCACATTCCGGTCGGAACGCGGTTTTAGCCTAGCGCAACTGTCAAAAAGGCGTCCATTTGCGGCAAAAATCGCAGGTAGAGACGTTAGAACACGGGAATATTGAGATGTTCGCAGTCATCAAGACCGGTGGCAAACAATACAAGGTCGCCGCCAATGACCGGATCACGGTCGAAAAAATCGAAGGGGCAGCCGGTTCGGCTGTGACTTTTGCAGAAGTGCTTATGATTGGTGCCGATGTGGGCGCCCCGATCCTTTCGGGCGCGGCCGTCACGGGCGAAATCATGGAGCAGACGCGGTCGGCGAAGACGATTTCGTTCTTCAAGCGCCGCCGCCAGAATTCCAAGCGCAAGCGCGGTCATCGCCAGGAGCTGACGGTCATCCGGATCGACGGCATCTACAAAGCTGGCGAGACACCGAAGGCCGTTCCGACCACGGTGAAAGCCGTGGCAGCGGCTCCGGCGGAAGCCGCAGCTGAAGCGCCTGCCAAAAAGCCTGCCGCCAAAAAGGCCGCGGCGCCAAAGGCAGAGGGTGAAAAGCCCGCCGCTAAAAAGCCCGCCGCCAAGGCCAAGAAGGCCGAAGCCGAGTAAATTCACGAGTCGTCCGCAATTGTCCGGGTTGATTGGCCCGGGCGATCGTCTCAGAAAGTCAATGGAGCAGAACAATGGCTCATAAAAAAGCAGGCGGTTCATCCCGCAACGGTCGCGACTCCGACGGCCGGCGTCTTGGCGTCAAGAAATTTGGTGGCGAAGCCGTCATCTCGGGCAACATCATTGTCCGCCAACGGGGCACGCGCGTCCATCCGGGCGCGAATGTCGGCATGGGCAAGGATCACACCTTGTTTGCAACCTCGGCGGGCACCGTTGAGTTTCAAAAGAAGGCTAACGACCGGATGTATGTCACGGTCGTCACACGAAAAGCAGCCGAGTAGCGCGGCGGAACGGTTTCAAAAGAACCCCCGCCGAGCCCTCGAGGTCCCCGGCGGATGAGGTTCTGAGTAAAACCCATCCGGTTCCGTTCGAAAGACGGGAAAACGGGGGCGTCGGGGAACCGGCGTCCCCTTTGTCGTTTTTCAGTCATCGATTCGTGTCACGGGACCGGATCGACTCGATCGGGAGGATCGGACCATGTTCAGGGATATTACCCGCGACGATGTTTATCGGATCGAAACCCAGCGGCTCTGGTTGCGCTGGCCGAAAGTCACGGACGCAACAGAAATCGCTGACCATCTCGCCGATAAGCGCATTGCGGATATGACAGGCCGCATCAAACACCCTTATGCGCGCAGCGATGCCGAGTCCTATGTGTTCTCCGCCCGCAACAGCAACAGCGACGGTCATGGCATCGGCCTTATCATCGCGCCCAAAACACGCCCGAACACGGTTGTGGGCGCGGCGGCTCTGACGCGTGAACCGAATGCGGATGGCGCGCTCTCCACGCGCGATCTTACTTTGGGCTATTGGATTGGTGTGCCGCATTGGGGGCAGGGCTTTGCGAGCGAAGCGGTTTTGGCCTTGCTCTCCGCAGGCTTCACCTTGACCGCTGCCGAGCAAGTTGTGGCAACGGTTAAGCCTGAAAACACAGCCTCAAAACGTGTTCTTGCGAAAGCGGGCTTTGTTGAAACCGGTCGCGAGATTCGCTTTATGCCCGCTCGCAATCGTGACGAAATGGTGGAGTGCTACGCATTGACGCGCACAGCCTGGCGCGATGGTGCTGCGTGGTCTGCTTTCGGTGCCGCTGCGTAAATCAAACAGAGTGTGTTTGGTTTTTTTGGAGGCTTCGCGATGATCCGCATGATGAAAACGATTGTTCAAGGCCGTTTCGTAAAGGTGCTGGCTCGCATCGGTGTTTTTGCCGCGCTTATGCTTTGCCTGAGCGTGCCGGGATATGCAGCAAGCGACAAGCCGCTCGTGCTTGAGCAATTCTTGCGCGGCACGTTGAATGCCGAAGGCCATTTCCGCAATTCGTGGACCGGTCAGGATCGCGGCGTGAAAGTGGTCATGCATGGCAAATGGGATGCGGCACAACGCATTCTCACGTTGGATGAAGACATCGCCTATTCCGATGGCACGACAGCCAAAACACAATGGGTGTTCACGAAACAGGCGGATGGCAGCTACAGCGCCGTGCGCGATGGGATTGCCGCGACCGTCTCGACGGATCAAGGCGCGATCATCCTGCGTTATGTTGCCTATTTTGGCGGACTGGGCCTCGATTTCGTTGATCGTCTCGAATTGACCGATCCGCGGACGGTGCTCAACACGGCAACCGTGAGCTTTTTGGGCTTCATTCCTGTTGGTTCAGTGGAATTGACCATTCGCCAAACGGGGCGCTGATCAAAATTTACATCGGACGGACGGGAAGTCCTTTTTGCGCTCCCAAAAGCAGCAAAATGCTGTAGGAAGAGCGCATGAAATTCTTGGATCAAGCGAAGGTCTATATCCGCTCCGGTGACGGGGGGGCGGGTTCGGTCTCCTTCCGGCGCGAAAAATTTATCGAATTTGGCGGCCCCGACGGCGGTGACGGCGGGCGGGGCGGCGATGTACGCGTCGAATGCGTCGATGGCCTCAACACACTCATTGATTACCGCTACCAGCAGCATTTCAAAGCGCGTCCCGGCGGCCATGGCATGGGCAAAAACCGCACCGGCGCACGCGGCGCCGATATCGTGCTGAAAGTGCCCAAAGGCACCCAGATTTTCGACGAGGATGGCGAGACCTTGATTGCCGACCTCACCGAGCTCGGCCAGACGGTCACGCTCGCCAAAGGCGGCAATGGCGGGTTCGGCAATGCCTATTTCACCACCTCGACCAATCGCGCGCCGCGTCATGCCAATCCCGGTCTGCAAGGGGACGAGCGTTGGATCTGGCTGCGCCTCAAACTGATTGCGGATGCCGGTCTTGTCGGATTGCCGAATGCCGGCAAGTCCACTTTTCTTGCAACGGTCACAGCCGCACGGCCGAAGATCGCTGATTATCCGTTCACGACCCTTCATCCCGGTCTCGGCGTGGTACGCGTTGACCAACGTGAATTTGTACTCGCCGATATTCCCGGCTTGATCGAAGGCGCGCATGAGGGTCACGGTCTTGGCGATCGCTTTCTCGGTCATGTCGAGCGCTGCCGCGTTTTGTTGCATCTGATTGACGCGACATCCGACCATGCCGGCAAAGCCTATAAGATCGTGCGCGATGAATTGGATGCCTATGGCAATGGTCTTGAAGACAAGCTCGAAATTGTTGCCCTTTCAAAAATCGATGCGGTGACGCCTGAACATCTCAAAGATCAAAAGGCGCGCTTGAAACGGGCGGCGAAAAAAGAACCGCTTTTGATTTCTGCGGCGTCCAATCAAGGCATCACAGAAGCGCTTCGCGCCCTCGCATCGGTGATCGGGGAAAGTCGCGCTGAGGAAAGCGAGGCCTTGATTGAAGATGAGGCCTGGCATCCGTGAACGCGTCCTCAGACATTAAACGGCCTGACATCGCAAATTTCCGACGTGTTGTTGTCAAGGTTGGCTCATCTCTTCTGGTTGATCCGGTCAAAGGCTTGAAAGCCGAATGGCTTGATGCGCTCGGCCATGATCTCGCGGCGATGCATCATCGCGGTGTGGATGTGTTGGTGGTGTCATCAGGCGCGATTGCGATGGGGCGTGGTGTCTTGAATTTGCCGCGCGGCCCCTTGAAACTCGAAGAGAGCCAAGCGGCCGCCGCAGTGGGTCAAATTGCGCTCTCGCGTGCGTGGGCCGAAGTGCTCGGACGACATGGCATCACCGCAGGGCAGATTCTGGTGACGTTGGGCGATACCGAAGAGCGGCAACGCTATCTCAATGCACGTGCCACCCTTGGCCGTTTGCTCGAAATGAAAGCGGTGCCGGTCGTCAATGAAAACGACACCGTGGCCACCAATGAAATTCGTTATGGTGACAATGATCGTCTCGCCGCGCGCGTCGCCACAATGGCAGGCGCCGATCTTTTGGTTCTTCTGTCAGATATTGATGGGCTTTATACCGCGCCACCGCAGAGTGATCCGCGCGCAACGCTCATTCCGCTTGTTCCACGTATTACGGCAGAGATCGAAGCCATGGCGGGCGGCGCCGCATCGGAACTGTCGCGCGGCGGCATGCGTACAAAAGTCGAGGCCGCAAAAATCGCCACCGCCGGTGGCACGCATATGATCATTGCGGATGGCCGCGTGATGAATCCGTTGCAACGCATTGCGGCAGAGGGGCCATGCACTTGGTTTCTAACGGGCTCCAATCCGGTTTCCGCGCGCAAGACATGGATTGCTGGGGCGCTCGAGCCGAAAGGCACTTTGTTTCTGGATGAGGGCGCAACGCAAGCCATCCGCTCCGGCAAAAGTTTATTGTCTGCCGGTGTGAAACGCATCGAGGGTGTGTTCGAACGTGGCGATGCGGTTGTGATGCGCGCGCCCGATGGTGGTGAATTGGGCCGCGGTTTGATCGGCTATGATTCAACAGAAGCTGCGCTTCTTGCCGGTCGATCTTCGCGCGATATCGAAACGCTGCTCGGTTATGAAGGCCGTGCCGAATTGATCCACCGCGATGATATGGCGTTAGGGGCGTTGTAATTTATGGCTCATGATCATACCGCTGTAGCGGATCAACTCCCCGCATTGATGCAGTCCATCGGACAGAAAGCCCGCGCGGCGCAGCGTCGTCTTGCCAACGCATCCAACACGATTAAGACAAAGGCTTTGCAAAATGCCGCGCAGGAAATGCGCGCGCGCGCCGCAACGATTCTTCAGGCCAATGCGCTTGATCTTGCTGATGCAGAAGCGCGCGGCACAAAAGGCGCTTTTCTCGACCGTTTGAAACTTGACGAAACACGCCTTGAATCCATCGCCCGCTCGATCGAGGAGGTGGCCGCGTTGCATGATCCGGTCGGGCGCGTGCTCGACACATGGACAAGGCCCAATGGTCTTCGCTTTGAACGCGTTGCCACACCGCTTGGCGTGATCGGTGTGATCTTTGAAAGCCGTCCCAATGTAACGGCTGATGCCGGCGCGCTGTGTTTGAAAAGCGGCAATGCATCGATCTTGCGTGCAGGTTCAGAAAGTTTACGCACATCAATCGAGATTGCTGCGGCGATGCAAGCGGGGCTTGCGGCGGCAGGCCTACCGGAAGATGCGTTGCAACTTGTTCCGACACGCGATCGTGCAGCGGTTGGGTTGATGTTGTCGGGCCTTGACGGCTTGATTGATGTGATTGTGCCGCGCGGTGGCAAGAGCCTTGTCGCACGTGTGCAAGCGGAAGCCCGTGTACCTGTTTTCGCGCATCTTGAAGGCATTTGTCACGTCTATGTTCATGCCAAAGCCGATTTGGCGATGGCGCGCGAAATAGTGCTTAACGCCAAGTTGCGCCGCACAGGCGTCTGTGGTTCGGCGGAAACGCTTCTGGTCGATAAAGCCGTAGTGTCCACGCATTTGAAGCCTCTGGTGAACGCACTTTTAGATCAAGGTTGTGCGGTGCGCGGTGACGCGACAACGCAAGCGATTGATCCGCGTGTAACGGCGGCCACCGAAGAGGATTGGCGCACCGAATATCTTGATGCGATTATTTCGGTGAAATGTGTGGCAGGGCTTGATGCAGCCATCGACCATATCGAGACCTATGGGTCGCATCACACTGAGGCGATCATCACGGCTGATCAGGCTGCGGCAGACGCGTTTATGAACCGTGTTGATTCAGCCATTGTGCTGCATAACGCTTCCACGCAATTCGCCGATGGCGGTGAATTCGGTTTCGGTGCGGAGATCGGCATCGCGACGGGCCGCATGCATGCGCGCGGACCGGTGGGCATTGATCAGCTCTGCTCGTTCAAATATCGCGTTCGCGGAACAGGCCAGATAAGGCCTTGACCGGTCTTAAGGTTGCGCCCAATAGCCCGAGATAAAGAGGCCAATCACGCAGAGATAGGCCAAGCTCCACAATGTCGAGCGCAGCGTGGCGCGGTCGATAATATAGGCAAACACATACAGCACGCGAAACAGCACAAAGCCGATCGACAACGCATCGATCATGCCTTGCGGTCCATCCGTCCAGACGGCCGTGAACAGCGCCGCGATGAAGACAGGCAGAGCCTCGAAACAATTGAGATGTGCTGCATAAGCGCGGCGGCGGCCGCCTTCGAGCGTCTGAAGCCAGAGCCGCGGCTCCTGATTGTCATAGTGACCCCCGGCCTTGGCATAACCCACCACCAGAACGGGCATGATCGTCACAATCATAAGGCACCAAGCGGCAACAGGCATCACGCAACTCCCCAAACGGCGGATCTAATCATCATACGGTGGCACGCCGTCGGCAGTTCACTTTTTAGCCTTGGCGGCGCTGCCTATGCTTGCGGGGCGCGCTTGGCCGTGCATGATCCGACGCCTCAAGGTAAGAAGACCGCATGAGTCGTGTTTCGCACAAAAGGCCGAGCGAGGCCTATCGCCAGCTCGTTGGTCTCGGGGAGATTGACGAGGATCCCGCGCAGCTTCGCGTGATCGAGCGGCTCGATGCGCTCTGCCTTGCGCTCGACACCTTGCCTTCGCGCAAGAGCGGCCTGTCCTGGCTTTTCAAGCGCAAGATCACCATGCCCAAGGGCCTTTATCTGTGGGGGTCGGTCGGGCGTGGCAAAACCATGCTCATGGATTTGGTCCTGGACTCTGCCCCGCTTGAGAAGAAGGCGCGCCTGCATTTTCAAAGTTTCATGGCGGATGTGCATCGGCGTATTCATGCCTTTCGCTTGAGCGTCAAACGCGGCGAGGTGCAGGACACCGATCCGGTTCCGTCGGTCGCCGCGGCCATCGCGTCAGAGCTTACGCTTTTATGTCTCGACGAGTTTTCGGTGAGCGATATTGCCGATGCGATGATTCTGGCGCGGCTCTTTACAGCGCTTTTCGATCATGGCCTCGTTCTCGTTGCCACATCGAATGTGGCACCGGATCAGCTTTATCATGAGGGGCTCAATCGGGCTTTGTTTTTACCGTTTATTGACGTGCTCAAAACCGCAACTGAAATCATTGAGCTCGATGCGCCGGTTGATTACCGCCTCGAGAAAATTCATGGCGGTCAAACCTGGTTTACGCCGCTCACCTCCAAACACAATGAAGCGTTGGAAGATGTGTTTCGCTCGCTGAGCGCAGGGCGCATCGCCACGCCGCAGACGCTTACGGTATTGGGTCATGCGGTTCACATTCCGCGTGCCTATGAAAAGGCCGCATGGTTCGATTATGCGGATCTTTGCCAGACAGCTTTGGGCGCGAATGATTTCGTGATGATTGCAGAACGGTTCGATACGGTTTTTATCAGCAATATACCGGTCATTGCAGCGGATCAACGCAATGAGGCCAAACGCTTTATTGCCTTGATCGACGCGCTTTATGATCGCAGCGTCAAACTCTATGCGTCGGCGGCTGATGAACCGCTAAATCTTTATCACGCGGATGACGGGCGTGAAGCCTTTGAATTTGATCGCACCGCGTCGCGTCTGATCGAAATGCAATCAGAACCCTATCGCGCTTTGCCGCATGGCGAACGCCTTGTCGGGTCGCATTGAATTTTACGCCGTTAGATAAACATCGACCAGATCAGAACCAGCGCCGCCAGCGCCATCAATGCGGTTGAGCCCCATCCCGCAAGAGCGAGCAGGGGTTTGGCGCGGTAACGACCCATGATCGATTTGCGCGACACCATGATCATCATCGCGATCATCACCGGCACAGCCACAAAACCATTGAGCACCGCTGCCCAGAACAACATGCGGATCGGATCAAAGCTCGTAAAACCGATCAAAGCGCCAATCAGCGTTGCCGCCGCAATCACGGTATAAAATCCGCGGGCGCGGAGCGGTTTCATTTCAAGGCTTGAGCGCCAATGCATCGCTTCGGCCACCGCATAACCGGCGGAGCCCGCCAAGACCGGCACGGCCAGAAGTCCGGTGCCGATAATACCCAACGAGAACAGCGCAAAGGTCAGAGGGCCGGCAAGGGGACGCAGCGCTTCGGCCGCATCCGCTGCGGTGGCAATCGTCGTCACACCGGCCACATGCAAGGTCGCAGCCGTTGTCAGCATGATGCAAAACGCAATGCCATTGGAAAACGCCATGCCGATATTCGTATCAAGCGCCATGCGTTGAAAATGGCCGCGCGTGTCCACCTCTTGCACGATGAGCGGCTTTTCATGCGCGATATTCATGTCTTCCACTTCTTGTGCGGTCTGCCAGCAGAAGACGTAAGGGCTGATGGTTGTACCAAACACGGCAACAATGGTGAGCAGATAATCTGTCGAGCGCGACATCAGCGGATGAACCGTTGCCACCAGCGCGTCGATCCAATCAACCTTGATCGTCAGAACGGCGGCAACATAAACAAACAACACAAGCGTCAACCATTTGAGCACATGTGCATAGCGGCGATAGGGAATGAACACTTCCGCCAAAGCGCAGCCCACGCCAAACACCAAGGCATAGAGCGAGGCATGCCCTCCGATGACGAGTGTAACCGCTGCACCCATGGCGGCGAGATCAGCCGCGATGTTGATCGTATTTGCAATCAGGATCAGCGCCACAAGCGCGATCACGATGCTTTGCGGATAGAGCACGCTGGCATTGGCGATGATGCCCTTGCCGGTCACACGCCCGATGCGCGCGGCAACGAGTTGGATCGCAACCATAAACGGAAATGTCAGCACAACGGACCAGAGCTGATGCACACCAAATTGCGCACCGGCTTGCGAATAGGTCGCAATCCCCGAGGGATCATCATCCGCAGCCCCGGCAATCACACCCGGCCCGAACAACCGCAACAGGGTCGAGAGCGGATGGCGCGCAGGACGGGTCGACTCGGCTGCGGGAGCGGTCATCAAAAGGCTTTCATACAAACGAGCGGGGCCTGCCTTTTATAGCTCCCGCTTGTCACAAGGGATATTGGGTTGATGCCCCTATGTCCTGTAAGAGGGTGTCTATGAACACAGCGCCTCCGTCCGAGACGACCGCCCAGCGCATCATGGCGTCATGCGTCGAAGAGATCCGTGCCTTCGGCGTGGACCGGGTGACGGTCGTGTCCGTGGCGCGTCGCGCGGCGATGACCCACGCCAATGTCTACCGGCATTTCGAGACCAAAGAGGCGCTGTTTGACGCGATCACGCTTGGCTGGCTCAAGGGGCTCGAGACGCGGCTTGCGGAAATTGTCGATGCGCCCGATCCCGCGCGGGACAAGCTCGAACGGCTCCTGTTCGCCCTGTTGCGCGCCTATCGGGATCGGCTGGATGATGAACCGCGCCTGTTTGACCTGTTTGTGGCCGCTTTTGATGAAAATCGTGCTTCGGCACGCCATCATCGGGCGCGTGTGCGCATTTTGATCGATCGCGTGCTTGAGGAAGGCCAGAATGGCGGCGCCTTCGCGCCCGTCAGCCGCGAAAAGGCCTTGGCCTTTGTGCTTGATGCTTTGTACCGGTTTTTGACCCCCGGCGTCTTGCGGTTGGATGCCGAAACCCCGCGCCGCTCACTGGAACTCCGCTTGGGAGCAGTCACCGGTGCGGTGCTCGATGCGCTGGCGCGCCGCGGTGCGGGCTGAACCGATTCCCAAATTATGGGCCAACTGACCCCGAAAATACTGTTACATATTTCAAAATATGTAACTTGTAACAATTTATTTCGATCCAATTCGAGATGATTCAAATTGTACCGAATTTT
>CANGPA010000004.1 GCA_947455645.1 Hyphomicrobiales bacterium | reverse complement strand
CATACTCATGCCATGGAAAGTTGCAGTAGAAATAAATAAAATTTTGAAAATTGGCGGTGTTGGAATGATATTCACCCATCAAACGTTGGGTATGCATGATCTACCTTGGGATTTTTGGCGCTTTTCGAGCGATGCTTGGGATTCGTTATTTAATAAACGTACAGGGTTCGAGATCATTGATCGTGCGATGGATGCCGAATCCTATATTTTACCTTTCATTTATAGGCCCGACAAAAAATCGGCTGAGCAGAGCGCAGGATATGAAGGTTCAGCTGTTCTGGTTCGAAAAATTGGAAACACAACGGTAGATTGGGACGTCAGTTTGTCAGAAGTTATTGATACTCAGTATCCGGATGTTGAGGATGGCAATTTGATTTCACCTTATTATTGATTTTTAGAGATTTTAAAAATCTTGAAAAGCGATTGGCCGCATGACTATGAATAAGAATCAAAAATTAAAACAATACGCCGAAGATTTACGACAAGCCTTTTTTGAAGCAGAGTTGTTATCTTATAAAGTAACAAATTATTTTGATATATATGCACGATTATTCTCTCATTTAAGGGGAGAGGATTGTTTATTTGTTGAGACGGGTGTGGCTAACGGCGGCTCGCTCATGATGTGGCGTAAATGGCTTGGGCCGAAGGCGCGGATTATTGGAATAGATATGAATCCCAATGCAAAGAAATTTGAAGAATTGGGCTTTCAGATTATTATTGGAGATCAAGGAAGTCGAAATTTTTGGAAAGAATGCTCTGCGCAGATTAAAGATTTTGACGTCTTTCTTGATGACGGCGGCCATCAGTCTTTTCAGCAAATTGTCACTTTCGAAGAGGTTTCGACCATGACAAACTATGGTCAATTGGTAATCGAGGATACTTGTACAAGTCGGTTAGAAGAGTTTTCGGATCACGCGTCATATTCTTTTCTCGATTATGCAAAAGCATTAACGGAGGTGCTTGTTGCCCGTGATGTTTGTCTTTACCCAAATGACTTTTATAAGATTTTGAATACTGAATTCGTCCGGAAAATGGCTCATTTGGATAGTATTACGTTTTTTCCGGGAATGGTCGCTTTTAACATTGATGCGCAAAGCGATCCCGCGCCGGAGCTCATTTGGAACAGGAAGCCCAGCAATATTGAGCATGACTATCGATATCACGGTGTCTCGTCCGCCGAAATAGAATGGCCCGATCCTTATAGTTCGTCGCGCTGTGTTGAGGTGCGCGGAAAGCAAAACTGACAAAATAGTTGCACATTAACACGGTGTCGGGCGCGCTCATTGAATGTGGCGTTCAAACAAATTAGAGTGCTGCGTCTTTGTTGTTGAACCGCCCATGTCCCTGCCCGTTCTCATTGTCCTTCATCAGGAACAGTCCACGCCCGGGAGGGTGGGCTATGCGTTGCGGCAGCGCGGCTTTGCGCTTGATATTCGGCGTCCGCCTTTGGGCGATCCCTTGCCGCATAATGTTTCTGACTATGCGGGTGTGGTTGTTTTCGGCGGGCCGATGAGTGCGAATGATCCCGAACCTTGGATTGATGAGGAAATCCGTCTCATCGCGCGCACGGTTGAGGCCGGTACGCCGTTTTTGGGTCTCTGTCTGGGCGCGCAGCTTCTGTGTCGCGCGGCGGGCAGCCGGGTGTGGAAGCATCCGGATGAAGAAACCGAGATCGGCTATTATCCGTTGCGCCCCACGGCGGCGGGAGAAGAATGGGCGGCCGCACAAGGCGCGGTCTGGCCGCGCGCCGTCTATCATTGGCATCGCGAGGGGTTTGATCTGCCAAAGGGCGCCGAACTTCTGGCCGAGGGTGATGCGTTTACCCATCAGGCATTCCGCATGGGGCCGCGCACGCTTGCGTTGCAATTTCACCCCGAGGTTACTTATGCGATGATTTGCCGCTGGACCACGCGTGCCTTCGAACGGATGAATCACAAGGGCGCGCAGGCACCGCATGAACATCGCGCTGGGTGGTTCGAACACGACCATTCCGTGCGTCTATGGCTTGATGTAACTCTCGATAGTTGGATTGGACGGGCGGGCAACGTTCAACGCATGGCCACGGTAAACGCCGTCTGAGACGTCTCTCAATGCCTATGGCAAGAGCCTGTTTTGGGCTCTGATGAACCCGTTTTGGTCCATCAAATACCGTGTTTTCGTCCTCGAAGAGAAATGGTTCAGGCGGGTTCGGTGCGTTCTATTCGACCACGCCGATAAAGGGCAATTGGCGGTAAGAATGGGCCACATCCATGCCATAACCGACCACAAACAGGTCCGGAATCGTAAATCCGACGAAATCCGCATCGATTTGAACGGCCCGTTTGCCCGGCTTTTCCAAGAGGCAGCAGGTCATCACCCGCGCGCCGCGGGCGGCAAGTAAATCCTTGGCAAAAGCCAGTGTACGACCCGATTCTAGAATGTCATCGATCAGTATAACGTCCCGATCGCGCACATCGCTCTCAACATCTTTCAGTATAACCACCTGTCCGGACGAGACAGTTGCATCACGATAACTTGAAAGATGCATGAATTCGACTTGCGGCATCATCCCCGCATGGTGCAAAGCCCGCATCAAATCGGCCGCAAACATAAAAGAACCCTTCAAAACTGCCACAACCAGCAGGTTTTTTGGATCTTTTAGTGCAATTTCACCCGCAATTTCCGAATTCCGGCGGGCAATCTTCTCTTCATTGATGAGAACTTTGACTTTTCGATCCTGGGGCATACAAAATCCAGTATATTGGAAAATCCGGTAAAAACGGGCCAATTACCCGCCAAGGCGCCCTAAGCGCCGACCAGACGGATCACTATGTCTTTACCCTCCCGGGGCGGGGAGGCAAGCCTCGCACGGAACGGAACCGGGCTTCCTTGCGCAATTATGGGGGCCGGAGGGGGTATCATCCACCGAAAAATGCTCCCATTGGCCGCATTTGCATCGTTTGAGCCTCGAATTTCAAAGCTCATGCTTGGCAAAGGATAAGGCCCGCGCGAGTCGGAGACGATCATACCCTCAATCACAAGGGCCCGCTCCGGTCCTTCTCCTTCAAAACTGGTCTTTAGATCAACAAAACTGAGCTTTGGCGTCGATATTCCGGGCAAAATCGTCCCAAAAAAACCCTCAGCGCGTGTTATCAGCCCATCTAATTGAACGGCACCCGTGCTTACGATCGCGGTAAGACCCGCAATCCCTGCTGTTAAAGTCGCAATCGCAGTCATCCGGCCTCGCCGCACTGGTTTAACCTGTGCCGGAGCCGCCTTTATGATTACGTCTTTCTGTTCTTCTTCTTGAAATGCCGCATCATTATCAGTCGAATCCGTCGATCCAGCCATCTGGAAGGTTTGCCGACAATTGCCGCAGCGCATCAGTCGCCCTTTGGGACCAATCTCTTTCGCCCGAACGAGATAGGCACTTTCGCAATTTGGGCAGACAACCAGCATAACGAATCAGGTATCCTTGCATAAAGAATTTTTTGAGCCTCGGCATAAGACCATGCCACAAGGACATTTAAAGAAGGTTGAAGGATACCGTGCAGGCGACTCCGTACCGTTCTGGCGGCGAACTTGTCCGCTTTGAGAATGTCGGTCTTCGCTACGGTGTTGCGCCCGAAACACTGAGCGATATTAGTTTTTCAATTCTTCCCCAGTCGTTCCAATTTTTGACAGGGGCCTCCGGTACAGGAAAGACGACCCTCCTTCGTTTGGTCATGCAGGCGCTCAAGCCAACGCGCGGCATGATTTCTCTATTTGGTCATGACACTGCGACACTCGATAAGGACGAATTCACGGCTTTACGCCGCCGTATGGGTATCGTTTTCCAAGATTTTCGTTTGCTTGATCATCTCACGACTTATGAAAATGTTGCACTTCCGTTGAAAGTGCGAGGTCGTTCCGAGTCAAGTTTCCGCGCTGAAGTAATGGATCTCCTAAAATGGGTCGGATTGGGAGATTTGGTCGATGCAAAGCCGCCTCTGTTATCTGGCGGTGAAAAGCAACGTGCCTCGATTGCACGTGCGCTTGTCACGCAACCGGAACTTCTGCTCGCGGATGAGCCGACTGGAAATGTCGATCCGGCACTCGCACGACGGTTGCTCAGATTGTTTGTCGAATTAAACCGATCAGGAACTGCAATATTAATTGCAACCCATGATCTTGGTTTAATGCAGCAGATTGATGGCGGCCGGCGTCTCGTGCTCGCTGACCACCGATTGCACATCGAAGGTTGAGCGATGACACAACCCGATATGCAAAACCCAACTAACATTAATCGTAAAGGATTAAGGTATTTGCTGCGCGCCGAATCAATGGTTGCGCCTGATCCCGTGACGGATCGCGCTTTGATTGCCGTGATTGTAATTCTAACATTTATGGCCGCATTGACGGCGGGTTTAGTGCAATTCGCTTCTGTTGCCACCGCGCGATGGCAGGTTGTGCTTGCGTCCGAAGTTACCGTGCAGATTCGCCCTCAAATTGGGCGCGATATCGAAATCGATCTCAAGCATGCAGAAGATCTTTTACGCAATGTCCATGGCGTTACAAAAGTCAGAATTTATCCTCGAGAGGAAACCGTGCGTTTGCTCGAGCCTTGGCTCGGATCAGCTTCCGTATTGGATAGCTTGCCAATTCCACGATTGATTGCTGTCCAAATAAGTAATGATGATCCGCCTGATATCATATCACTTAGTCAATCTTTGACGCGTGAAATTCCCGGCTTGAGTATTGACGATCACCGCACTTGGACACGTCGTCTCTCACGAATTGGCGAAACACTTATCATTGCATCTTTCGCGATATTTGCACTCGTTATGTTAGCAGTAACGATGGCAATCGTTTTTGCAACACGCGGTGCGATGGCTGGTAATCGTGCAATTATAGAGGTGCTTTATTTTATTGGTGCTGAAGATCGCTATATCGCGCGCGTCTTTCAGTTCCATTTCTTTAGCCTTGGATTAGTTGGAGGTTTAATCGGCGGAAGCTTATCGATTATCGTATTATTTTTTTTGAAAATCATTGCAGTAAATTCCGATGGACTTCGTGAAACTTTCGGCTTGGGCAGCGTCAATGTTTTGTCGGGTCCTGGTTGGAGTGTCTTCGTTGTAACCTTGCTTGTCGTCGCCGTTGTTGCTGGCTTGGCCGCACTTGTCTCGCGAATAACGGTTTTCAAGACAATTGATAAATTTGAATAAAGTCCGATTGAATGCTTTTCCGTTTTAAAATGTATAATTACATGGGCGCGAAAATTGCGAGCGCGCTTATTTGCATTTCTATTCTCTTCATCGTTGCATTTGGATTCGAGATTTCCAAGTTCGATCGCACGGATATCGCTAAGGCCGATGCAATAATCGTATTGACGGGTGGTCAGGATCGAATTTCTGTTGCCTCAGATCTCTTGGCACAAGGTTATGCGCAGAATCTTTTTCTAACTGGCGTTGGCGGGGGAGCCGAGATTGATGATATTATTCGACTTGCTCCTGTGCTTGAACCTTACAAAGTGTGTTGTGTCAGCCTTGGTCATGAAGCACAAAACACACGAGGAAATGCGATTGAAGTTGAAAAATGGGCAAATGCATTGGGATATAAATCACTCATTATTGTAACGTCACTCACTCACCTTCCTCGAGCCATGCTTGAATTTGAGGAAAAAATGCCACAGATTCAGTTTCAAACTTATCGTGCCGGCCCTACCTTAGCTGTATCGCTCTCTTCCAATAAATGGATATTTTTCCGCTCTCTTGCTTGGGAAGCGATTAAATATTTTGGAGCATGGATAAAATTGAGAAGTGAAAGATTATTTTTACTTTTTCTTCAGGAGCTTAAGATTTGATTCGCGCCATTTTCTTGATGATAATTTTATATGCGAGCTTGATCGCGTGGATGCTTGCAGGCCTGATTGTCCTCGTTCTTCCGCGTCAAGCGATGACGTGGCTCGCCCGCGCGTGGAGCCGCTATTATATTTCGCTTTGCCGCATCATTGGTGGCATTCATGTAGAATTTCGGGGCCTTAATCATATTCCAAAAGGACCACTTTTGGTTGCTGCAAAGCATCAATCCATCTGGGAAACTTTTGCACTTTTGAGCCTCTTTGATGATCCTTGTTTTATTTTAAAGCAGGAGCTTGCCTTTATTCCTGTCTTTGGGTGGTTCATTGGAAAAATGCGCAATGTCGCAATTGATCGAAAGGCTGGTTCGCGAGCACTTTTAAAACTTGTTAGAGCTGCCCATCAAGAAATTCGCGCGGATGGGGGACGTCAGATCTTGCTTTTTCCGGAAGGAACGCGTCGAGCCCCGGGCGCACCACCCGCTTACCGGTTTGGTATTGCTCAACTCTACACGGGCCTTGATGTTCCGTGCCTACCCGTTGCTTTGAACTCCGGAGTGTTCTGGCCACGGCGATCGTTGAAATTGCGACAAGGCACAATTGTGGTCGATATTTTATCACCGATTGCCCCCGGCCTTGAGAGGCAAGATTTTTTTACGCGACTCCAAGAGCAAATTGAAGAGGCATCAGACCGTCTTTTGGCCGAAGCGCAACAAAACATAAATGCATCAATCAAGGCTTAGAGAATTTATAAATGGGTTTAATCTTGTCAGACAATCTTGCCTCCTTCAAAATTAACTTATGAAACGATTATCGTCTCCGTGCTCCGTTCCGGCGTTACCCCCACATGGCCGGGGGCAAAGAATTGGAATTCTCGGCGGAACATTCAATCCTGCCCATGCGGCTCATAGACTCATAAGCCTTATTGCACTTCGTCGGCTCCACTTGGACGCAATATGGTGGCTGGTTACTCCTGGAAATCCTTTAAAGGATACATCGAGCTTGCCCACGACAGTAGAGCGTGTGGCCATGGCACGCAAAATAGCCAATCACCCGCGCATCCACGTTACAGGCGTTGAGGAGGCGATGGGTACACGATTTACGTTTGACTCCCTGAGTCTTTTGAAGTCACGCGCTTCAGATGTTCGCTTCGTTTGGCTTATGGGTGCCGATAACCTCGAAAATTTTCATCGCTGGACCCGTTGGCGCGATATTGCGAAGCTTATGCCCATCGCTGTGATTGATCGTCCCGGCGCCACCCATCGCGCCGCGCGGTCCTATGCCGCTCGAGCTCTCGAATTTGCAAGATTGCCCGAACACCGATGCTCTAGTCTTCCCAACAAAGGATTGCCGGCCTTCGTGATTCTCCATGATCGGCGCTCGCCTTTGTCATCAAGTGCGTTGCGCGAACGTCATATTTTTGCGGATAAAGAAGATTATATTGAAAATCACTGAAGTTTCAGGCAAGTTCATGTTCGGTCCAATGGGGGCCTAACCAATAGGGTGAGAACACTGACACAAGTCTCTCTTCGAGCCGGCGCGACACAAAGCCGGACATCCACCAAAAAGGCTGTCGAAGTGCCTCATGGTGAAATGGCTCAGGCGCTAATGGGAATGCTTGACGATGCCAAGGCCGAGGATACGGTCCTTATTAACCTATCCGGGAAAACATCGCTTGCAGATGCGATGATCGTCACAACGGGACGATCGAACAGGCATGTTGGAGCGATCGCAAATCAAGTCGTCGAAAATCTGAAATCAGCAGGTCATACCGGTATTCGCGTTGAGGGTATGCCGCATTGCGATTGGGTTTTGATTGATGCTGGCGATGTGATTTTACATATATTTCGTCCTGAAGTCCGCAGCTTCTATAATCTTGAGAAGATGTGGGGTTCGGATCGACCGGCAGAGCGCCCGGCTTCCTGACTGTTGCACTGTGAAGATTACGCTTCTTGCCGTTGGCCGCTTAAAGGATGGTCCAGAGCGGGCCCTTGTTAGCCGCTATTTGGAGCGAGCGCGTGATACAGGCCGCACGATCGGTATTACAGGATTTGACAGTGTTGAACTTGCCGAGAGTCGTGCAACGCGTTCTTCCGACCGCAAAATAGAAGAGTCGCGAGATATTTTATCACGGGTCAACGGGCAAATTTTTATTGCGCTTGATGAAAAAGGGCTATCGCCAAGCAGCAGTGATTTCTCAAAAATGCTTTCGAATTTTCGAGATGGAGGCCAGCGTACGCTTACCTTCGTGATTGGAGGAGCCGATGGGTTGGATCAGAGTATTCTTGACGCGTCTAAATCAATTCTTGCATTCGGCGCAATGACCTTGCCCCATCAACTCGTACGTATTGTATTATCTGAACAGCTTTATCGCAGCATGACGCTGTTAACCGGACACCCCTATCATCGTGTTTGATATGGATGAGCAGACTTAATGCCGACGTATTTTAATCTTGCTCGCGGTTGCCTTCTTGCTGGTTGCATGAGCGTAGGATTATCTTATTCAAGTTCTGGATCATTTGCCTCCGATTCTATAACGGAAAGCGCGACACACCGCATCGAACTCGAAGAAACAGAGCGCCTGATCAAGAGCGGAGTCGAGGATCGTGCGCGGCTTGAGGCCGAAATCGAATCGCTCCGATCTGATCGAACACGATTGACACAACGCATGATTGAGACGGCGGATCGTATTCGCGCAACCGAGTTGCGTATTAATGCAGTCGAAGAGCGTCTGACCGCATTGTCTGCTTCGGAAGCCAAAGCCCGCGCGTCTTTGCAAAGTCGGAGCGGAACGGTGACAGATATTTTAGCTGCTCTTCAGCGTTTGGGATCTATGCCGCCGCCGGTTCTCTTCTCCGATCCGGATGCGATGCTCGATAATGTAAGAAGTGCAATTCTGCTGGGCGCCGTCGTTCCAGATTTGAAGTCAGAAACTGATACGCTCGCCAAAGATCTTGCTGCCATAGAGCGGATTCGAACGTCGGCGGCCGCTGAGCGGGATGGTCTCGCGCGCGATGTTCAGAGTCTTGTTCGTGACCGCCAAGATATCGCTTTGCTTGTTGAAGCACGTCAAAAAGACATTGTTGGAGCTGAAACCCGCGCGGAAGAACAATCACAAAAAGCGGCCGCACTGGCTGCCAAAAGCCAAAATCTCAAAGATCTGATTGGGCGTTTGGAAGGCGAAATCGACAGTGTTTCCCGCGCTGCCCAAGACGCGCGTCTCTCATCCGCTAAAACGGATGCCGAAGTCAAAGCGGCATCGGATCCGGCAGCTCGGGACGCGCGCAGTAGAATGGCTGCTCTCGCATTCCGCGATCCAACGCGTCTTGCGCCGAAAGTGAGCTTTCCGGAACTTAAGGGGCTCTTGCCGCAACCGGTAAGCGGAACTCTGCTACGACCGTTCAACGCCCGTGATCCGGTGGGTGGCCTAACACGCGGTGTCACATTTGAGGCGCGGCCAAGCGCGATGGTCTCTGCCCCTTCGGATGGCTGGGTTGCTTTTGCCGGACCGTTTCGAACTTATGGGCAACTTGTAATCCTGAATGTTGGCGGCGGATATTATATCCTCCTTGCAGGTATGGACCGGATCAGCGTAAGTCTCGGACAATTCGTCCTTGCGGGCGAACCGGTCGCGGTTATGAGTGATCCCGGTAAGGATGCTTCCCAACAGGGAGGGTCCGACAAGGCGCCGCCGGTTCTCTATGTCGAATTCCGCAAGGATGGAACACCAATTGATCCTGCACCCTGGTGGGTGCCGGGCGTGACCGAAAAGGGTAAAGGATGATGCGCAGATTTGCCTATCTGTTGACGGGCGCAGTGTTTGGCGGCGGCATGGTCGCCTTCGCGTATCAAGGCATGTCGGTTGGCGCGGGAAGTGCAATCGCCGCCGGGTCTGAAACCTATCGTCAACTTAATCTTTTTGGCGATGTTTTTGAAAAAATTCGTACTGACTATGTCGAAAAGCCGGATGACGCCAAATTGGTCGAATCTGCAATCAGCGGCATGTTGTCCGGGCTCGATCCCCATTCAAGCTATATGGATTCAAAAAGTTTCAAGGATATGCAGGTTCAGACCAAGGGTGAATTTGGTGGTCTGGGCATAGAAGTGACCCAGGAAGAGGGTTTCGTAAAAGTTGTCACGCCTATTGACGATACGCCGGCTTCGCGTGCGGGGCTGCTCGCAGGAGATTTGATCGTTGAGATCGATGGCGACACTGTTCAAGGCTTAACTCTGAACCAAGCCGTGGATCGCATGCGCGGTCCTGTAAACAGTTCTGTGAAACTGAGAATTAGTCGAAAAGGCTCTGACTCATTCGATGTCTCTTTGACGCGCGAAGTCATCAAGATTTCCTCAGTTAAAACTCGAATTGAGACCGATATTGGCTATATCCGGATTACCCAATTTACAGAAAAGACGTTCGATGGATTGAAAAATGCCATTGAGCAAACTAGCAAGACGGTACCAGCCGATAAGCTGAAAGGTTATGTTGTTGATTTGAGAAATGATCCAGGCGGACTGCTTGATCAAGCCATTGCCGTTTCGGATGCCTTTCTCGAAAAGGGCGAAATCGTTTCTACACGTGGTCGCAATCCAGATGATGCGCAACGCTATGTTGCTCGTTCAGGGGACTTGACCGGTGGCAAGCCGTTGATCGTTATTATCAACGGCGGTTCCGCTTCCGCCTCCGAAATTGTTGCCGGCGCTTTGCAAGATCATA
The DNA here is from genome assembly GCA_947455645.1 of Hyphomicrobiales bacterium. Lineage (GTDB taxonomy): Bacteria > Pseudomonadota > Alphaproteobacteria > Rhizobiales > Beijerinckiaceae > CAIUPE01. Next base: position 58,998 of record CANGPA010000004.1, on the reverse strand, counting down.
AGCGTGCGACCATCATTGGCACACGGTCGTTCGGAAAAGGGTCTGTTCAAACCATTATTCCTCTCGGACCGAATGGTGCACTTCGTTTGACCACGGCGCGTTATTATACGCCATCGGGGCGCTCGATACAGGCAAAGGGTATCGATCCTGATATTCAAGTTCTCCAAGACGTCCCGGATGACATTAAGGGTAAAGACGAGACCAAGGGTGAAGCGGCCTTGAAGGGTCATCTCAAGAATGGTGAGAACGAGCAGGGCGGATCTTCAGCCTATGTTCCGCAAGATCCAAAGCTTGATAAGCAGTTGAATTATGCCTTTGATTTGCTCAGAGGTGTAAAAACGGGCGATGCATCCGGCGCACCGAAAGCACAAACTCCGGCCAATTAATTTGGCCGGTTATGATCGACCCGATAGCAATTTCTAATTAAAATTAACTATAAATTCGTCAGTTTCGTTCAGAAAAATCCAAGCTCAATGATGCTTGGATTTTTCTATGACTCAGTCTCACGCTGCGGCATCGCCAATGTCTGCCGCTATAAATCCGGTTACAAATTTCAAACCCCGACGCACGGGTATCATTCTTCCTCTGCTCGGCGGCGTGGCGCTGATCATCTGTGTGACACTGTTCGTCGCGCTTCGCGCCGAATGGTTCAAGCGCCCCGATTTACCCGTGGCTGTTCTCCCACTGGAATGGCCAGACGAAGCGACCACGACGTCATCGACGCGAAATCAATTACGAAGTCAGGGTCTGGCCCAAGCGCCCGATCCTCGCCTGATCGAAATTATTCCAGAAGGAGTTTTGCCGGCCCGTTCAACCGATGGCACAACACCCCTCGCCGTATATGCCCGTCCATCGGCGCCAGTCCTCGAATCGCAACCGCAAGTGCCGATGGTCGCGATTGTTATGCGTCGCGCCGGCATTGGGCAGCTTATGACCTCGGAAGCAATGCTACGCTTGCCGCCCGAAATTTCTTTTGCATTATCACCTTATGCGAGCGAAGTTGATCGTCAGGCGATAGAAATTCGCGATGAAGGCCATGAGCTCTTTCTCGATCTACCTCTGGCCGAAACAATGTCCGCAACAGATGACCCCGGTCCAAAGGCCTTGTCGAATAGTCTAAATGAGCAAGATAATCATTTAAGATTGCGGTGGTTGTTAACGCGTTTTCCGGGATATGCCGGAATACTCAGTCATATCGGCGGAGACGCTGTTATCCCGATTAACTTGCGTCATATGATCATAAAAGAAGTCGAAGGACGCGGTCTTGGATTAATCGAAAGCGGCCCAAATAAACCAGATGCCGAAAAGCAGAATTTTTTCCGCTCGGTCATCCACGTAACAATCGATAATGACCTTACTCCTGAAGCCTTTGATGCTGTGCTTTCTCAACTGGAAGCAACGGCACGAAAAAATGGATCCGCTTTGGGGGTTGCGAATATTACGCCGCTCGCGATAGAGCGTATAAAGCGTTGGAGTATGCAAATTGCCGAGAAAGGGTTGCGACTCGTGCCGGCAAGTGCCCTCCTAACCCGTGAGTCGAGGTCGTAATGCGTTATGAAGATCTGCCGTATCGCCGCAATGTTGGCATCATGTTGCTCAATCGTCGCAGTGAGGTGTTTGTCGGCCGTCGCCGCGCCGAAGCGGGCCCTGAACATGTTGATGCTACGCATTCGTGGCAAATGCCCCAAGGCGGTATTGATGCTGGTGAAGAACCTTACCCCGCAGCTCTTCGTGAACTTGCCGAAGAAACAGGTGTCACGAGCGTCTCTTTTCTAGCCGAAGCGCCAGATTGGTTGACTTATGATCTCCCACCCGATGTCGCAAAAGCGGCTTGGAAAGGTAAATATCGCGGCCAGACACAAAAGTGGTTTGCGTTCCGCTTTGAGGGTGATGACCGAGAAATCAATATCCACGAGCCGCCGGGCGGGCATAAGCCTGAATTTGATCGTTGGAAATGGGTACCTATGAGCGATGTGCCGGCTCTAATTATTCCCTTTAAACGTGTCGTATATGAAAAAGTCGTGTCAATTTTTGCACATTTAGACACGTGATTGGGCTGCGCGTCGGTTAACCGCGATAAGTCCCGCACCGATCAAAACCATTCCCGCCAATTGCTGAATTGTCAGAGATTCATTTAACACGATTACACCCAACGCAATGGCGCTTGGCGGAATCATAAGAGTAACGAGAGCAACCGCCGTCGCGCCGGATCGATTTAGGATTGCGAAGAATAATACATAAGCCAATCCTGTACAAAGAACGCCAAGCGCTATGACACAGGCAATCGGTGTCCACGTTATGTTTTCTGAGATAACGTTCCAATCTTGCAAAAACAAAGTTGGGAGCAGAATGACTGTTGAACCGCTCACTTGACCAAAAGCAATCTGCAGCGGCTTCAATCCAAGGCGTACAAATCTTCGACCAAATATATTAGCCGACGCATAAGACAGAGCAGCGAATAAACAAGATACTTCACCAACTGTGCTCGCATCACGCGAAAATAATAATCCTGGTCCAATCAAGACAATCACGCCACCTAGTCCAAATACGACACCAAAAATTTTATTGACGCTCAAACGTTCATCAAGCGTCAGAATATGCGCTAAAACAATGGTGAACAGCGGTGTCATCGCGTTAATAATCGATGCCAACCCCGCATTAATTGATTGGGTTCCAAAGACAATTAAACTCATCGGCAGAACATTGTTCAAGAGCCCCATGCCAAAAAAGGCAATCCAATTTTCACGCTTTTTCGGTAATCCTTGACCCGTGATAATCAATATCAAAGCGAGCATTATGGCGGCGATTGAAACCCGCCCGAAGACAATAACAAATACTGGAAGGTAGGCGACCGCGATCTTCATAAAAAGATAGGACCCACCCCAAAGGATGGATAAGGCTGTTAAGAGGCCCCATTCCCTTGGACCGATCGCGTGAAAATCTGAATGTGCTGGCATGGCGCTTTGACCGACCTTATTCGCGAAATTACTTCGCTCGTCGGTTTAGACAAAGGAGCCTTATGTGACCACCCGAAAACGAGGATGAACAGAAATTATTCAGTGCAGCGCCGCGTAAGTTTTTGTCTGTCCCAAGCCGAGCGCCGTGATGATCGTCTGATCATAGCCATAAATATCACCAAAACGACGGAGTTGCCCTGTCTCATCAGGCATTAACGTAAAATAGGCGATATGGACTGGAAGTGGTTCGGCAAGTTTAATGGAACGCTCGTCCCGCCCGATAAGAGCCTTTAACATATCCTCGGGATAGCGGGGGTCGGCCAAGACGGCCGCTGCCAGCGCGAAAGGATTTTCCACTCTCACGCAACCGTGAGAATAGGCGCGTTCCGCATTACCAAATAATTTCCGCATGGGCGTATCGTGAAGATAGACTGCGTGCTCGTTTGGTAGATTAAATTTAACAAAGCCCAAAGCGTTCCGTTCGCCGGGAGGTTGTCGGATTGAAACAGTCTCTCCATTCTGGGTGACCTCATAGCCCGCTTTTTCGGCATAATTTGGATCTTCAGCCATTTTTGGTAAAAACTCATTCCGAATAATGGACTCAGGAACGTGCCAACTTGGATTGATGATTAAAGACTGCATCATTGAGGAGAAAATCGGTGTTGCCGTATCCGGCTTGCCGACAACAGCCCGCGTCATATGGGCCACATGGCCATGATCGATTAGGCGAAGCGTGAACTCCGGTATATTTACAAAAATATGGCGCTCTCCAAGTTCAGCCGGTAACCAGCGCCACCGTTCCATATTTGCAATAATATCAAATTGATTTGGCGCCACGGCGCCAACCATCGCGGTATTCGTACGGAACGGCTTTTTGTTGAGCGTGCTGTTAGAAATCGTCGTCGGCGTAATACTCGCTGTCGTATCTTTGAATTCAGCCAGTTTTTGCTTCAGGAGACGATAACCCTCGAATGTTGGTTGATACGATGCGAGCGCCAGCGCGGGGCTTTTGGCTCCAATTAAATCTCCCAAAATCGCGGTAGCACGGGGTATGTTCATTTTCGGCGTAATCAATTTCGACAATCTGACCGGATCGATTCTCGCCCCCCGGGCATCGCGCGCATAAGCAACAGCACTCGCAGAGAGCATCAGATCCGCTTCAGCAATTTTGCGCTCGTCCAATGCATCTATATTGGCGGGTGGAATGGGGTAATCTTTTATGTCAAGGCCATCTTCGTCAGCAGATATGAGCTGTTCGATAAGAGCCTGCCGGCGTTCATCTAAAGCATCGCTGCCATACCAAATCGGCGCGTCATTACGTTGAGCATAAAACGCCAAAAAACTTTCTCTTTCTGCTTTTGGCCATTTTATCGCTACTGCTGGTAACATGCCGCTTGATCGAATAGTCGAAATTTGATTAGCAATTCGTATAACATTTTTTTGATTTGAATTTTCAGACGATAATATCTCAAATCGATTATCACCCTCAATTAACGGTTCTGCATAACTGATTTCGAAAGAGCCTATAATGAACATGACGGTTGCTATAAACATGCGAGTCATGCCGCGTCTCCAATGATATCTGAATTTGCTTCGTTAAAGAATTGTCCGGTGGCTTCCAGTTTCCGGTAAAGTGTTGATCGGCCAATGCCGAGCTCTTGCGCAACATCCGCAATGCGGCCACCTGATTTTTCTAACGCAAATTCGATAATATCACGCTCAATTTCCGCCAGCGATCTCATATGTCCTGCTTCATTTACAAGCGATAATCCGGACGCGTTTTGGTGTCGCGCCATTGGTCGCAATTTTTCACATTCAAGAACGTCCTGGCCGGAAATGACCAAGTTTTCTGATCGCTCTATAATTGTTCTGAGTATAAATTGACGGGTACGTTTTTTTATAACCCAAGATGCGTTCAAAATTATGTTTCTGGCATCATTCGTTAGAACGACATCATTATAACCGCCCAATGAAGCGAACCGCCTCATTTCGCTCAGAATGAGTTTGAGTAAGTCGTCTTTTCGTTCAAGTAATGGCCTAATGCGTAACGTTGATAGAGTGATGCGGTAAAAGAGCTTTTCAAGAAATATGCCTAACTTAACTAGATCGAAGAGAGCGTTGTTGGTTGTTAGGATAAGACGCGCGGCATCGCGACGTTTGGGCTTTTGGAGCGTTTCGATTAACAGATTTTGTGAAGAGTAATTGAGCTCGTGGCACTCTTGAATAACCAGCGTGCCGTTGCGCGCTTTTGAAAGGGCGGTATTGAGCGTAACCGCCGTAGCCGCTTCATTCAGTGCAGCGGCGGATAAAACTACCAACCCCTTGTCGTGATTTATTGACGCTTTATGGATGGCGCTAGCTAACATCGTGCGGCCGCTGCCCACAGCGCCCTCGATCAAGATAGGCTCCTTTGATGGTTTAATGGAGCCGGCGCGGTGTACTAGCCGCGTTAATTCAGGATCGATCAGGTCAAGATCGCCAATATCGGGTAAAAGGCCAGCCTCAATGTCCCGCTCAACCGTCAAGGTCTGGAGGGCTGAAAATTTGAAGGCGCTTGTGAGCGCCACCGTCAAACGCTCTTTGCCAACGGGAATGACCGCGAAATCCTGGGCGCCAGCCGAGATCGCGCTCATGGCCAAATCGAGAGCCGACGGCTTTACCAGCACGATGATGGGGATTAGGATGTTGGCACGCTGCAAACGTGTAAGTACGGCCATACCATCCAATTCAGGCATGATTAAATCCAAGATAACCGCCTCGATCCCGCTCTTTGACGGTCCCATAAGCAGATCTAGGCCTTTTTCACCGCTCGGCACACAGAGCGCCTGATAGCCGAGTTGGACGAGAATCCGTTCTACATGTCCGAGATGGACCGGATCATCGTCTATGACCAAAATTTTACGCGACATGATAACCCATTCAAACGGGGCGCCTGGCGCCCGAATCACGTCGCAGTGTCGCGGGCTTTGGTAAAGGCGCCTTTAACGGTCCGATTTCACGGTTGCGGAAAAGATCCCATTTCCGATAATTGATTTCGCACGCTATGATAGGAGCGTGTGGATTCTCGATTATGTGAACCTATAATCAAGTCTTAACGAAAGATGTCATTTCAATGCGCGTTCTCTCGCCTGGCCACTTCGAATTGATTAGAAGCCAAACCGCCAATACGGCTCAGGAGCCGATAAAAAATCTTGGTTCCTTGCCGGAATGGAATTTGAAGGATCTTTATCCGGCGATCGATTCAAAGGAGCTTGCTGATGATTTTGTGCGTGTAACGGCAGATGCAAAAATTTTCGCTGAGCGCTATCGGGGGAAGCTTCTGGCGCTCGCTTCGGACGCAAACGCATCGGCTTCACTTTATGAGGCGATTGCCGCCTATGAAGCGATTGATGACCGACTCGGCCGATTGCTCTCTTACGCCGCGCTGGTCTATTCGGGTGATACGACCAATCCCGCACATTCAAAATTTTACGGTGATACGCAGGATCGTGCGACGACGATTAGCACTGAACTTTTGTTTTTTACGCTTGAACTCAATCGAATCGACGATGCTCTTCTTGATGCCGCGTCTGCAAAATCACCGCTGGCGCATTATAGGCCATGGCTAATCGATATTCGGCTTGAAAAACCTTATCAACTTGAAGATCGGTTAGAGCAGGTTTTCCTCGAGAAATCGGTCACGGGCTCTGGCGCATGGAACCGCCTTTTTGATGATACGATGGCATCGCTACGCTTTAATCTTGATGGCGAGGAGCTAACCCTCGAGCCCATTTTAAATAAATTTCAAGATCCGGATCAGACAATACGCCGCCGAGCATCCGACGCGCTTGCAAAAACATTCCGGGCTAATCTGCGCTCATTTTCGCTGATCACCAATACGCTCGCGAAGGATAAGGAAATATCAGATCGGTGGCGCGGATTTAAGGATGTCGCCGACAGTCGTCATTTGTCCAATCGCGTTGAGCGTGAAGTTGTCGAGGCATTGGTTAGCGCCGTGCGGCAGGCCTATCCCCGGCTATCGCATCGGTATTACGCGTTGAAAGCGAAGTGGTTTGGTCAGGATCAACTGGATCATTGGGATCGCAACGCGCCCCTGCCAAAAGTTGAACAGCGCGATATTCCTTGGCTCGAAGCGAAGGATATGGTGCTGCATGCCTATCATGATTTCTCGCCACGCATGGCATCCATCGCGGATGACTTCTTCAAGAAACAATGGATTGATGCGCCGGTGCGGCCCGGTAAAGCGCCAGGCGCTTTTGCCCATCCAACAGTTCCTTCGGCGCACCCTTATGTTTTGGTGAATTATCTTGGCAAGCCGCGCGACGTGATGACGCTTGCCCATGAATTAGGACATGGCGTGCATCAGGTATTGGCAGCGCCGAATGGCGCCTTGATGGCGCCGACTCCCTTAACATTGGCCGAAACAGCGTCAGTCTTTGGCGAAATGCTGACCTTCCGCAGATTGCTTGATCGGATCAGCAATCCTGCCGAGCGTAAAGCGATGCTTGCGTCAAAAGTGGAGGACATGATCAACACGGTTGTTCGCCAAATTGCATTCTATACGTTTGAGCGCGAGATTCATTTGGAGCGCCGAGATGGTGAACTAACCGCTGAACGAATCGGCGAAATCTGGATGAAAATTCAAAAAGAGAGTCTTGGGCCGTCTATCCGCCTCGGGGATGGTTATGAGACGTTTTGGACTTATATTCCCCATTTCATCCATTCACCCTTTTATGTTTACGCCTATGCCTTTGGTGATTGCCTCGTAAACTCGCTCTATGCTGTTTATGAAAATGCGACGGAGGGGTTTGCGGAGCGCTATCTTGCAATGTTGTCGGCAGGCGGTACCAAACATCATTCAGAACTCTTGGCGCCCTTTGGTCTTGATGCGCGTGATCCTGCATTCTGGCAGGTCGGTCTTTCATTGATTGAGCGTATGATCATCGAGCTCGAATCGATGGATTGACGCAATCCGCACCACCAAATGTCGCGTATATCCATAAATGAATATGGATGGACATGAATGTCGACGCGAGATTCTGAACAAAATCGTATGGCGGCGCGGGCGTTACGATACACACGTGTTGCCACGAATATTGGCGGCGTCGCAGCGCGTATCGTTGGCAGTCGTCTTTTGGGGCAAGACGACGCTGATGCAAGACACGCAAGCGCTTTAACGCAAGCGCTGGGTGGGTTGAAGGGCCCTTTGATGAAGGTTGCTCAATTACTGGCAACCATACCGGATGCTTTACCGGCAGATTATGCGGCCGAGCTTGCAACACTACAAAGCAATGCTCCGCCCATGGGCGCTGCTTTTGTTAAACGGCGTATGATTGCGGAACTTGGTGTGGATTGGCGTCAGCGCTTTTCTTCTTTTGATCTTCATCCAACAGCGGCGGCCTCACTGGGTCAGGTGCATCGCGCGACTGATTTGGCGGGGCAATCACTTGCGGTAAAATTACAATATCCCGATATGGCCTCTGCCGTTGAGGCCGACCTTAATCAACTCGATCTCCTCTTTGCCCTGCATCGTCAATTTGATTCCGCCGTCGACACGCGAGAAATAGCCAAGGAAATTGCTGCCCGTATTCGCGAGGAGCTCGATTATCAACGCGAGGCAAAACATGCGCGACTCTATCAAGCCATGTTGGCCGATGAACCCCTTGTAAGAGTGCCACAGATTAGACAGGACTTTTCAACGTCGCGGTTGTTGGCGATGGAATGGCTTGAGGGTCAAAAAATTCTTGACTACAAAAACGCTTCTCAAGAGATACGCAATCATCTCGCGACCGCGATGTTCCGCGCTTGGTGGTTACCCTTTAGCCGCTTTGGTGTGATTCATGGCGATCCTCATCTCGGTAATTATACCGTTTTTGAAAAAGAAGGCACACCATCGGGCATTAATCTGCTTGATTATGGATGTATTCGAATTTTCCCATCGCGCTTTGTTGGTGGTGTTGTCGATCTCTATCGCGGCTTACTCGCCGATGATCGTGATCGCATTGTGCATGCCTATGAGACATGGGGTTTCAAAGGCCTCACATCTGAATTGATCGAGACGTTGAATCTATGGGCCCGTTTCATTTATGGGCCGCTGCTTGATGATCGTCGTCGAACCGTCGCCGATGGTGTGAAGCCCGGTGAGTATGGGCGTCGCGAGGCATTCGCCGTCCACAAGGCGCTCAAGGAAAAAGGGCCTGTCACTGTGCCGCGCGAATTTGTCTTTATGGATCGCGCAGCCATCGGCCTCGGAGGCGTCTTTCTACATCTTGATGCCGAGTTAAATTTTTATCAGCTGTTCAATGAAGCAATCGACTCATTTTCAATCGACACGGTTGCAAGCCGACAAGCCGATGCGCTCCGGGCCGTCGGTCTTGAGCCTTAAGTCAGTATGGCCATGATGGCCTTGGCGGCTTAGGCAAAAAAAGGGGGCCGGTTGAACCGGCCCCAAAAAGTCAGGAAAACAGTCAGGGACAAGCCGAGGTCCAATCACGCATGGTTCCGTGAGGCTGGGGGGCAGTCTGGTCGGAACCGATTCTACCCCGGCTTCGATGGTCAATTCTCACTTCCAGTTGGGCAATCAAAAGACCGCTTTGCGGCAAAATCATGATTTATAAAAATTCTGCATTGAACCACAGGGAGGCCTTCGCTTTTTTCAGCTTGAAGCGGGTCGCAAATATGTCGATGATGACGCATTCATGACGGTCTGACGGAGGATTACTTGATTGAAGGGGATAACGGATTTCCGATGGCCGCCATCGTTCCATGGCCCTCCGACAATCATGGAGCCGATCAAAGTCGCGTCGCTTTTGATCGGCAGGAATTATCCGCGCTGTTAAGTCTCTATGGTCGCAAAGTTGCGGCCGGCGAATGGCGCGATTATGCGATGGATTTCATGAAGGACCGCGCCGTCTTTTCGGTTTTCCGACGTTCAGCCGAATACCCGCTTTATCGGATCGAAAAAAATCCACGTCTTGCGCGGCGTCAAGGCGCTTATGCGGTCATTGCCGCGGCGGGTCAGGTTTTGAAACGTGGACATGAGCTTGATCGCGTGCTTCGGGTTCTTGATAAGCCCGTCTCACTCGTCTCAATTTAACAATCTAAAATTGTTCATAAAAAAAGCCCCGGCGAAAACCGGGGCTTTCTAATTAGAGACGATTGAACGTCAATTATTGTTGTTCCGCTGGCCAAAGAGCGCAAGCAAGAATTGGAACATGTTGACGAAATCGAGGTAGAGCGTCAATGCGCCCATCACCGAAGCCTTGCCCGCAAGTTCCTGATCGCCGGCAACATAATCATATTCGTCCTTAAGGCGCTGCGTATCCCAAGCCGTCAATCCGGCGAAGATCAACAAACCCAGCACATTCAAGCCAAATTGAAGCGCGGAGCTCTGCAAGAAGATGTTCACCAGCATTGCGATAACAATGCCGAAAAGACCCATCACCAGAAAGGAGCCCATCGCCGAAAGGTTACGGCGCGTCGTGTAGCCATAAAGCGACAGTGAGCCAAAAGCCGCGGCCGTGATCGCAAAGACCTGTACAACGCTACCAACCTTGTAAGCGATGAAGATCGTCGAGAGGGAGAGACCCATAACGGCGGAATACGCCAGAAACGTTCCCATCAATGAAGAGTAGCTCATCTTCTCGAAGCGAAAAGACATGAACATGACGAAACCAACCGGCGCCAACATAACGATGATGGCGACCGGCGACGTAACCAGGCTTGCCGTCACGCCAGAGATATAAGAACCCCACGCAACGAGCGCCGAAATACCCAGCGCCAGCGTCATGTAATTGTAAATGCCAAGCATATGGGTCCGAAGACCCTGATCATACTCCGCAGCGCCGACGCGCGCGGCGCCTGTCGTCCAGGCGGAGGCGTTGCGATCGTAATTAGCCATTTTCGTTCCCTTTTGTGAACCATGCGTCGCGTCCTATTTCCGCGACCCCTAAGAATATGAGTGTAATTTTGGCAAAAACAAGGGCAAGTCACGGATTGCGCAAATGCCGGGCCGGTTTTTCGTTCAGCACCCGCCATGTACCGAGCAATCCGAGTCCGATGGTGGCCATCGCTGCGGTAAGTGTCGTCGCAAGAGCTTCCATTACGGGAATTTCAAATGCCGTCCGCATGGCAAAGTGAATGATGCCCCAGGCGGCAGAAAGCCCGGCAATCATCCCAAAAAATCCAGCCGAAGCGCTCAAAATCCCAAATTCGAGTAAGAAAATCGCTATCAGGCGTGGCCGGGTGGCTCCCAGCGTTTTGAGTATAACCGCATCGCGAATGCGGCCGCGCTGCCCCGCGCCGACCGCCCCCGCGAGCACAAAGACGCTGGCCACCAAAGTCACGCCCGCAGCCCCTCGAATAGCCAGCGCTAGCTGGTCAAGCAGTGTATGGACCGTTTCAAGCGCCTCGCGGACGCGGATCGCGGTGACACTCGGGAAGGCGCGCGCAGTGGACACCAACAGGGATGCTTCTTCCGTCGCTGTTTGCCCGCTGCCTTCAACCGTCAAAGTGGCGAGATAATTTACTGGCGCGCCTTTGAACGTGTTGGGCGAGAAAACCATAACAAAATTGATCCCGAGCGATTGCCAATCAACCCGGCGAAGATTGGCAATTTTTGCGCGGATGGTTCGACCGAGACTATTCACCGCAATCGTATCGCCGATCGAGAGACCGAGTCCTTTCGCAATATCGGCTTCCAACGAAACCACGGGCGGCCCTGCATAATCAGCGGGCCACCATTCTCCTGCAATGAGGCGTGATCCATTGGGGATGGTTTCTGAAAATGTGATGCCCCGATCCCCGTCAAGCACCCATTTTGCGTCCTCCGATGCTTTGACATCATTTGCTTTGATGTCGTTCAATGCGGTGATACGACCGCGCAACATCGGCACATGAACAAGCGCTGCGCGCGGTTCCTGTGTTTTGAGGAATGTATCAAATGCGTCGCGATCACGCGCGGGAATATCAACAAAAAAGAAACTTGGCGCCTTCGCAGGCAACCCCGCCGTGACAAGATGCACGAGATTGGATTGCACGGCGCTGATCGCAACAAGAAGTGTGACGCCGAGACCCAATGCCAGGGTGAGTGTCGGTGTTAGAGACCCGGGTCTATAAATATTCCCAAGAGCGAGGCGTAACTCCGTTTGATGCAAATGACGCAAACGCTTTGCTGTTGCCATTATGGCTAGAGAGACAAGACGCAAAAGCCCAAAAGCCGTCAGCGTGCCAGCGATTGCAACAATCGTGATCAAGCGATCATGTGAAACAATGATAATTGTTGCAGCAAGTCCGATTGCCGAAATAACAGTGGCAAGGCGATACGATCTTCTCAAAGACGTCGCCGACGGTGCAATGTCATCGCGAAACAAAGCCGCCACTGGCAAATCATGCACACGACCAAGTGCGGGCAAAGAAAAACATACCGCTGTCAAAATTCCGTAAAGCGCACCAAGAATCAGGCGATCAGAATAGATTTGCGGAGCAAGCTGGAACGGCAAAAATGAGGATGCGAGTGTTGCAACCAAATAGGGCAGGGTCGCCCCAAATACCAATCCAAGAACCGTTCCCAGAAACGCCAAAATCATGATTTCAATAAAGGCGATCTGAAAGACAGTTGAACCCGATGCGCCAAGCGCCTTGAAAACGGCCATCGTTGTGCGTTGGCGCTCAACATAGTTTGAAACCGCATTGGCAACGCCCGTTCCGCCGATGACGAGCGCGGTTAGACCAATCAAAACCAGAAATTGCGAGAATCGTTCGATATTGCGCGTTAATTGCGGCGATGCATTCAAACGAGATCGAATTTCATAGCCGTCATCAGCGAGCGCGCGCGTCAGATCAGTTTCGATTTGCGTCAGTGTGATATCGCTTCGATCCGAAAGCAAAAGGCGATAAGAGTAACGGATCAAACTCTCGGCTTGAATGAACCCGGTTGTTTTTAACGCTTCGGCACTCATCAAGAGGCGTGGGCCAAGCGTCAGCCCGCCACCAATCCGATCCGGTTCAGCTTTTAGAATCGCGCGCAATTCAAACTGAGCAGTTCCAAGTGTAATAAGATCGCCCGGCTTTAATCCAAGACGTGTAAACAAAGCATCATCGGCGACAACCCCAAAACGATATCCACGTTTTGAAAGGGCGTCACCAATAGTCATGGTCGGATCAAGCGTTGGCATTCCAAGAAGCGGATAAGTTTGTTCAATTGCCTTTATATCAACGAGAGCGGCCGCACTTTCTGTTCGCGCCATTCCCCGCAGGCTTATGACTTCGGTAATAATACCTTTGGATTTGAAAAGATCTTGTTCCGTTTCCGTAGCCTCACGATGCATGCGGGAAATGACAAGATCAGCGCCCAACAGCGTGCGCCCTTCCGCTGACAATCCATCGGCGAGCGAACGCGCGAGGGAGTCAATTCCGACAATTGCCGTAACACCGAGGATGATACAAATCAGAAAAATTCGAAATCCGGAAAGACCTTGTCTGAGATTGCGAAGGGCAAAACGGAAGGGTGCAAGAGCCATGATCAAGCACCATTCGACACGATGAGACCAGACATCATGTGAAATGTGCGGTCGCAACGCGCGGCGAGAGATGGATCATGAGTCACCAACACAAGAGTCATGTGTCGTTCGGCACGAAGGCGAAACAGAATATCAACAATCGAGGCACCTGTTGCGCCATCAAGATTTCCGGTTGGCTCATCGGCCAGCAACAAAGCGGGGTCTGCGACCAACGCGCGCGCAAGGGCAACGCGCTGTTGCTCTCCGCCGGATAATTCTGCCGGATAGTGGTTCAATCGATTTTGTAAGCCCACAGCGGCAAGATCACAGCGCGCTCGTTCAAATGGTTCGGGATGTCCTGCGAGCTCAAGCGGCACAGCAACATTTTCAAGCGCGGTCATGGTTTGAATGAGATGGAACGATTGAAAAACAATACCGATCTTTTGTCCACGAAACCGCGCCAACTGGTCTTCGCTTAGCGTTCCGAGATCTTGCCCTGCAATGCTCACGCGCCCTTGGCTCGCCTGTTCCAGTCCCGCCATCGCCATCAGAAGCGTTGACTTTCCGGAACCCGATGGGCCGACCAATCCTACGGCTTCACCAGTTTCAATGGTTAAATCGATTCCATTGAGAACCTGAACGCGTGAGGCATCCCGTCCCAACGCAATGTGAAGCCCTTCGACCCGTACTGCCTTGACCTCGTCCATCATTCTATCGATCCTGCGTGCCATGAATGTCACTTATGGTTCCTCTGATGATTTAGCCATGCCTTTCCGCGCGAGGCTGATCGTCGCGGCTCTCTCCATGATCTTGGTGTGTCTTGGTCCGGCATTGGGTGAGGCAAGGCCCGTCCAGCTCGTTGCCTTCGGGGACAGTCTGACGGCGGGCTATCTTTTGCCGCAAGATCAAGCGCTCCCGGCCGTGATTGAGCGTCTGTTGAAAGCCAAGGGGCTCGATGTTGCGGTCGCCAATGGCGGTGTTTCCGGCGACACAACCGCAGATGGCCTCTCCCGGATTGATTGGACCATTCCGGATGGAACCGACGGCGTCATTTTAGCGCTCGGTGCAAATGATATGTTGCGCGGGCTCGATCCCGCTATTCCCCGTGCCAACCTCACGGCAATCATGCAGCGTCTTAAAGAGCGTCATATCGCGATTTTACTGGTCGGTATGAGAGCGCCAGCCAATTATGGCGCGACCTATGTCGAGGCATTTGACGGAATTTATCCCGAGCTTGCGACCCGTTTCGGAGCCCCGCTTTATCCCTTTCTTCTGGAGGGCGTGACGGGCAAACCGGATTTGCTTTTAACCGATGGGCTTCATCCCAATCCAGTCGGCGTGAACATAATTGCCCAAAAGATGTTGCCTATAATTGAGGCATTTGTCGCCAAGCTGCGCTAGCGGTCGTCATCGTCCTGTCATAGAGTTTGCTTCATCACTGCTCCGCTTGGACCGGGGCCTTCCGGAGATTGATTGCTTTATGAAATACCGCCCGCTTGGCCGGACTGGCCTTTCCGTCTCGACAATCTGCCTTGGTACAATGACCTGGGGCGAACAGAATACTGAAGCCGAAGCGTTCGCGCAGATGGATTATGCGCTGGATCAGGGCGTGAATTTTTTCGACACGGCTGAGCTTTATGCCATTCCGCCCAAAGCGGAGACTCAAGGGCTGACCGAAACCTATATCGGCAATTGGTTCGCGGCGCGCGGCACGCGTGACAAAGTCATCCTCGCGTCAAAAGTCGCCGGGCGCGATCGGGGCGGCATGACATGGCTGCGCAAGGACGGATCATCGCCGGAAGTCACGCGCGCTCAGATGATTGAGGCCTTGGACGGCAGCCTGCGCCGTTTGCGCACGGATTATATCGATCTTTATCAAATTCATTGGCCGGATCGGCCCGTGCCTTGGGGCGCCAACCCAGTCGCTTTTAAGGCCTCCACCTATCAAGGCGCGGAGAATTCGATGCTTGAAGCGCTTGAAACGCTTCAGGACTTCGTCAAAGCGGGCAAAATTCGTTTCATCGGTCTTTCGAATGAGAGTTCATGGGGGACGATGCAATTTCTCCATTTGGCTGAAAAACATGGGCTACCCCGGGTTCATACGGTTCAAAACGCCTATAATCTGCTCAATCGGACCTATGAAGTCGGGTTGGCTGAGATTTCCATGCGCGAGCAGGTCGGGCTTCTGGCGTTTTCTCCGCTCGCTCAAGGCTATTTGACCGGGAAATATCTGGACGGCGCCCGCCCAGCCGGCGCCCGGACCACTCTATTTAACCGCGGCCAGCGTTATGAAACGCCCAATGCCGAGCCAGCCATTAAGGCCTATGTGGCCTTGGCGCAGGAAAACGGGCTTAAACCGGAGGAATTGGCGCTCGCTTTTGTCAATTCACGGTCATTTTTGGGCGCCAATATCATTGGCGCAACCTCGATGGAGCAACTTCGGACCAATATTGCGTCGGTTGGCATACCCATGACCGACGAGCTTGAGGCCCGGATCAATGCGATCCATCATCGCTTTTGTAATCCCTGTCCATAAATGGAGCCACGAAAGGGTGGTGGACCAAAGTTTATGGATAGACTGGACCGAATTTTTCCGCATGATGTCATGCGGGGGAAGATGGGGGTTGGACCAAAAGGGTCCGGCCGCCAAAACGGACTTCGGGAGCCGAAGTTCGGTTTTTTAGAGGGAGATCCTTATGGTCGATAAGAATAAGTTGAATTCCACAGTTGCAACGCTTGAGGCCGCCGGCTCGTTCACGCGCCGCGTTCTCTTGAAGGGTGCCGTGGCAGCAGGCGCTGCAGCGGCAGTTGGCCCTTGGTATGTTAGCAACGCATTGTCGTCTTCTGGCGAATTGAGCCTTCTGAACTGGGACGACGAGCTTCCAGATCCTGTGATTCCTGATTTCGAAAAAGCAACAGGCATTAAGGTCAAGACGACTCCGTTCTCGCAGAACGAAGAGCAGATCAACAAGCTTCAAGCCGCTGGTGGCGATGGCTTCGATCTTTGCGCGCCAACACATGACCGCGCGCCGCAGTTCAAGGAATTGGGCGTTCTCGCACCGTTCGATGAAAAGAAACTTGCTCTCGATTCAGTTCTTCCATCGATGGTCAAGATTTCGGAAGGCTTCTGGCGTTGGGATGGCAAGCTGTATCATGTTCCTCATACCTGGGGTTCGGAAGCCATTTCATGGCGTACCGATCTCACCAAGATCGAGTACAAGACGTTGTCTTACGGCTCGCTCTGGAAGGACGAATATAAGGGCAAGGTGCAGGGTCGTCCGCACTCGCTCCTCCTCGGCATCGGTCTCTGGATGGATGCAACAGGTCAGTTGAAGTCAAATCGCATGCTCGACGCCTATAAGGACGAAGCATCGATGAAGGCGATCTATGACAAGCTCCTCGCTTTCGCAGTTGCGCACAAGCCATGGATCAAGCAGTTCTGGGATTCAGCCGATAACACCAAGTCGGGTCTCCTCGAGAACGGCGTTGTGATCGGCCAGACTTGGGATGGTCCTCCGCTCGGCCTCAAAAAGGCTGGCAAGCCTGTGTCCTACATGGCTCCGCAGGAAGGCGCGATCACCTGGCTCGACGGTTGGGCTCTCTCGAAGGGCGCTAAGAACATCGATCAGGCTTATGCTTGGCTCAAATATGTTCACTCGAAAGAAGCATCTGCGAAGGTTGCTGATGGCTCGGGCTATAATCCCGTTGCCAAGGGCGCCGACGAGCTTCTCTCGCCTGCAGCAAAGAAGAACTTCCAGGAAGCCTATCCAGAAGACGCATTGTCACGTCTCTGGCAGCGTCCGCTCGAGCCATCATGGTTCGCCGAACTGCGCACGCAGTATGCGGAAAAGTTCAAGGCCGCCTGATCGGCTTACCTTACGCAAGCAACGAACCCCGGCGCCGTGCGCCGGGGTTTTCTTCCAAACCGGAATGACTGGTGTTTCATACCCTCCGGTTTTTAAATTGTTCAACATAATGGATTATCAATGACGGCCGCTGTCGAGATCGATCACCTCACGGTTCAATTCGGGCTGTTCACAGCCGTCAAGGATGTGTCGCTGCAAATTCGACAAGGTGAATTTTTCAGTTTTCTGGGGCCATCGGGCTGCGGCAAGACAACGATATTAAGAACGATTTCCGGCTTTCAAGATCCGTCCAAGGGCATCATCCGCATTGGCGGGCAGGACATGCAGGGCATTGGTCCAAATCAACGCCCCACTGCATTGATCTTTCAGAATCTTGCACTGTTTCCACTCATGACGGTTGCTGAAAACATCGGCTATGGCCTGCGCGTGCGCGGCGTGCCGAAAGCGGATCGTGATCGTAAAGTAGATGAACTCTTGAATCTCATCGCGCTGAGTGATCAAGGCAACAAGAAGATTGAAGAATTGTCCGGCGGACAAAAACAGCGTGTTGCCATTGCACGCGCTCTTGCCGTTGAGCCGAAAGTGTTGCTGCTTGACGAGCCTCTCTCCGCGCTTGATTTGAAATTGCGCCAACATATGCGCAATGAATTGCGTGCCATTCAACGTCGCGTCGGTGTGACCTTTATCTATATCACGCATGACCAGGGCGAAGCGCTGACGATGTCTGATCGGATTGCGGTGATGAATCGCGGTCACATCGAACAAGTTGGCAATGGTCGTGATGTTTATGAAAATCCGGAAACAGCCTTTGTCGCGGCTTTCGTTGGCGAGAATAACGGCTTCACCGGAATGGTGACCCGCGTCGCTGATGGCCTCGCGACCGTTGAGACTGCACTCGGTACATTCAATGGCGTGAACCGCAAATCACTCGCTGTTGGCGCAAAGGCCACTTTATTTGTACGACCGGAATTGATGCGGTTTGATGGCGAGGGTGAAAATATCATCGATGGTCATGCGGCTGATGCGGCCTATGAAGGCATCACCACCCATTTGACCATGAAGGCAAAGGACAGCTCGAGCGTCGTCGCCACGATTGCGGGCGCCACCGCCAAAGCATTCCCTGAGTCCGGTTCTTCGGTGCGCTTCGCGTTTACATCACGCGACGCGACTGTCTTGCCCGCGTGAGCCACCTGATATGTTAAGTTCAACGGGCCATCCCTTTATCTTCCTGCTCCCCGTCCTCGCCATTGCCGCCTTTTGGCTGATGGCGAAGTTTGAAAAGAAAGAAGCGGGCTTACCACGGCGTTCTTTCTTTGAACGGAATGGTACACCCGTTGCAATCTATCTGATCGTTGCCGTTGCGTTTTGGGCGATCTTTATGATTGTTCTGCCACAACTCTTTATGGTCGAGATGTCTTTCCGGCCAAAACTGCCGCCGATTGAAATGGGCGGACCAAAAGATCTCTACACATTCGAGAACTATCACTATTTCCTTTATGGCTCGACGACGAGCAATGCCGCCATTAATTGGCTCCATCTCAAAGCTTTTTCGCTCACTATTTTTGCAAGCGTGTGCGCGGCGCTCTTTAACTTCGCGTTGAGTTATCCTTTGGCATTTTATATGGCGCAAGTCGCCAAGCCGGCACGCGTCCGCTTCTTGCTGTTGCTGCTGATTGCGCCCTATTGGGTGAATGAAATTCTACGCGCCTTTGCATTTAGAATTATTTTTTCAAGCTCGGGATTGATCAATAAAACCATCATGGCCGCGGGTTTGGTCGATCAACCGATTGACTTCATCGGCAATGACATCGCGCTCTACACCGGGCTTGGTTACGCCTATATGCTGATGATGATCTTTTCGCTTTATAACGCGATTGAAACACTCGATCACGCACAGATCGAAGCGGCCCGTGATCTCGGTGCGCCGTGGTGGCACATTCACGCATTCATCGTCATACCCTTCGCCAAGCCCGGCATTGCATCCGGTTGTACGCTTGTTTTCATGTTGAGCGCCGGCTCCTTGGCAGCGCCTTTGGTGTTGGGCGGCCCACGGTCCTTGTGGTTCACGCCGATTCTCTATGACCGATTCTTCCAGGCCTTTAACTGGCCACAAGGCGCGGCTTACGCCTTTATTCTGTTGCTTACGTGCGTGAGCTTTGTGTTGCTGGTCTTGCGCCTTGGACGTCTTAACCTCGGGGAGATCGCGAAATGAGCTCCCGTTCGGTTTTGAATGTCATGCTCGCCTTCTATATGGCGGTGTTTTTCGGGTTCTTATTTGGTCCGCTCATCATTATGGGCGTGTCAGCATTTAATACCTCGACCTATCCGCAGGTCTATCCGATCGAAGGGTTTACGTTGAGCTGGTTCGATAAGCTGCTAAGCGACCGCGATATGGTCTATGGCATGAAGAACAGCCTCTGGATCGGAATGTGGGTTGTTCTTCTATCCGTGCCGCTTGGCTTGGCGGGCGCGATGATGATGAACCAAGTCTATCACAAAGCGCGCTCATTCTATTACGTCATCGTTGTCTCTCCAGTTCTGACGCCGGGCATTATCATCGGTATTTCAACGGTCGTTTTTTGGCGTGATCTCACTACGACAACCGGCAGCAAATTTCTCTATGATGGTGTGTTTCTTACCGTCCTGGGCCAATCAAGTTTTATCTCGGCCTATTCGATGCTGATGTTTATGTCGCGTCTCAATCGGTTTGATCGCGCGCAAGAAGAGGCCGGCCTCGATCTCGGTGCAACGCAGACGCAAGTCTTCTTCCATATTCTTTTACCTTTCCTGCGCCCGGCGATTTTTTCTTCCGCTGTGCTCGCGTTCTTGTCTTCATTCGAAAACTATAACACCACCACATTCGCCATCTTGGCCGACAAAACACTAACTACGGTTCTTGCCGGCCGCGTACGCCAAGGCACTACACCGGCAATCAGCGCCTTGGCGGTTCTCATCATCGCGGTGACCGTGACCGGCGCGATCATTTATGAACTTGTAAAGCGGCATGAAGATCGCAAGCGTCAGGAGCGGCTTGATGCCGCGCACAAGGCCGAACGGATGGAGCTGCAATCCATCGAGAATGCGACGCTCCACGCGTAAAATTTTTTTGATGCCAATAAAAAAGCCCCCGAAATCCGGGGGCTTTTGTTTAGCAATTGAGCCGCCTATTTTTTTCGCTTTGCGTGGGCGCTGGCAAGAACACAGAGAATTTCGAATAATATATTTGCACCGCATTGCGCCGTGATCGTGCCATTGTCAAATGGTGGTGAGACTTCAACCAAATCCCCGCCAATAAAATCGATACCATCAAGCGCGCGGATCATGCGTTGCGCTTCGATCATCGTAATACCACCCGATTCAGGCGTGCCTGTGCCAGGCGCGAAAACCGGATCAAGTGAATCAATATCAAAAGAGAGATAGGTTTTTCCATTGCCGACAATCTTGCGCGCTTCCTCAGCTGCCCATTTCCAGCCCTTGTCATGCAGCTCTTCCATATAGACAACTCGCATCCCTGAATCATGGCTGAACTTCCACATGTCCTTGTGATTGATGGAACCGCGGATGCCAATTTGAATAACCCGCTTGGGATCAAGAAGACCTTCTTCGACCGCACGCGAAAAGGGCGCGCCATGATGAAATTTTGAACCAAGATAATCATCACCTGTGTCGCAATGAGCGTCGATATGTACCATGCCCACTGGCCCATCTTTCGCAATCGCTCGCAGAATCGGAAGCGAGATCGAATGATCGCCGCCCACGGCAAGAGTCGTGGTGCCTGCTGATTTAATCTTTGCAAAAAAATCTTCGATTTCCTTATGCGCGCCCATCAATTCATAAGGCGCTTCAAGAAACGCATCGCCACAATCAGCTACGGTAACGAGATCAAAGGGGGTTACACCCGTGGCCTGATTCACACGGCGCACCAAAGTTGTTTGTTCGCGCACGGCGCGTGGTCCATGTCTCGTTCCGGTGCGGTTCGTCACCCCACCATCAAAGGGCACGCCAATCACCCCAATATCAACACCGGTAAGCGTCTCAACCAAGGGCGTACGAAAGAAGGTCGCAACGCCAGAATAACGTGGCCGTAATTGCGGTTCCGCCATTTCCGGATAGCGCTTCAAATCTTTAAGTGTCACGGCCGTTCTCCTCTTTACACTGGCGTGATTAGTTTCGCGGTTGACCGCGCGATCATCGCCTCTTCATTGGTTGGTATCACCAAGGCCGGATTACTGCTTGATGCACTGATAACGCGATCGTGACGCGCATTTGCTTTTCTATCAACCGAAAAGCCAAGGAAACCAAGACCATTCAAAACATCTTCCCGCAATTCAGAATCATGCTCACCAATCCCTGCGGTAAAGACGATACCGTCAAGGCCACCAAGCGCTGCCGCCATCGAACCTATTTCCCGAATGATCCGATAGGTGAACATGGCAATCGCCAAGCGTGCATCAGCATGATCTGCAGCTGCCTGTCGCAATGCCCGCATATCATTGGAAAGACCAGAGACGCCGAGAAGGCCCGATTGTCCATAGAGCATGGTCTCAACCGCTTCAGCACTCATATTCTCATCGCGCATCAGGTAGAAAATCACTGCGGGGTCAATCGTGCCGCAGCGTGTGCCCATCATCAGCCCATCAAGTGCAGAAAATCCCATCGTGGTCGCAACACTATGACCGCCTTTGAGCGCGCAGAGCGATGCACCATTACCCAGATGCGCAATCACAACATCTTTATGCGCAAGCTCGGGCTCTGTCTCACGCAAATGCTGCGCAATATAGGAAAATGAAATGCCGTGGAAACCGTAACGCCTTATGCCCTTTTCAGTCAGCGCTTTCGGCAGCGCAAAATTTCGCGCAACAGCCGGAATCGTCGCGTGGAAGGCTGTATCGAAACAGGCGATCTGCGGCAGATGAGGCGCGAGTGCCCCAACCGCATCAATGGCAGACAGGTTGTGTGGCTGATGAAGAGGCGCGAGTGGAATGAGCTTCTTGAGTGCGGCCAATGCATGCGACTCAAGAATAACTGGCGCTCTAAATTCATCGCCGCCGTGAACAACACGATGACCCGCCGCGATCAGTCTTGATAAACCAAAATGGTCATCAATCGTTTTGAGAACAAGTTCAATCGCGTCCTTATGCGTCGCGGCCTTTGACCCAGCAATTGGTAACTGTAAATTTGGCCGTCCATCACTGAATGAAAAGCGAAACCGCGCGTCTTGCCCAAGTCCATCGACAGACCCACGGGCGGTTTCATGATCGTGACCATGGCCATTTGTTTCAATTAACGCGCATTTCACGCTTGATGAACCGGCATTTAAAACAAGAATCATACCCGACATAGACAATCCGATCAGAGGTCGTGATAGGCGGCGGCGAGTGCTGCGATGCCGGGCTCGATGCGTTCAAGCGGGATCGAAGCAAAGCCGAGACGCAAGAAATTTTTCGGTGGATCGTCGCTCATAAAGAACACTTCGCCTGCTTCAACCAGCACGCCTTTTTTCTCGGCCTTCGCAACAAGCAGATTGGCGTCGAGCGACTCTGGCCCTTCAAGCCAGCAACTCGAAACACCAGGGCCCTGATGCGCACGAAATTGCGGCAAATGCTGTTCAAGAGCCTTTCGTAAAACATCGGCGCGTTGCCCCAATGCCGTTCCAAGCCGGCGCATATGGGCTTTGTAATGCCCTAATCCTAGAAACAAAGCCGCCGCGCGTTGATTGTTCGAAGGCGGATGGCGCAACATCAAACGCCTGAGCGCGCGCAATTCGCGGATCACGGTGGGCGGTGCGATGATATAGCCAAGGCGCAAGCCCGGCGCGAGCACTTTGGAAAGACTGCCGACATAAAGCACACGGCCACTTTGATCAAAACTTTTGAGCGCCGGCGTCTCGCGCGCATCCGGCATTAATTCAGTTTCATAATCATCTTCAATTATAACAACATCACGCGCTTCTGCGAGTGCTAGAAGGTCTTTGCGACGCTCCAGCGGCATCGTTGCCGTGGTCGGGCATTGATTGCCCGGCGTCACATAAAGATAATCACACGCACCGAGTTCATCGGAGAGAATAAGCCCACCGTCATCGACAGGATAGGCGCGCACATCATCGGTCATCGTTGCAAATATATTGCGCGCGTCGGGATAGCCTGGATTTTCAATGCCGATGGTCGTCTCACGTGAGAGCAGCAAACGCGCCAGAAGATAGAGTGCTTGTTGCGCTCCAATCGTGACAATGATTTCGTCCGGGCTCGCCCAAATCCCACGACGCGGCAACACATGCAGACGTAACTGATCAATCAATTCAGGATCATCGCCATCGACAAGATCTCGAGCCCAATTGTGAATTTCAAGAACGCTCAACGCGCCGCGTGCGCATTCACGCCAGTCATTGGTTGGAAATAGTCCGGGGTCAAATTGTCCGTAGAGAAAAGGGTAGGGATAGCGCAGCCATTCCCGCGGCTTCACAATGTTGCGCCGCATCGAGGGGCGTATAGCAAACCGGCTCAGCCATTCGGGTCCGTCTTGTTCGGTCTGTTGTAAATCCGGCCGTGCGCCGCGCGTTTGCGTAACGCCGCCTTTTACAAAATAGCCGCTGCGCTCCCGGCTCTCCAAAAACCCTTCATCGACCAGTTGCTGATAGGCCAGAACAACCGTGTTGCGCGCCACAGAAAGGATCGCGGCCAAGTCACGGCTCGAGGGCATGCGCGCGCCAGAAGGTATTCGCCGCTCTTCAATCGCGGCCACAATCATTTGGCGAATCTGTACCTGTAGAGAGCGGCCCTGATGGGAGAATTTACGAAACAGCGCATCCCAAATAACGGGCTCATCACCCGCAGTGGCGATCCTCGTCAGCGCCTCGCTCGATGCCAATGTTCCGTGTTCCAAGCGAAAGCGCCCCTCTGGTCCTAACAAACTTGACCCAGACCACCATGATGGTGCCAGATTGTCAAAGTCTGGACCATTTGGAGCTTGCCGCCATGGGATCGTCAACACCCCTTTCCGCCGATGCAATGAAAAATCACTGGATGCCGTTTTCGGCCAATCGTGATTTCAAACAGGATCCCAAGCTTTTTGCCAAAGCCGAGGGCGTTTATTATTACGACCGCGACGGCAAAAAGATCCTCGATGGATCTTCGGGCCTCTTCACAACGCCGGCCGGTCATTGCCGTCGTGAAATTGCCGAAGCCGTGTACAAGCAATTGTCCGAACTCGATTTCACGCCAAGCTTCTTGCGCAGCCATGACAAGAGCTTCGAGCTTGCAGAAAAAATCGCAGCCTTCATGCCCGAAGGGCTCGACAAGATTTTCTTCGTCAATTCCGGTTCAGAAGCCGTCGATACCGCGATGAAGATGGCGCTGAATTACCATCGCATTCGCGGTCAGGGAAATCGTCAAATTTTTGTCTCGCGTGAACGCGCTTATCACGGCGTGAATTTCGGCGGCGTTGCGCTTTCGGGCATGGTCAATAACCGTCGCGCCTTCGGCAATTCATTGCCCAGCGCCGTGCATATGCGTCACACCCATATTCCAGAAAATAAATTCGTCATGGGCGAAGGCGACCATGGTCTTGATCTCGCCGAAGATTTGACGCGCATCATCAATAATTACGGTGGTGAAAACATCGCCGCTGTCTTCGTCGAGCCCATCGCCGGCTCGACAGGAACGCTTGTCCCACCGAAGGGCTATCTCAAGCGCTTGCGTGAGCTCTGCACGCAGCACGGCATTCTTCTGGTGTTTGATGAAGTCATCACCGGCTTTGGTCGTACGGGTCGTTCCTTTGCAACCCATAGCTTCAACGTGAAGCCCGATCTCATCACCATGGCCAAAGCGATCACCAATGGCGCTCAGCCTATGGCCGCGGTTGCGGCAAGCCGTGATATTCACGACACGATTATTAGTGCCGCACCTGAAAATGTCGTCGAATTTTTCCATGGCTATACATGGTCGGCACATCCGGCGGCATGCGCCGCGTCTTTGGCGACATTGAAAATCTATGAAGACGAGCGCCTCTTCGAGCGTGCCGCGCAAATGTCCGCTTACTTTCTTGAAGGTCTCTTCTCTTTGAAAGACGTGCCGATCGTCACAGATATTCGCGGTTACGGCATGATGGGTGGCGTCGATGTGGCACCGATGGGTGGTCCCGGTCAACGCGGCTATCTCTGGCAGAAGCGCATGTTCGAAGCGGGTCTTCACATCAAGACCACGGGTGACGCCGCTGTCGTTGCACCACCCTTCGTCATGGAAACGAGCCATATCGATCAGATGATCGACATCATGCGCTCAACCATGAAAGCGCTGTGATCGGTTAAAAGCGGTTTGAAATAAAAAGGGGCCCGATCGGGGCCCTTTTCTTTTGCGCTTGTGTCATCGCTCATGCCGGCCAAGGCAGCGAATAGGTCTTCACATTGGTAAAGAATTTCATCGCTTCCATCACGCCCTCCTTTACACCATTGCCTGAATCCTTGATGCCGCCAAAAGGTGACATTTCAATCCGATAACCGGGCACTTCCCATATATTGACGGTGCCCACATTGAGGCCCTCTATGAAGGCGGTCATGCGATCAAATCGATTCGTGCAGACGCCGGATGAAAGCCCAAAGGCCGTCGAGTTCGAAATAGCAATGACCTTCTCGACATCATTGGGCACGCGAATGATCGGGATGATCGGACCAAAGGTCTCTTCCATCACGAGTTCGCTTTCATGGGGCACAAAATCGACCGTGATCGGCGGCAGCAAGGCGCCCTTTCGTTCAGGGTGATAGAGAATTTTCGCGCCCTGTTCCGCGGCCTTCAATACACGACGCTCAAAGAGAGCGGCCGCTTGTTCATGCACCACCGTTCCAAGATCCGTGTCCGGATTCATCGGGTCGCCAAATTTAATCTTCTTGGCCTTCTCAAGCACTTTAGCGACAAAAGCATCCGCGACTTTTTCCATGCACAAAATGCGTTTGACCGCCGTGCAGCGTTGTCCTGAATTTTTTGTGGCACCCGCCACCGCCAATTCAGCCGCACGATCAAGATCATCATCCGAGAGATCATCGCAAATGATCAAAGGATCATTGCCGCCAAGTTCAAGGGCTGCACGCTTATAGCCCGCTTTTGACGCGATCAATTTTCCGACGCTCACACCACCTGTAAAGGTAATGAGTTCAATGTCGGGATTGGTCACCATTTCATCGCCGATATCCGCCGGCATGCCGGTGACAATTTGAAACATCTCCGGCGGCAAACCCGCTTCATAAAGAATATCCGCTAAAGCGATGGCCGTCAGCGGTGTCAGTTCTGTCGGCTTGCACACAACGCGGTTATTCGTTGCAATGGCTGGCGCGATTTTGTGTGACACCATGTTGAGCGGATGATTGAAGGGTGTAATCGCCGAGATGGCACGAACAGGCTCGCGCTTCGTATAGATTTTACGTGGCTTGCCATGAGGTGTTAGATCACAGGAAAAAATTTGCCCATCATCAAGAATGGCCAATTGCCCCGCAAGCGTGAAGACATCATAGGCGCGGCCGCATTCATAAAGAGCATCCTTCAAAGAGATGCCCAATTCTCTGGTAATCAAAGGCGCAAGCGTTTCCTTGCGGCTGTTGATCAATTCCGCAGTCCGCAACAGAATCTTTTGCCGCTCATAGCGTGTGAGTTTGGGCTTATAATTCGCCGCGATTTTGAACGCTTCGCGTGCATGCTCGGCGCGTCCCGCGGGCACCGTGCCCATAACCTCATTGGTGTAAGGGTAATGGACGTTGACGACCTCATCGGTTGAAACCGATTTTCCGCCGATGCGCATCGCGCCTTTGATGATCTCACTCATAGTTCTACTCCGCGCAATTGCAGCCGACAAAATAAGCATCGAAATTACGCAAGCCTTCGGGAAGAGATGCGGATTTCGTGTTGATGAAGAAAGGTACGGTTTGTTCGGTCAAGCCGCCATGTGATCTTAAGGGGACATCGAGTCCCGACAAATCATGTTTTGATCGTGACGTGCCGATGACTTTGCTTTTGGATTTGCCACCGGACACGGCCACCACATCACCCGTGCGATCAGGTGGCAAGCCAAACCGCGCGCAGGCTTCGGCCTTTTCCAAAACGGTATCCATACCGTCGAGTGTTGCAATATGCGCAGCAACCGATTTCGGATCAGCGCCATAGGTATAGATGGCCGCATAAGAACCAAGTGCACCGTGATGCACGACATAAGGATCGGTGATCGGCAAAATCACTTTTGTTTTACCTTCGCCAAAGGCGCGATCAAGGTCGTCTTGCAAATAGAGGACATCGGGTTCGCCATTGGCGAGATGCTTGTCATTCATCCCGTGATCGGCGGTGATAATCAGCGTCACGCCTAGCGCATCAAGCTTGCCGACATAAGAATCAAACATCGCATAAAAATCGAGCGCGCCCTGTTCGGTTGGTCCATATTTATGCTGAATGAAGTCGGTCGTAGAGAGATAGGTGATATCCGGCTTGAATTCGGGGATGAGTTTTACGCCGGCCGCAAAAACAAATTCTGATAGATCGGCTGAATACACATCCGGCAAAACCATATCAAAAGCCGCGCAAGGATTATCAATACCGTTTTCCGCACGCGTGGCCTTGTCGGCCTTCTCGGATGAAAACGCAATCGCGCTCCCGTCATAGACAAGACCTTTGGAGAGCAAGAGACGCAGCTTGTCTTTTGCCGTCACCATCAAAATGCGGGCGCCTGCTTTTTGGAAGGACGCGAAAATGGTTGGTGCGCGCAACCATTTCGGATCATTCATCATCGTCTCGGATCCCGTATCCGGATCAATGAGATAATTGCCACAAATGCCATGCACTTCCGGCGGGCGGCCTGTTGCGATCGAGAGATTATTCGGATTGGTAAAGCTCGGCACAACGGAATGCGCGCGATACTCGCCGCCTTTTGCAATGAGCTTTTCGAGGTTCGGCATCAATCCGCGCTTGCGGGCTTCGTCCGTATAAGCGGGTTCGGAACCGTCCAAGCAAATCACCACAAGCGGATGTTTGGGCCAAGCATAGGACCGGTCGTTAACAGTAACGGGTGTTTTTGCAGTCATGATGCGTCTTACTCTGCCGGTGTGAGATCTTTGACGCCGAGCTCTTTCAGCGTTGCTTCGGTGGCATCAACCAGCATCGCCATCACCTCGTGATCAAGCGCCCCCATATTGCCAACACGGAAACTGGGTTTTTTCGTAAGCTTGCCGGGATAGATAATAAAACCGCGTTTTTTCAAACCTTCATAAAACGAGGTGAAGTTGAATTGCGGGTCGCGCGGCGTTGCAAAGGTTTGAATTATGGGTCCGGTTTCATTGTCGCCAAGAAGGGGCGTCAAACCGATCCGGCGCATGCCGTCTCTTAATGCTTTTGCGGTTTTCTTGTAGCGTGCGAGTCGTCCCGGCGCTCCACCTTCTGCGGCGTGTTGCTCCAAGGCTTTTGCAAAAGCCACAAGCGTATGGGTTGGCGGCGTGTACCGAAACTGGCCACTCTTCTCCATATAGGCCCATTGCTCATACAGATCGAGCGAGAGGGAATGCGATTGCCCTTGAGAGGCTTCAAGCAAATCTCGACGCGCGAGAATATAGGTAAAGCCCGGCACGCCTTCGATGCATTTATTGGCTGATGAAATCAACACATCGAGCCCCATGCG
Source organism: Hyphomicrobiales bacterium (assembly GCA_947455645.1). Lineage (GTDB taxonomy): Bacteria > Pseudomonadota > Alphaproteobacteria > Rhizobiales > Beijerinckiaceae > CAIUPE01. Next base: position 30,030 of record CANGPA010000004.1, on the reverse strand, counting down.
CTTCATTGACAGATCCATCGCACCAAAACTCGACATCGCATCGAGGATAACAATGCAACCGGCCTTTTGTGCCACCGCCGCAATGTCTTCGATGGGGTTTACAATGCCGCTCGTTGTTTCACATTGCACCATGAACACCGCAGCAATATCGGGATTGGCTTTGAGCAGAGCGGCAACTTCTTCAGCTGAAGGCGCTTCAAGCTCATCCGTTTCATAAGAGATAAAATCGCGATTCATATAAGAGAGCGCTTTGATGGCGCGTTCGCCATAAGCGCCATTTGTCAGCATCAGTGTTTTTTTGTCTTTTGGCGCGAAGCTGCCGAGTGCAGCTTCCACACCGTAAGAGCCCGAGCCTTGCAGCAACACACAGTCGAAGCCCTGAGAGGCATCGGCAATATCGAGCAACTGCGTCCGGATCGAGGCCACCACAGCGCGCAGGTCGGCATCCCATGAACCCCAATCGCGCAGCATCACTTCTTTCACCGCTGGCGTTGTGGTCAGCGGGCCGGGGGTCAGAAGATAGGGTGTGGTTTCCTGCCCGGCGGGGCCGCGAAACGGAATGGTCATGGGCAAACTCTTTTTCCTTGGCGAGGGTCTGGTTCGGGAAGCGATGAATGGGATGTTAGAAAAAACCACAAAATCTGTCAATAAACCACAAATAGTCAGACGCTGGATCCAGCCAGTCGGATAGGCCATTTTTGTGACGCGGCGATTGCGGCCGGTTCCTGGCTGGGCAAGCGGTCGGTGATCAAGCCGGCCAGTTGCGGCGCGGGGGTAATCAAAACCGGTGTTCGTTTTGAAAATTTCGTATGGTCCGCGAGCACATAGGCCGCTTGGCCGCAGGCCATCATCAGCGCCCTTTGTTCAGCAGCAAGCCGCGTATAATCGGTAAAATCGCCTGTCTCGGAAATGCCGCCCGCCCCGATAAAGGCCAGATCGACGCGAAAGCGCTTGATCAGATCGAGTGTATCAAGGCCAAACGCGGCCTCGTCATTGGGCTCGATTTCACCACCCAGCAAAATGGTCCGGATGGTCCTTGTACGGGCCATCAGCAATCCGATGGGCAGCGAATTTGTCAAAACGGTCAAATTGCTCCGCCCGACCAGCGATTGGGCAAGCCCCAAAGTCGTCGAGCCCGAATCGATCAGGATGGCCATGCCATCTTCCACAAGCTCGGCTGCCGCACGTCCAATCGCGGCTTTTCCTTCCGCATTGTCGATCGTTCGGCGCGATAGGGACGGTTCATTGGTCAAACGATGCGCCCCGCCATGAACCGTGACGAGCCGGCCTTCTTCAGCGAGCGCCTTCAAATCGCGTCGGATCGTTTCCATCGAAACGCCAAAGCGGGTTGCCAAGTCCGAGACGCTGACCGACCCTTGCGCTTCAAGCGCCTGCAGAATCTGCCCGTGGCGGTCTATGGCGAGCGGACGTGACATCAGAGAAGGCTCCGATTGGTGTGGCTTTATGTGGCTTTCTAGTCAAAAGCCAGACGGAAGCAAATAAAAACGACATAAACCCCTTGTCGCGCGTGCCGCTTGCCGCCACTCTGCAGGCCCCTTCGCGCCGCTCCTGTCTGGTTTAGTCCTTAACGTCGATGTCCCAATCCGCAGAGCCTCAAAACAGGACGATGCTTGGCATCGGCTATGCGCTCATCGGCTTTTCCATTTTTTCGATTCAAGACGCCACTGTGAAATGGCTTGTGGCGCGCTTGCCTGTTTGGGAAGTCTTATTCTCGCGTTCAATTCTGATTGTTACGCTTTGTATGTTTCTGTTGGGTCCTGCGCGCGTGCGTGAGCTTGCGACGGGTACAAGTCGCAATCAGCTCTTATTGCGTTCATCCCTCATCTTGATGGCTTGGTTGTCTTATTTCACCGCATCACGCTCGCTGCATCTTGCCGAGATGGTCACCATCTATTTTTCAACACCCATCTTCGCCGTCATCATGTCGATTGTTTTTTTGAAAGAGACCGTGGGTCTTGCGCGTTGGGCGGCAACGATTTTGGGATTTGTCGGCGTTGTCATTGCCGCACAACCGGGTGACACGACCCATATCGTTCCTGTTCTTCTCGTTCTATTCGCAGCGCTCTGTTGGGCTGCAACCAATATTCTTGTTCGCTTGATCGGCCGCAAAGAAGGTTCGTTGAGTTTGATGCTCGCATCTAACGCCATTGTTGTTTTGGTGTGCGCATCGACACTGCCTTTTGTGTGGCTCACACCAACATCATTCGAGTGCCTTTTGCTTTTGCTTTTGGGTTTTGTAGGCGCATCGGGTCAGTATTTTATGTTCGAAGGCTTTCGCCTTGCACCTGCTTCCGCCATCGCCCCTTTCGAATACATCACATTGGTCTGGGCTTTTGGTTGGGGCTTTTTGATTTGGGGGGATTGGCCGCCTTTTCCCGTCTTTATCGGCGCCGCGTTCATCCTCGTAAGCGGAATCGGATTGGTCTTTGTCGAGGCACTGCGCGCAAGACGAATCGTCACACCGTGACGATTAAGGTTTATGTCATAGAGATGCCTGTGCATCCTTCCGCTCTTGTGCGACGCGGCATCGTATGTTCGACTTCACTTGGTTGATTCGCAGGCCGTCATGACGTGCACGGCGTGCTGACTGATGAAGGAGGCATCCATGCCCCGACTCTTCACCGGCCTCGCAATTCCCGATGATATTGCGGATCATTTATCAACGCTTCGTGGCGGACTTTCAGGCGCACGATGGATCACAGCGGATAATTACCACATCACATTGCGCTTTATGGGCTATATTGACGACCTGACCGCGCGTGATGTTTTTATGGTGTTGGGTCGCGTGTCGCGCACCGCTTTTCCGGTAACAATCGAGGGCATTGGTGTTTTTGGTGGCGATCGTCCGCGCGCGCTCGTCGCGAAAGTACAGCCGACGCCTCAGTTGATGGAGTTACAGGCCGAGCAAGAGCGTCTCATGCGCCGCGTTGGTCTTGCACCAGAGACAAGAAAATTCACACCCCATGTGACGCTCGCGCGTCTAAGAGATACGTCGCCTTTCGAATTGGCAAATTATCTCGGCATGCTCGCGCATGTTCCGCCCTTAAGGTTTGATGCTGAGTCGTTTGAAGTCTTTTCATCACGCGCCTCAATCGGGGGTGGACCTTATGTGATCGAAGCGTCATACCCTTTGATCGAAGCGCATGCTGTGATGCCGGTGCGCCAAACCGCTTAAAGGATCTTGTGATGACCCGTGCTGAAAAACTTAACGACGACGCGCGCAAGAGCGCTCTCACACGTCTTTCGGGATGGGCGGACTGTGCAGGACGTGACGCAATCGAGAAGCGATTTTTATTTTCCGATTTTAGTGCCGCTTTCGGCTTTATGGTGCGTGTCGCGCTCGCGGCAGAAAAAATGGATCATCATCCCGAATGGTCCAATGTCTGGCGCACGGTCGATATTGTGCTTACCAGTCACGATGTGAAAGGCGTCTCCGAACGCGATATCGTTCTGGCCGAGACGATTGATCGCCTTGCGCACGCCTGTGGTGTCGAAGGGGCCTGAATGTTACCCAGCGTCAATCACGCCATTGGCTTCGAGCGTGCGGCGTAATTTGGTAAAGGCGAGGCGGATCCGCGATTTTACGGTGCCTAAGGGCAGGCCGGTTTTTTCGGCAATTTCGCTGTGTGACAAATCGTCGAAAAACGCCATGCGAATCAAAACCAACTGATCTTGCGGAAGGCCTTCGAGTGATTCGCGAATGCGGTCTTCGCGCTGGCTCATATCGAGCCGACGATCAGCCCCCTCCTCTTCGGAGGGCACATCCGGCGCATCCATCGGATCAAAATATTCGAGCCGGTCGCGCCGCAACGTATCGATCCGTCGGTTGCGGGCGATGCGATAGAGCCAGGTTGCCAGCGAGGATTTGCTCGGGTCAAACAGATGGGCTTTGTTCCAAAGCGTGGACATCACGTCTTGGAGGATTTCTTCGGCCGAACCCGAATCCGACCCCAAACGCAGGAGATAGGCGTGCAATCGGGGGCTAAAATGGTCGAAAAGGCGTGTGAAGGCCTCCCGATCACGATCTTTTGCTACGGCGAGAACGAGCGCACCGAGCTCCTCTTGAATCGACACTATGAAAGATACCTCTGAAAGTCTTGCCGCCGGAGCGCCGCCGCTACGTCCGTGCGGATGCGACAGTTTGGCACAATCTTTAGGGGAAGAAAACGGCGAACAAGCCATCATTTAACAATTTTGGTTTCCTATCAAAGCGGTTTAGGGTATCGCGCTGTCGCGGGAATAGCCCGTTTTGGAGCCTCGGCCGTCCATGATTCGTCGTTCCGTCCGGACCTTTCTTTCAAGTGCACTCGTTGTTGCGGGCCTTTTCGCGCTGGCAACGGACGCGTCCGCTCAAACCAAAAAGCCAGAAACGCCAAAACCAAAGGCGCAAACTCCGGCGCCGGTCCAGACTCCGGCCACTCAAGGTCAGCCTACCCAGATTGGAGCCTTTGGCAGTTGGGCGGTCTATGCCTCCGACACGCCAACCGGTCGCGTCTGCTATGCGCTTTCGATGCCGAAGGATCGCCAACCCGCAGGCCTTACGCGGGATCAGGCCTATTTCTTTGTCTCTTCACGCCCGAAGGAGAATGTGCGTGACGAGATCAGCTTCGTTCTGGGCTTCCCACCGAAGGAAGGCGCAGACGGCCAGCTTGTCTTGGGTAAGACGACGTTTGCTGTGAGTACGAAAGTGCAGGGCAATGCGTGGATGAAGTCCCCGCAGGATGATCCGGCTGTTATCGAGCAGATGAAAAAAGCGCCGCAAGCGGTCCTCAAGCTCACGTCCAAGCGCGGCAACGCGCTCACCGACACCTATGCCATGGCCGGTTTCGCTCAGGCGCTTGATCAGGTGAAAAAGGCCTGTCCGTGACCCACAGCGCCGTCGCACGCGCGGCCGACGGAATCGAAAAAACCGCAGAAATTCTTGCGCCGGCACCGATGCCTGTCGCTGGTAAAATTTCGCTTGTCGGTTTTGGCCGGCCCGCCCTTTCGGAAAAATTGGCCGCTATTGGCGTGCCGGAGCGTGAATTGCGCATGCGCGTCAATCAGCTCTGGCATTGGATCTATCATCGCGGCGCGCAGTCCTTTGATGTGATGCTCAATGTCTCAAAGACATTGCGTGCGACTCTCGCGGACGCCTATTCATTGGATCGTCCGACCATCGTCTCCGAACAGATTTCCGTCGATGGTACGCGCAAATGGTTGATCCGCATGCCGCCCATGGGGCTGCATGATAAGGGTGCGGAGATTGAAACCGTTTACATCCCGGAGAGCGACCGCGGCACTTTGTGTATTTCGTCGCAAGTCGGGTGCACGCTGACCTGTTCTTTCTGTCACACCGGCACCCAACGTCTGGTTCGCAATCTCACCGCCGCCGAGATTGTTGCGCAAGTGATGATCGCGCGTGACCGTCTGGGTGATTGGCCTGGCGCGTCACGCCCAACCGATGGTCTTGTACCGGACGCGGATCGTGCCGTGTCCAACATTGTGCTTATGGGCATGGGCGAGCCGCTTTATAATTTTGATCATGTGCGCGATGCGATGGCCACCGTGATGGATGGTGATGGTTTGTCCTTGTCGCGTAGGCGCATCACACTTTCAACATCCGGTGTCGTGCCGATGATTGAGAAGGCCGGTAACGAGATTGGCTCGATGCTTGCCATTTCGCTTCACGCGGTGCGTGATGAGTTGCGCAACGAACTTGTGCCCTTAAATCGCAAATATCCGATCAAGGACTTGCTCGATGCGTGCCGCAATTATCCGGGCGTGTCGAATGCGCGACGCATCACATTTGAATATGTGATGCTTGATGGTGTGAATGATACAGCCGCCGATGCGCGTGAATTAATTCGCCTTCTCAAAGGCATTCCGGCCAAGATCAATCTCATTCCGTTTAATCCTTGGCCGGGCACAAAATATAAATGTTCGGACTGGACGCGGATCGAAAAATTCTCCGATATGATTTTCAACGCCGGATATGCCTCACCCGTGCGCACACCACGCGGACGTGATATTTTAGCAGCGTGCGGTCAGCTGAAAAGTGAAACCGAAAAACTGCGCGCCCGCGCGCGTCTTATGCTTGACGAAGGCATTGGTGCGGAAGGTGTTTATGCCGTGGGAGCGGGCGAAGACTGAGGCGCCTCATCAAGCCCCGCAATAGCGCGCCCAAATTCATCCGCTTGAAACGGTTCTAGATCATCCACCGCTTCGCCCACGCCGATGAAATGAATCGGCAAAGCGAATTTCTCAGCGAGGGCCACCAATATGCCACCGCGCGCGGTGCCATCAAGCTTCGTCATCACGAGACCTGTGACACCCGCGATTTTACCGAAAATTTCGACTTGCGAAAGCGCGTTTTGTCCAACGGTTGCATCAAGCACCAGAAGAACGGCATGAGGCGCTGAGGCGTCTTTCTTCTTGATAACGCGAATGACCTTCTCAAGCTCCGCCATCAATTCGCTGCGATTTTGCAAGCGTCCCGCCGTATCAATCATCAAGATATCGGCATGAGAAGTCGTGGCTTCTTCCAGGGCATCGAATACAAGTCCTGAAGCGTCCGAGCCCTGTGGGCGCGTGATGACGGGCGCACCCACGCGTTGACCCCACGCTTGTAATTGCTCAATCGCAGCCGCACGAAATGTGTCGCCTGCGGCCAACATCACATGACGACCTTCGGCTTTAAATTTTGAAGCGAGCTTGCCGATTGTTGTTGTCTTGCCGGCACCGTTCACGCCCACCATCAATAAGACGAACGGCTTTTTGCTGTCATCAATCAACAGAGGCTTTGCAACCGGCGCCAAAGCCTTGGTGACTTCTTCAGCGAGAATGGCTTTCACATCCTCGCCGCTGATCTCTTTGCCATAGCGCCCTTTGCCCACAGCATCGATGATGCGGGTGGCCACTTTTATGCCGAGATCCGCGCGGATCAAGACATCCTCAAACTCTTCAAGAGTCGCCGCATCAAGTTTGCGCTTGGTGAAAAGATCCGTGATCCCTTGGCCAATCGAAGATGACGAGCGGGACAAGCCGGTTTTGAGTTTCTGCCACCAGCTGAGCTTCGGCACATCGATGCTTGGGTCCGGCGCTTGCGGCGGCGTGCCCGCACCAAACAGGCGCGCCATCAATCCGGGCTTTTTGGGCGTTTCGTCACTCATGGCTTCTCGATAATGCTTTCCCGCGACAAACGGAAGGGTTACAGAGCGCCCATGACGCCAGAAGACATACAAGGCCGCATTCTTTATCGCGATGCGATGATGCTTGTCATCAACAAGCCCGCCGGCATTGCGGTGCATGAGGCGCATCCCAATGCCAAGAGCCGCGGCAATCACATGGAGCAATTCTTCCCGCATTTGAGTTTCGGCCTGCCACAACCACCGATGCTGGCGCACCGGCTTGATAAGGATACGTCCGGCTGTCTCGTTCTTGGGCGTCATCGCAAGGCGCTTGATGATCTTTCGCGACTTTTCCGTGATGGCAAAATGGAGAAAACCTATTGGGCCATTGTCCGCGGCGGACCTCAAGAGAATGACGGCTTCATCGATATGCCGCTCGGCAAGATGGACCGCTCGAAAGGCTGGTGGATGAAACCCGATCCTGAAGGCCTGCCGGCTCAAACTGGATGGCGCGTCATGGGGCGATGCGAGGGCGCGACCTGGCTTGAGCTCAAACCCCAAACCGGTCGCACACATCAATTGCGTGTGCATTGTCAGGCCATGGGTTGGCCCATCCTTGGCGATCCGATTTATGGCGATGGCAAAGAAACCGGAGAAATACTCCATTTGCATGCGCGCGGCATAAGTGTGCCGCTTTATAAAAACAAACCCGCTATTGCTGTTGAAGCCCCACCATCCCCGCATATGCTGCCACGCTTGGACGCATGCGGTTTCTTGCCTTGAACTTAAGTGAAGCGAACGTCTTTCAAATTTGAGACGCGAGCGTCAAACGCTCGCCATCCTGTCCCGCAATTTTTGCAGTGACAAGCGAACCGGGCTCAAAGCGCGATCCCACAAATACTTGCGTAAAGCAGCGCGTGCGGCCGACGCCACCGCGTTCGACCAGAATTTCCTGCTCTGTCCCGATCAGATTTTGCAAATGGGTTGCGCGGGCGTGATCACCGCATGCGCGCAAGCGGCGCGCGCGTTCTTTAATCGCATCGCCTTTGACTTGCGGCATTTTCGCGGCCGGGGTTCCGTTGCGTGGCGAATAAGGGAAGACATGCAAGAAAGCGAGGCCGCATTCTTCCACAAGAGCGCGTGAATTTTCAAAGGCCTCATCGGTTTCCGTTGGAAATCCCGCAATCAGATCCGCACCAAAAACAAGATCGGGCCGCGCCTTGCGCATCTCGTGACAAAAACGGATCGCATCAGCGCGTGTGTGACGGCGCTTCATGCGTTTCAAAATCAAATCATCGCCTGATTGAAGCGAGAGATGAAGATGCGGCATCAATCGCTCTTCTGTCGCAATCGCCTCAATCAAATCCTCATCGGCCTCGATGGAATCAATTGATGAGATGCGCAGTCGTTTCAACTCCGGCACATGCCGCAAAATCGATTTGACGAGGCGTCCCAATTTGGGCGCGCCGGGCAGGTCACTGCCATAGCTTGTCAGATCGACGCCGGTGAGCACGACTTCCTTGTGATGAGCATCGACCAGTTTCGCGATTTGATCGACCACATCACCCATGGGCACAGAGCGGGATACACCGCGTCCGTAGGGAATAATGCAAAAGGTACAGCGATGATCGCATCCGTTTTGTACTTCGACAAAGGCCCGCGTATTTTCTGAAAATGCTGACACAAAATGCGGCGCATGTTCTTTGACCGTCATAATGTCCGACACGCGCACACGCTCAAATTCATGCGCGGGATTGGAAAATGCAGAGGCAGATAAATCGTCCCGTAAATTTTGCCATGTTGCCGCTTGCGTCTTCGTCTCGTTTCCCAAAACCAAAGTCACATCGTCCATTGCGGCAAAGCGCTCCGGTTCGATTTGTGCGGCGCATCCCGTGACGATAATTTTCTTATGTGGTGTTTCGCGTTTGATTTTTCGGATCGTCTGTCGCGCTTGGCGCACCGCTTCTGCCGTCACCGCACAGGTATTGATGATGACGATATCGTCGAGCCCCGCGCTTTGCGCGGCATTTTTCATCGCCTCTGATTCAACGAGATTGAGGCGACAACCCAACGTCACCAGAGAGACGCTCATCACTTCATATCCTTGAAGACGCTCTCATCCAAGACGCCGTGATGTTCGAGCGCCACAGGTCCTGTCATCAACACATGTGAATCGGATTCTCGCCATTCAATCACCAAATCCCCGCCGGGTAATGTGACTTTTACGTTGCGATCTGTAAGAGCGCGGCGCGCTGCTGCTACAACGGCAGCGCATGCACCTGATCCGCAGGCGAGCGTCAAACCGGCACCGCGTTCCCATACTTTCTGAATGATATGGCCACGATCCCGCATTTCTACGAGCGAGATATTCGCCCGTTCCGGAAATAACGGATCATGTTCGAGGATGGGTCCGTTTATATCGAGCGCATAGGCTTCAACATCATCGACAAAAAAGATTGCATGCGGATTGCCCATATTCACGCAAGCCGGATCAGACAATGTTTTTCCATTTGTGGTCTGATACGAAAAATCGATATGATCAATATCACTCACACGGCGTGAAAGCGGAATCTCATCCCAGCCAAAGCGTGGCTTACCCATATCGACGGTGAAGGCAAACGCGCTATCGCGGCGGCAATCAAGCCGTCCGGCTTTTGTTTCCAAAACAAGAGTGGTCTTGTCCGAGCCTTCAAGCATATGCCAGCTCACGCAGCGCGTGCCATTCCCGCAGGCTGATGACTCGCTGCCATCCGTATTAAAAATCCGCAGAAAGCCATCGCTGCCAATCGTCACCGGATCAAAAATCACCATCAGCTGGTCGAACGAAGTTGCTTGTTGGCGTGCAATCGCGCGCGCTTCCGCGGGCGTTACGCCGAGCGGCGTGCCACGCAAATCAAGCACGGTAATCGAATTACCGGCGCCATTCATTTTGACATAGGGCCGACCGGCCAACGGGCTCGTCATGACACCACTCCTCATGGAGCGCCTCCTAGCATGGCGGCTGGTCTTCAGGCCAGTCATTGCGGTGACGCGGAGGCTTCCGCTGTGCCGCTTCATCGTCATCGTCTGTTTATGGATCGTTCGATAATTTTGTCTCAAATCCGCCCGATTATCTGGTTTTCCCTTAATCGCTTGGGGCTTCTGGTCTATCGTCCTCATCGAATCAGGGTTACGGCCACAAAATGGGTGGAAACGAGCAAATGTCACGGCGTCTCTTCTGTGCCCTCACGCTTTGGCTCGCCTTTGTTATGGGCGCCGGGCCTTTGCCGAGCTACGCGCAGGCTCTTGATCAAACACTGCTCGCGCCGCCGCCGGAGTTGCCTGCCGCACCCGCGTTCCCGCTTGATGCTCCCAAAGGCGCATTGGATGCGCCCGCTGCCCCGCAACCGGGTGCGCCGGCTTCTCCGGCAGCACCGGATCAACCCAACGCAGCCTTAAAGAGCCTGGCGCCACCCGCTATGGAAGTTGTGTTACCCGATACGCTGATGCTTGAGCCGCGGCCGGCTTTGATCGCGCATGGCAAGTCTGACTGGGAAAAGGCCTATGATCATATTCGCGACGTGGTCGCCACCCTGCGTACCGCGTCTGACAAAGCCAATCTCACAGTGACGGGTTATCCGCTGACTTTGTTTATCGAAACAAGTGACACAGGCTTCACATATGACATCATGCTGCCCATCGCCGTGCAGCCGACCACAAAATCGGCCGATTTACCACCGGATATTCGTTTAGGTGAAACGCCGACGGGCAAAGCCATTCGCTTCGTTCATCTCGCCTCTTATGACGAGATTGATGGGGCCTATGAGGAAATCACAGCCTATCTTGATGCGAAGAACGTCGTGGTGAAGGATGCCTTCATCGAGGAATATGTGACCTTTGGTGAAAAATCGAATTCACCCGAAACAACCATCAACATCTTCGTGCAGCCGAAAAAATAAACGCGCTGCTGCGCTCAGAGTGAAATTGCTTCACCGGGCCGCAAAACAGAAAAGCGCTTTTCATCGATTTTGTGCGTGATGAGTGCTTTTTTCAAATCTTCCGGCGGCCGCGTCACCGCTTCATTGGTGAGTTGAAATGTGCCCCAATGATGGGCCACAGCCCGTTCGGCACCGAGCGCCATAAACGCACGAACCGCTTCATCCGGATTCATATGTTGTTCCGCCATAAACCAGCGCGGCTCATAAGCGCCAATCGGCAAGATCGCGAGTTTAATACGGCCATGCTTATCGCGCGCTGCCGGAAAAATCTTGCCATCATGATAGCCGGTATCGCCGACATGATAGATTTTGCCACTCGGTGTTTCGAGCACAAAAGCAGCCCATAAAGCGCGCAAACGATCGCGAATGCCGCGCGCGGACCAATGATAGGCTTCTTCGAAATGTAAGACGACACCCGGTGCAAGTTCCACGCGTGCGCCCCAATCATGTGCCTCGGCGCGAATGCCCGCATGCGCCGCACGGATGATCGTATCATTGCCGAGCGGTGTGATCACACGCGGGGCGTGATCAGCATGAAGTCGTCGCAATGTGGGCAGATCAAGATGATCATAATGATTATGCGAAACCAGCACGACATCAATCGGCGGCAGTTTTTCAAACGGCACACCCGGTGGATTGACGCGCTTGGGTCCGGCAAAGCGAACGGGTGACACACGATCCGACCAGACGGGATCAATCAGAATATTGAGCCCGCCGGTTTGCAGCAGAAAACTCGCATGGCCGACAAAAGACAGGCGCATGTCCCGTCCTGCAACGCGATGGGGTGGCACGTCAGAAAAAGGACTCGGATGCGCATCAGGCCAACGCTCAGGCTTGCGTTCCATCATCCAGCGCATCACATCGGCTGCAGATTTTCCCCAGCGGCGGCTTGGGTTGAAAAAATGCTCGCCGTCAAAATGGTCGCTCACCGGACCCCGATAATAGGGGTTACGGCTCTTGCGATGGGAGGATGCGTGATCGGTCATGGAGCGCCGGACTATGGCGATGCACCCTTCCTCTGTCAAAGCACTTACATCGTCTTTGCCGATGCCTCTTCTGTCATCACGAAAAAAAGTCTCGTTAAAACAAAGAGATGAGTGAAAGCGTCACGCAGATTACACCAACGTGATCAATGGTCGCACCCGATCCGATCACTCTCCCCCGAAAGTCTTTCTTGTGTCGCATGCGCCTGCCGTTTACGACCGCTCACAATTTCCGCGCACAGATTGTGAAAGAATGCGAGCGAAGCCATGAACCTCAACGCCGTGACACTTGGAAAAAACGTGCCCCATGACGTCAATGTGGTCATTGAGGTGCCGATTGGCGGCGAGCCGATCAAATATGAAATGGATAAAGAAGCCGGCGCCCTTGTGGTTGATCGTTTTCTTTACACATCCATGCGCTATCCCGGCAATTACGGGTTTATTCCGCATACACTGTCTGACGATGGCGATCCGTGCGACGTGATTGTCGCCAATACCCGCGCGATTATCCCCGGCGCGATTATGAGCGTGCGTCCCGTGGGCGTGCTGATCATGGAAGATGAATCAGGCGGTGATGAAAAAATCATCGCTGTGCCCAGCGCAAAACTCACTAAGCGCTACGAGAAAGTCAGCAATTACACCGATCTTCCCGAAATCACGATCCAGCAGATCGAACATTTTTTCGCGCATTATAAGGATCTGGAGCCCGGCAAATGGGTCAAGATCGTGCGCTGGGGCGATGCGGAGGAAGCGCGCCGCTTGATCCTCGAAGGCATCGAGCGCGCAAAAGCCAAGCCCTAATCCACCTTTGCGTCAGCCGATTTTTCGCGTTACGAGAGACTCATGCGCTGATCTCGGCGTGTTGGTCAGTTAAAAATTCGGAGGATCGGGTTCGTGCCGCTTTGCAAACCACTATCCTATGGTGTGATCCGTTCCATCGCATCAGCGCTTTTTGCACTCACGATTCTTCTTCTCATCCCCGCTTCCGGCTTTGCGCAGGATCAGTCCGCCATCCGGTCACAGCTTGATGCGCTGCGCCTTGAACTCGACAGTATTGAGACAGGGCTCAACACGCGGCCCATCGGCGAATCCGCTTTGCAGGAAAGCCGCAAACGCGTCGATGTGATTGCGCAATCGGTTAAATCCATTGCCGATGAGCAATCACCCCGCGCCGAGGCCATTCGTTCGCGTTTGAAAGAATTGGGTCCAAAGCCGGATGAAAAGGCGCCACCTGAAAGTCCCGAAATTTCCAAAGAGCGCGACGACCGCGAAAAGGCTCTGAAAGATGTCGATGATACGGTGAAGCTGGCACGCACGCTTTCGGTTCAATCCGAACAGCTCCAGACAGCCATTTCCGATAAACGGCGCGCCCTCTTTACCCAGCAACTCTTCACACAATCCGCAAGCATTCTGTCACCGGCTTTGTGGTCCGATGTCGCTTTGAATCTCACACATGATGTGCGCGCTTTAGGTATTGTTGCGCGCGATACGATTGAGCGCGCGGTGGCAACTGCGGGCCTTCTCGGCGGTCTTTTGATTTTGTTGGGCCTTGCGGCAACAGCCTTTGCAACCCTGATTGCGCGCAAAAATGTTTTGGCGATGATCGAGCGCAATACGCGCTTTGGTAATCCCACGCGCCTTCAACGTGCCTTGCGCGCCGTTGCCTTGGGCGTCATTGGTTTTGTGATTCCCTTCGCGGGTATTTTTGCGATTGAACAGGCCATTGACGGTGCCGCACTTCTGCCCAATCGCGTTGAACCCGTTATGGTCGCGTTTTTGCGTGCGGTTGTGTTCATTAGTTTCATCGCAAGTCTGGCTGGCGGGTTGCTGGCAACAGCCAAGCCGGAATGGCGTGTGCTTGAGCTTGGCGATCGTTCAGCCGAAAAACTCGCAGCCCTCACACGACGCATCGCTTTGTTGATTGCTGCAGGTCGAGTGGTTGAAGCCATTAATCGTGCCATCGTTGCGGGGCTTGGCCTTTCGGTTCTCTCGAAATCGATTTTCGCTTTGCTTGTCGCGGCCGCGCTTGCGGTGGGTCTCAACAGTTTAAAGCCGGAAGATCGTAGCGAGGCCGCCGCTGAGCGCCGTCCGATATGGATTGTGTTCGCCCGCCTCTTTGGATGGGTGATGACGGTGGGCATCGTGCTGTCTGCTGTATTTGGGTATCCGGCGCTTTCCGCTTTTCTGGCGGATCAACTCGTAACCCTCGTCATTCTCGCCGTGTTGACGTTTTTGGGCATGCAGATTGCTCAAGATTCTTTTAATCTTCTGCTGTCGCCGAGCACACGCGCATTTCGAACCATTCAAACAGCATCAGGTCTGTCGCGCCCCGCGCTCGAACAATTATCGGTTATTCTCTCTGGCCTCACACAATTGCTCGTTCTGGGCTTGGGCGTAACACTGGCGCTTGCGCCTTGGCGCGTTGATTCCGGTGATATTCTTTTGCCTTTGAAAGCGGTTATTTTCGGCTTTTCCATTGGCGAAGTGACCATCTCATTCGGCGCGGCCTTGTTTGCTGTGTTCTTGTTGGGCGTGGGTATTCTTCTCACCCGTGCCTTGCAGCGCTGGTTGACCGGCACTTATCTGCCGCGCACGCATCTTGATTCCGGTTTGCGTAATTCCATTGTCACCGGTATCGGCTATGCGGGCTTTATTGTTGCGGCCGCCGTGTCTCTCAGTGGTCTTGGTCTGAGCCTTGAGAAGGTCACCATTGTGGCCGGTGCCTTGTCTGTCGGTATCGGTTTTGGTCTTCAATCCATCGTCAATAATTTTGTCTCTGGATTAATTCTTTTGTGGGAGCGCGCCATTCGTGTCGGCGATTGGGTGGTTGTCGGCGAAGAGCAGGGCCATGTGAAACGCATCAATGTGCGCGCCACCGAAATTGAAACCTTTGATCGCTCGGTTTTGATCGTTCCGAATTCTTCGCTCGTATCCGGCATGGTCAAGAACCGCGTGCATAATGATCGCACAAGCCGCGTCGTTGTGGCTGTTCCTGTTGCGCGTGATGCGGATCCGGATCTGGTCGCAAAATTGATCGGCGAGGTGGCCACAGCCCATCCTCAATTGCTGCGCGATCCCGCGCCCCATGTACAATTCAAGCGCCTCGGTGAAGCTGCGAAAGAGTTTGAATTGACCGCCTTTGTCGCGGAAGTTGATGATGCGGGTCGCGTCAGCTCGGATCTTTTGTTCGCGATTGATCGCGCCTTGCGAGCGCATGGTTTGGGCGACATTGTCGCGCGTACACTGCTTGTGAACGACAAGACACCATAACGCGCGTGATACGTTAAGCGCGCGTTATGTGGCGTCGATTTCAATCGCTAAAAATGAAACCATGCCAGACAAAGACTCAGCCTTTGTCTTTGCCTTCCATCTGGTTTTTCAGCGCCAGTAATTTTGCAAAAGGTGAATCAGGATCGGGCGCTTTGTTGGATTCGCGCGCGCGTGGTGGATCTTGCCACCCCCGGTCCGGTTGACGCCGTTGATCCTTAGTGCGGTCGCGTCCTTCCGGCCGTGGTCCGCGCTTGTCATCACGCTCGCTCTTTGCATGCGGTCTGCGATCACGCCGCTGTTCGCCATCCTCATGCTTGCGCTTTTCATGATGACGCTGCGGCCGTTCCGGTTGCGATGCCCCTTCGCCTGTCGCTTGCGGTTCAGCGGCGGTTGTCGCCTGTCCTGCACGCGCTTTGTGGTGCTGTGGCTTGCGGCGATCCGGACGCTGCCCTTGCGGACGATGGCGATGTTGTCGCCAGACTTCAATCATCACCGGTTCGGCGGGCACCGCTTCAACCGGTGTTGTGTCTGAATGGGCGAGCTCGACGCTTGTTGTTTCAGTGCTTGATGTTTCTGCCGCTTGTTCTTCGGATGCCGTTTCAACGCTTGACGCGTCCGTCACATCACTTTGATCAGTCGCTGCTTCCCCTTGTTCAGCAGAAGCGCCTTCCGTCGATGGTGTTGCAACGACAGGCTCGGTGGCCGCGGGCTTCGCAAGCGGCACGCTGATCGCGGGTCCCGCACGACGATCCATCACATAGCCGAGCGATTTCAAGATCGAGTTGAAATCTTCACCCGCACAGCCGCAAAGCGATGTCATGGCGACGGTCACCACAAAGCCTTCGCCATCCGCAGCACCCGCAGGTGGTTCACCTTGCGTAATACCGGGACGATACTGAATCGCAGGGCGAATGAGATCCGCAAGACGTTCAAGAATATCAACGCGCACCGCGCGATCCCCACACACGCGGAATCCGGCCGCGCGATAGAGTGGCTTTTGCACGTCGGGGTTAACCGGAATCGAGGTCCGTCCCGATGCTGCCAAATGCAGAATATCATCGAGGCCTTTCACCTCGGCGCCGCCTTCTTTCAAAGCCCAGAGCTGGCACGCAAGTGCGCGCGGTGCAGGCTTCAACAAAGTGGGCACTGTGAGATGATAAGCGCCGAACCTTACGCCAAGGCCGCGCAAGGCAGCGCGCGCATCCTGATCAAGGCCCTTGACCTCTTCATGCACTTTCGCGCGGTCAAGCACGCCGAGTGATTCCGCAATCTGGAATCCGATGCCGCGCGCCATGCCGGTCAGCGCCTCGGAGTCTTCGAGTTTCAAAAGCGGCCCGAGCAATTTTTCGACATGCGCCTTCAGCCACAGATCAATCCGCGCCTGAACTTTTTCACGGTCGGCCGGCTCGACATGCTCATCGGCCAGAAGCCTAAACCGCGGGGCGAGCAGTTTCTCGCCCGCACTCAACCGCGCAATCGGTTCACCGAGGAAGCGCAACGCGCCATCATGGCTCAAGGCAAAAGCCTCATCGACGGCATTTGCCACGCGTGTGGCGCGGTTTGAAAACTCCTGCCCCAGCGCTTTGAGGGCGGCCGCGCGCAGCGCTTTGCCCTCCGTTGATCCCGTGTCTGACTCGGGCACGAACTGGAAGCCGATCAGGCGGCCAACAGGGTGGGCTTCGACAAGCACTTCGCCCGTCGCCGTAATATCCGCTTCCAGCATCGCATTCTCTCTCAGCCGACGCATCAGCACGCTGGTGCGGCGGTCCACAAATCGTTGAGCCAGGCGCTCATGGAGCGCATCTGACAATGCATCTTCTACCTGTCGCGTGGCGTCCTGCCAATGCGCTGGGTCATCCAGCCAGTCTTCTCGATTAGCAACAAATGTCCAGGTGCGCACCTGGGCAATCCGCGCGGACAGCGTATCAATATCACCATCGGTGCGATTGACCTCCGCAATCTGTCGCGCGAACCAGTCATGCGGCACGCGGCCTTTGGACATCAGATGTAGATAAAGCGTGGTCACAAGGTCGCTATGGGCTTGCGGGGAGACTTTTCGATAGTCGGGCACCTGACACACGGCCCAGAGCAGTTCGACGGCTTTACGTCCGCTTGCCACCGCGCGGATCGCCGGATCGCGCGAGGCGGCTTCAAGCGCCCGCACATCATCGGCAAGCGGGGCGCGGGTGAGCCCTTCTTCGGTCGGGGTTTGATCAAGCGACCGGATCAAGGACGCCAGCGAGTCAAACGAAAGCTGCGGGTTGCGCCATTGCAGCATCGAGAGCGGTTGGAACTGATGCGCTTCCAGCGCTTCAACCAACTCGTCTTCAAACGGAGGGCAGCGTCCGGTTGATCCGAATGTGCCGTCTTTCAGATAGCGTCCCGCGCGTCCGGCAATCTGTCCGAATTCGCCAGGTACGAGGCGCCTAAATTTTGCGCCATCAAATTTCCGATCACCCGCAAAGGCCACATGATCAACGTCGAGATTAAGCCCCATGCCAATCGCATCGGTCGCCACGAGGTAATCGACATCACCGGATTGATAGAGCGCAACTTGGGCGTTGCGGGTACGCGGTGAAAGCGCGCCCAGCACAACCGCGGCACCTCCACTCTGGCGCCGAATAAGCTCGGCGATGGCATAAACTTCATCCGCGGAAAACGCGACAATCGCTGAGCGACGCGGCAAACGGCTGATTTTGCGATCCCCCGCAAAATTCAATTGCGACAAGCGCGGCCGTGTTGTCGTCTGCACACCGGGGATCAATTGCATCAGCAAAGGGCGGATGGTTTCCGCGCCAATCAACATGGTTTCATCGCGCCCGCGCATATTGAGCACGCGATCGGTAAACACATGGCCGCGATCAAAATCAGCAGCGAGCTGACATTCGTCAATCGCCACAAAACTCACATCGACATCGCGCGGCATCGCCTCAACAGTCGCCACATAATAGCGCGCACCGGGCGGTTTGATTTTTTCTTCGCCCGTGATCAGAGCCACCGCAGGCGCGCCGATTTTGTCGACGATGCGTCCATACACTTCGCGCGCAAGCAGGCGCAGCGGCAAGCCGATAATCCCGGAGGGATGGGCCAGCATGCGCTCGATCGCGAGATGGGTTTTGCCCGTATTGGTCGGACCCAGAACGGCGTTGACACCGCGGGCGCGTAAATGGGGCGGAAGGGGGGAGGGGGGCATGGCTTGCTTTTCGTGAGACGCGGACCCTGCCCGAGCGGAGGACCCAAAGTCAAACCGGAAATGTCCCAGAATGGGACAAGTCCCGTCAGATTTCATTAACAGCTTGAACGGGCGGGGAACGAATCGCGTCCGAATCGCTATTGCGCGGCGCACGAAATCGGTCGGTTGAAAAAGTATGAAAGCCAAGATCCCGCTTTTGAGACACCGCGTTAAGAATTGGCGCGAAACAAGAACGGATCAGGCACGAATCGCTGATTTTCTGATTCGAATGCGCGGTATTTGATGAAAATGGGCGTGATTTTTGGGCGGATTGGGGCCGATTTTTCACGCAGTCATGCCTTGATTGAGGGTATTTTGGACGCAAAATTCCCAAATCGGGACGCGGCAGATCGCCAGTCAAGGCTTCTAATTGCTGCTTGCCGACGTGCTGCTTGCCGACGTGCTGCTGGCTGACGTGCTGCTGGCTGATGTGTTGCTTGGCTTTGTGTCAGGTTTCAGCTCGAGGCCATCGACCTTTTCCGCTTCAAGCCGGATATCGCCGATAAGCGTCGCAATCGAAATTTTGACCGGAACCAGATAGGGCTTGCCCGCCATAGGCGCCAAAGTCACCGAAATGTCGCGGTTGTTTTCCATATAAGTGACATTGTTTTTCTTTTCCCGATGGCCGGAAATCGGTGTGTAGCGCACAGGGCACGTCACAACGGGCCCTTTATACCCCGGAATATCGAGTGTTCCCGCCGATCCGGGGGAAAGCGTAATGTCAAAGCGTCCGCCCCCGTCAAACACCGGGATCACACGGGTGCACAGCTCTGGCGTGACATCGGCTCCCATTTTCATTGGGATCAAAAAGCCGCTCAAAGGGTCAACAACGCCATGTTTATGCTCTGGCAAAACCGGAATGCGGTCCGCCCGCACGGTCAATGGCGGGTGAAGTTCGGCTGAAACCACGGTTCCGCCCACCAAACTCATCGAGACTTTTTGGGGGTCGTCGGGATGATTGACGATCATCTGGTAGTGCTTGGGCACGATCCGGTCATTGACGACACTGCCTTCGGAGTCGGCCGACAGATCCGGAGCGAAGAACATCCGAACGAGCCCTGAGAATTCGGCAGCCAGATGCAGGTGAAACGTCTGGTCCTTCACTGTCTCGGAAAATTTAGCCGTTCCAATCGGCACATGGGCGATGGAGACGCCATAGGTCACAATGACGGGTGCCGCGGCCTCGGTCGCCCGCGCGGGTGCGATCGCCAGCGCAGAAGCCAACAAAGGCGCAAGCTGTAAAACGCGCGAAAGCCGGGCAAAATTCCTAGGGGCCATGGGGTCAATTGGTCCAAAATGCGGTGAATCGTCAAATCTTCTTTAGCAAAAAGAGATGAATGCAGGATTTGACGCTTGTGTGTCGGTCTTTATCGCAGCGACATGGCATATTTTGGGCAGGTTTCGCTTGACGCTCCTGCGCCTTGTCCCCTATAGACCCTCGACCCAATTCTAGAAGGGGTCCGACGTCATTGGGGCGGCATCAGCCGCCCTCCGTCTTTTCAGAAGACGGGTTTGGACGGCGCGGCTCCTCGATCGATAAGGACTGAAAACCATGTCACGCCGTTGCGAATTGTCCGGTAAGGCCGTGTTGAGCGGGCAGCTTGTCAGCCACTCGAACCGCAAGACCAAGCGGAAATTCCTTCCCAATCTCTGCCAGGTGACCTTGCAGTCAGACGCGCTCGGCCGTTCGGTCAGCCTGCGCGTGTCGGCCAATGCCTTGCGCACGGTTGAGCATCGCGGCGGTCTCGACGCGTTTCTCGTCAAGGCTCATGTCGAGGACCTCTCGCAGCATGCGCGCGATTTGAAGCGCGACATCGAGAAGAAACTCGCCGCTCACTGATTGAAGACCTTCTTTCGGCGTCGGCCTCTGCCGTCAGCCGCTCGTAGAGTACGAAATTGCGTCGGTAATTTGCCGTCAGCGTGAAGGACAGTGCGATGACCTCCCTCCCTCTTCGCCGGCTCATTCTGCCGGTCTTGGCCATGACTCTCGTCGTCGTGGCCTCCAACATTCTCGTTCAATATCCCTTCGAGCCTTTTGGCCTTGGTGATTATCTCACTTGGGGCGCATTCACCTATCCGGTGGCGTTTCTCGTCACAGATTTGACCAATCGTTGCTATGGTCCGCGCGTCGCCCGTCAATTGGTTGTCGCAGGCTTTGCAGTTGCTGTTGTGTTGTCGATCTGGCTCGCCACACCGCGCATTGCGCTGGCTTCGGGCACGGCGTTTCTCGTGGGTCAATTGCTCGACATCACGGTGTTCAACCGCTTGCGGCGACAGGCGTGGTGGCGCGCACCTTTCGTGGGCAGCGTCATAGGTTCAGCGCTTGATACGATACTCTTCTTCTCACTCGCTTTCGCAGCTATTTTTCCGCAGTTCCTTGATGTCGCTCTTCAAACCAATCCAGATGATTTAAGCTATATGGCCGAAGCCGTATCTGTTGCCGGTCAAATGGTTTTGCGGTGGCAGAGCCTCGCCATCTTCGACTTCTCGGTGAAGATGCTCGTCGCGCTCATCGCGCTGCTGCCCTATGGCGCATTGATGAGTGTGATCTTGCCGATGGAACGCGCCGAGAAAACGGCTGGCTAAAACGCACGCCGCGCGGCATTGAAATTTGCCTTGACAATTCGTGTCAAAAATGACACGTCTTATCTATGGTTTCGCTGCCGAAAAAAGTTACGGCGCGTTTTTATCAAACCGCAACGGGATCAAAGCCTGTGCGGGAATGGTTGCTTGATCTTTCAAGCGATGATCGGCGCATGATCGGGCAAGATATTCAAACGGTTGAGTTTGGATGGCCCATCGGTATGCCTGTATGCCGCTCTTTGGGTCACGGAATTTGGGAAGTGAGAAGTTCACTGACTCAAGGGCGTATTGCACGAGTTTTATTTGTGATGATTGAGAGTGAGATGATTTTGCTGCATGGCTTTTTAAAGAAGACACAAGCGACGCCGCAGCATGACCTTACGCTCGCGATCAAGCGTAAAAAGGAGTGTGAAGATGCGTAAAAAACATAAAAACATCAGCACCGAAACATTTGACGATTTTCTTGATGAGCAAGGCCTACGTGCAGAAACAGAAGCTGTTGCGATCAAGCGTGTGCTTGCTTGGCAAATTGAGGAGTCGATGAAAAAACAAGGCATCACAAAAACAGAAATGGCAGCGCGGATGAAAACAGATCGCCGCCAATTGGACCGCTTACTCGATCCGGATAACCAATCCTTGACTCTTGGCACATTGTCCCGCGCCGCGCAGGCGCTTGGCCGACAATTGAAAATCGCGATTGTCTGAAAAGAGTCTCACGCCGCACGCATCATGATTTGATGCGTCATTCTCTGATCCGTCATGGCCGCGTTTAGCCCGGCCATCCACGACTTGAGACGATGCTCGTTTGATCGAAGGATAGTCATGGATACCCGCCCCAAGAGCAGGCATGACGATATGTTAAATCAAAACGCAAACACAAAATGACGCTTATCGGCTCACGCCGCGCGGCGTTTGTCGCCCGGCCCATTATCATCAAAAAGTTCGGCGAGCTTTTCAGTCATCGCACCGCCAAGTTCTTCGGCGTCAACGATCGTCACGGCGCGGCGATAATAACGCGTCACATCATGACCGATGCCGATGGCAATCAATTCAACGGGCGACCTGTTTTCGATTTCATCGATCACGAAACGCAAATGCTTTTCAAGATAATTGCCGGGATTCACCGACAAGGTTGAATCATCCACCGGCGCGCCATCCGAAATCATCATCAGAATTTTGCGTTGTTCGGGACGCGCCAACAATCTCTTATGCGCCCAATCCAGCGCCTCGCCATCAATGTTTTCCTTGAGCAATCCTTCGCGCATCATCAGACCGAGATTTTTGCGCGCGCGACGCCACGGCGCATCCGCGGCCTTGTAGATGATGTGACGCAAATCATTCAGGCGACCCGGCATATTGGGCTTGCCCGATTGCAGCCAGAATTCGCGGGATTGCCCGCCCTTCCAGGCGCGCGTCGTGAAGCCAAGAATCTCCGTCTTCACGCCGCAACGCTCAAGCGTCCGCGCGAGAATATCCGCGCATGTTGCGGCAACCGATATCGGGCGTCCGCGCATTGATCCTGAATTATCAATCAACAGCGTCACCACGGTGTCGCGGAAATTCGTATCTTTCTCACGTTTGAACGAGAGCGGCTGGTAAGGATCGATGATGATGCGTGTCAAACGCGCTGGATCAAGCGCACCTTCTTCAAGGTCAAATTCCCATGCCCGATTTTGTTGCGCCATCAAACGGCGCTGCAAGCGATTGGCAAGGCGCGCGACTACGCCGGAGAGATGATTGATCTGCTTGTCGAGATAGGCCCGCAAGCGCGTGAGTTCTTCACCATCACACAAATCTTCCGCACCAATCGTTTCATCATGTTTGGTCGAAAAGACTTTATAATCAGAAACAGGCTTTTCAGGACGGGACGGCGGCGGCGGACGCGGCGTTGAGTCCGACTCATCCGTATCCGGCATATCGTCTTCGCTCATCTCGTCATCGGTCGGCCCGTCTTCCGCATCAGCCATACCGTCTTCGGTCTCGGCTTCTGACTCCTCGGCTGAGCTTGATTCCGATTCCTCGGTCGAGGTTTGCTCTTCCTTCTCGCCGCTTTCTTGCTCTTCGCTTTCGCTTTGCGAATTTTGCTCTTCGTCTTGTTCGTTGCTTTCTGAGTCGGCGTCCGCCTCCTCAGCCATATCCAGTTTTACAAGCAGATCGCGCACGACGCGCGCAAAGGCGCGCTGGTCATCGATGCGGCTTTGCAAATCATCAAGACTTGCTCCGGCCTTTGTTTCGATGAAAGGCCGCCAAAGATCTACGAGCCTTTGCGCGGCCGCAGGCGGCGGAGCGCCGGTTAACCGCTCACGCACCATCATGGCGAGCGCTTCTTCGATTGGCGCATCGGCGACTTCGGTGACCTGATCAAAATTGCCGCGATGATATTTGTCTTCCAGCATCGCGGTGAGATTGGATGCAACGCCGTCCATGCGCCGCGCGCCAATCGATTCACATCGTGCCTGCTCAATCGCATCATAAACCGCGCGGGCCGTTTGGCCTTCAGGCAACAGGCGGCGATGCACGCCATCATTATGGCAAGACAAACGCAACGCCATCGAATCCGAATGACCGCGCAAGATGGCGGCATCGGCCTTTGTCATTTTGCGCGGCAGTTCGGGCAGGCGTGCGCGATCACCCAAAAGAGCGGGGCGATCATTGGCAAATGTCACATCAAGTTCGCTCTTGCCCGCAATCGCACGCATGGCACCCACCACCGCACGCTTGAACGGCTCGGTAGGCGCTTCTTTGGGTTGTGCGGGTTTGCGGTTTGAGGTCGACACGATGCTTTGCCGTTCCGCCTCAGCTTAACGCGACATTCAACGCGCTTTCCGGCAAATCTTCACCGAAACTGCGTTGATAGAATTCCGCAACAAGCGGACGTTCCAATTCGTCGCATTTGTTGATGAAGGTCAGGCGGAACGCCATGCCGATGTCACCAAAAATTTCCGCATTCTCGGCCCATGTGATCACGGTACGCGGGCTCATAACGGTGGACAGATCACCATTCATGAACGCCTGTCGTGTGAGATCGGCAAGGCGCACCATGCGGTTCACCGTGTCGCGACCTTCTTTGGTTTGATAGTGCTTTGATTTTGCCAGCACGATTTCAACTTCCTTGTCATGCGGCAAATAATTGAGCGTTGTAACAATCGACCAGCGATCCATCTGTCCTTGGTTGATCTGTTGCGTGCCGTGATAAAGGCCCGACGTATCGCCAAGGCCAACCGTGTTTGCGGTGGCAAACAAGCGAAACGCACCATGCGGACGGATCACCCGCTTCTGATCAAGCAGCGTCAACTTGCCGGACACTTCCAGCACGCGTTGAATCACGAACATCACATCGGGGCGACCCGCATCATATTCGTCAAACACAAGTGCGATATTATTCTGCAAAGCCCAAGGCAGAATACCGTCTTGAAATTCGGTGACCTGTTTGCCGTCCTTTAACACGATCGCATCTTTGCCGACGAGATCGAGGCGCGACACATGGCTGTCAAGATTAATACGGATGCACGGCCATTTGAGCCGCGCGGCCACTTGCTCGATATGGGTTGATTTGCCCGTGCCATGATAGCCCGACACCATCACGCGGCGGTTGCGAGCAAAGCCGGCGAGAATGGCGAGCGTTGTCTGTTTGTCGAACAGATAATCGGGATCAAGATCCGGCACATGGGCATCGGCAACCGAATAGGCCGGCACCTTGATATCGGAATCGATTCCAAACAGGTCTCGTGCAGAAACCGTAATGTCCGGCATACCGGCAACAGAATGGGTGGCAGTCACGCTTGAACCTCACATCAATGTCGAAAACGACACACCGCTTCCAGGTGCCGCTGGATGACCGCTCACGATCGTCCGGATTTGGATTTCAAGGGCTCACATACGAACCCGATACATTCTCTCTATCAGGCGAGGCCCGCTGCTTTCAATGTATTATACGCATGGATGATCTCTCGGAGACGGTCCTCTAGCGAGCGGTCGCCGCCATTGGCGTCGGGGTGGAACCGCTTCACGAGTTCCTTGTAGCGCAGCCGCACAGTGGCCGAATCAGACCCCACTTCGAGCGAAAGCGTTTCATAGGCCTTGAGCGCCAGCGTGCCGACGCGCGGGCCTTCAGGCTCGGCTTTCCGCTTGGTTTTCTTCGTATCCGCGCTGTCAAACAGGTCAAACGGGTCGACATAGACGTCTTCCGCCTTCTTTTTTGACCGTCTTGTGCCGCTGGCGGCGTTTTCGCCGAGTTTCCACGTGGGCCGGTGCCCGATCAGCGCCTCCTTCTGATAGGAGCGGATCGCATCATCGGTCATGCCGGCGAAATAATTATAGGATTGGTTGTATTCCCGCACATGCGCCATGCAGAATTGCCAAAAACGCCCTTCCTCGCCGCGGCGCTTGGGCGCACGGTGAGGTCCGGGCGCAGTGCAACCGGGATGTTCGCAACGCGGCGTCTCCGCCTCGGCACTGGCCCGGCGGCTGCGTGGCGGAATGCGAATCTTATCGTAGAGTTTCGACTTCGGATCCATGAGCGCTAAATAGACGCCGCTTGGGGGTTCAAACAAGTCTTGTTTGCCCGAGGCGAATTGATGCACAGGTAAGGATTGTCAAAAATGACCATGCGCGACCGGATTGAAGAGAAGCTCAAGGCCGCTTTTACCCCCATCACGCTCAGCGTTGTGGATGACTCCCACCAGCATGCCGGTCATGCGGGCGCCCGGCCGGGTGGGGAAACCCATTTTTCAATCACCATTGTGAGCGCGGCCTTTGCCGGCAAAACCCGTGTCGATATGCATCGGGCCATCAATGCGCTGTTGGCTGACGAATTTGCCCAAGGCCTCCATGCATTGGCCATCTCCGCCCGGGCGGGCTAGCCGAGCATCAAGAGCGCGGCGACGCCAATCAGAATCAGCGCCATGCCGAAAAGCTCGCGTTTGGTTGTGGCTTCACTCAAAAGGCCGCGCGTCACCACTTGCGCGAAAATCATTTCGACAAGCCCGAGCGTGCGCACATTCCCCGCCGCGGTGAGAGAAAAACCGATAAACCAGAATTGTGAGGCAAAAGCCCCCATAAATCCCGCAAACAGCGAGGAGCGCCAAACCGAAAGGCTTGCAGTCAGGGCTTTGCGGTCGAACAAGACCATCCACGCCACAAGAATGAGCGTCTGCAACCCGAGCGACCACGCAAGCATGGTCGAGGCTCTGAGCACAAAGGACCGATCGCCGAGCTCCAAAATACCGCCCCGAAAGGCCACAGCCGCCAGCGCAAAGAGGCCGCCCGCGGCCATCCCTGCAAGAGCGGGTCTCAACCCTGCCGCCGTCAGCCGTTCGCCCGGCTTTACCGCCATCATGATCACGCCCAGCGTTGCCACCAGAATGGCCGCGAGGCCGGTCCCAGAGAGCGTGTCACCCAAAACCGCCGCGCCGAACAGCGCCACCTGCACCGGCTCTGTTTTGGTGTAAGCCGTGGTCACCGAGAAAGACCGCTCTTTCATGGCGAGAAGCATTAGGCCCGTTGCCAAAATCTGCGCCACGGCACCCGCCAGCGCGAAGCCGAAAAACCGCAGATCAGGAGACGGAACGCCTTCGCCCGTCACGCTTGCCACACCCGTCAGAAACAGAAGGGCGAAGGGAAAACCGTATAAAAAGCGCACTTGCGTGGCACCCACGGTGCCAATGCGGGCAGTCAAACTCCGTTGCATGGCATTGCGGGCCGTTTGCGCGGCGGCGGCGATTACGGCAGCAAGAGCCCAAAGCATCGGTATTCATCCTTGAAAGTGCGCGGTCCGCTTATTTCAGGACCTTTGCGGATGCGGTCAACCGCACTTTCGGGTGAGGAGCCCTCCGAAATCGAGGGTTGAGGCATTACCCCACTCCGCGTAGGACTGGCTCACACGAACAAAGGCGCGCCGTACAACTTTTTGGTTTGGCGCACGACAGGGGAGAAACGCGTGGAGTCCTCGCATTCAGGACGTGGAATAGGCTTTGCCCTCATCGGCGCGTTTTTCTACGGGTTCAATATAACATTCGCAAAAATTTCGGCCGAGCTCGGTGTGCAAGGCCCCATGATCGTGGCCGAGCGCGTGCTCGTGATGATCGCCATCGGTCTTGCGATTGCGCTGCTCACCGGCGGCTCCTTGCGCGTGCCGCGATCGGATCGTGGACCTCTCGTGCTTCTCGGTTTGGGAAGCATGGGCGTATCCATCGGCTATTTGTCATCGGTGGCCTTTATACCGATCACTGTGGCGGCCGTTATCTTTTATACGTTTCCCATTCTCATCGTGGTCGCGAGTCCATTTGTCGACAAGAAACGCCTGACACCCGCAATGCTCGGTATTGTTGCTCTTGCCTTTGTCGGTGTTGTGCTTGTGTTGGGTACCGCCAGTGGCGATCTCGATATAAGGGGCGTTGCTCTTGCCGCGCTCGCAAGTGTTTCGGCTGCAATGCAATTTTTTGCGGGCACCCGATGTCGCGCAACGGGCAATGCGGCAAAAATTGTCATCACCCAAGCCATTGTTCTGCCCGGTGCGTTGATATCCGTTGTGGCTACGGGTGGCGTCTTTTCCTTTGAAACACAAATTCTCGCTGCAGTTCCGATCTGGCTGACGATTGGGGGATTTGTGATGGGCTTTGCGTTTCAAATTCTTGCTTTGCAAACCATTTCCGCTTCTGTTGCCGGTCTCGTCTTTTGTCTCGAGCCGGTTGTGGCTGCCATCACATCGGCAATCGTCTTGGGTGAGCGCCTCTTGCCGATACAATATGCCGGCGGAGGTCTTGTCATTCTGGCCATCGCGCTCACAATGGCGGTCGAGCGAAAAGCAACATCCTGATCATGGCCTTAAAGCCCGTCCCCGTTACCATCCTCACAGGCTTTCTTGGCGCAGGTAAAACCACGCTGCTCAATCGCCTTTTGAAAGACGAAGCGCTTTCAGACGCCATTGTCATCATCAATGAATTTGGTGACATCGGGCTCGATCATCTCTTCATCGAAACGCGTGATGATGGCATGGTGCTGATGGCTTCAGGCTGTCTGTGCTGCACCATTCGCGGCGACCTCGTCGACACTCTGTCTGACTTGATGAAAAAACGCGACACCGGCGTACTTCATGAATTCAAACGAATTGTGATTGAAACGACAGGACTTGCCGACCCCGCACCCGTTTTGCAATCGCTTCTTGCGCATCCCTATCTCGCTGCACGTTATGCGCTCGACGGCGTCGTGACTTTGATCGATGCCGTCAATGGCATGAGCACGTTGGATCATCACAGCGAAGCGGTGAAACAGGCCGCGATTGCCGATCGTCTTGTAATCACAAAAACCGATCTCGTCTCCGATACCGTCGCGCTTGATGAGCGTCTTAAAGCGCTCAACCCTGCAGCTCCGCGTCTCGATGCGCAAAAAGGCGAAGCGCCCGCCTCTGCCTTGATCGCACTTGGTCCCTTTGCTCTGTCTGAAAAAATTCCCGATGTCGCGGACTGGTTGAAAATCGAGGCCTATGCAGACCATGATCCTCATCACGGTCACCCCCATGAGCATCATCATCATCACGATCATGATCCCCACCATCATGATCCTCGCCCTCATGATCTTGGCCAAGCCCATGACGTCAATCGGCATGATGATCACATCCGTGCCTTCTGTCTGACCAGCGCCGACAGCATAACGCCCGCAGCCTTCGAGATGTTTCTTGCTTTGCTGCAATCCGCGCATGGGCCGGCCCTTTTGCGTCTGAAGGGACTTGTATCACTAACAGATGATCCTGCACGACCCGTGGTGATTCATGCCGTGCAGCATGTCATTCATCCGCCGCTTCGTTTGGCGGCTTGGCCTGATTCCGATCACCGCACGCGGCTTGTTTTCATCACGCGCGATCTCGAAAAAAATACGATCGATCGGCTGTGGGCAGCGATGAACGGCCAACCGGGGATTGACACGCCCGACCGCTCCGCCATGCTCGACAATCCATTATCGCTTCGGACAAACTGAAGCGATGATCATTGGGGGAGGCGATTTATGAGGGCTTTGTCGCGCCTGAAAAGCGAGGTCGCCTATTTGCGCGGCGCGCTTCGTACCCTCAACCGCGTCAAGCCGATTAAGGCCACACCACAAATCACAATTCTTGAGCGGCTCGAGTTGGTCGCCGCGCGCTATGCCGGTCGCATCGCCCTTGTCAGTGCGCAGGAAACGCTCACCTACCAACACCTTAACGAACGGATCAATCGCTATGCCCGTTGGGCGCGCGCGCAAGGACTCCAAAAAGGCGATTCCGTTGTGTTGATGATGCCCAATAAGCCCGACTATTTGTGCATCTGGTTGGGCATCGCGCGTGCGGGGGGCGCCACCGCATTGATCAACACGAGTCAATCCGGCCAAGCGCTTCACCATTCCGTCGGCATCGTCAAACCAAAACTCGCCATCGTTGCGTCTGATTATCTCGAGATCTATCAAACCGCTGTCGAAACGCTTGATGATGCGCCACAACTTTTCGTGCATGGTGGTGAGCGTTCTGATCGACTCGAAGAGATCATCAACGCTTATCCCGCAGAACCTTTGTTACTCGAGGAACGGGCTTCTCTCACGCTCGATGATCGCTGTGTGTATGTCTATACGTCGGGCACCACGGGCATGCCGAAAGCGGCGAATATCAATCATTATCGCGTTAGCGCCATGGCGCTTGGCTTTTCGGCAGTTATGAATGTCACACCAGCGGATCGTCTTTATGATTGTTTGCCGATGTATCATTCGAATGGGGGCATTTTGTCGACTCTGGGTGTGCTCATTCACGGCGGTAGCGTGTTCATTCGCGAGAAATTTTCGGCACGTGAATTTTGGTCCGATAGTATCAAACATCAATGCACGCTGTTCTT